>JAUILS010000003.1 GCA_030432975.1 Actinomycetes bacterium
GGTGACCCTGACGTCCAGGTCACCCTCCACGCGCCCGAGCGGGGAGACGAACAGGTCCACCGACGAAGCGGGGTTCTGCACTGCGGTCATTTGCTGATTCCTTCCGCCGGAGCGGTGCGAGAGCCGGGTGGGTTGCGGTGGTCCACGGGGGCGGAGCCCCCGTGTGGGGGGTCCACGGGGGCGGAGCCCCCGTGTGTCAGACGACGAACATGTCCTCCTTGGCCCACTGCGGGGCCGCGATCCGGGCGGCGGCGGCGTGCGCCATGTAGGTGATGTGGTCGGCGCCCTCGGGGACTTCCTTCGGGATCGTGCCGGAGACCTTCTGGGTCTTGAACACGGTGCCGGCAGCCAGGTCGAAGAACGGGAACTCCGGCTCGGTGCAGCCCAGGCAGGGCATGCCGGCGCGGGTCTTCGACGACTGCCGGTTCCACAGGATCCGGTTGCAGGAGCTGTGGGTCATCGGGCCGCGGCAGCCGAACTCGTAGAACAGGCAGCCAGTGCGGGTGCCCTCGCCGAAGGACATCGTCGACTGCTTGTACTCGAAGAACTGCACGCGGGTGCAGCCGGTCTGCGTGAACGTCTTGAAGAACGTCTGCGGCCGGTGCAGGTCGTCGAGGGCGATGTCGCCGGCGCGGCCGGTGGCCAGCGCCACCAGGATCTGGGTGATCCAGTCGGGGTGCGCGGGGCAGCCGGGGATGTTGATCACCGGCAGGCCGGCCTTGGACCGCCAGTCGGGGCCGAGGAAGCCGCCCTTCTCGCGCTTGTGGAACTGCAGCCCGGTCGAGTCGCTCGGGTTGGGCTCGGCCGCGGGGATGCCGCCCCAGCAGGCGCAGTCGCCGATCGCCACCACGATGCTGGCGGCGTTGGCCAGCTCGGTGACCCACTCGATCATCGGCCGGTCGGCGAACATGTCCATCCGCCCGGACCCGTCGGGCCCGCGGATCACGGTGCCCTCCAGCACGAAGATGTCCAGCGGCCGCTCCCCGGAGGCGCAGTCGTTGAAGATCTTCTTCGCGTTCTCACCGAGCTCCATCCCCAGCGAGGGGTGCCAGAGCAGCTCGAGCCCGAAGTCGACGATCAGGTCGACGACGTTGGGCTCCTCGGCGTTGAGGAACGACATGGTGTTGCCCGAGCAGGCACCGGCTTGGAACCACAGCACTGAAGACATCCGGTTGGTCCTTCCCTTACTGGCCGGTCGAGGGGGTCGAGGTGGCGGACGTGGTCGGGGGGTGGGCGAGCTCCTGGCCGACCGCCTTGGCGACGGTGGCGAAGTAGGTGATCGCCCGGTTGATGTCGGGGTCCTTGAGCAGCTTGACCAGGGACAGCGGGCCACCGACCTCGACGGGGCGGCTGGCGAAGTCGTCCTTGCCGCGGACGAAGCCGCGGGCCAGCACGGCGATCTGCTCCACGGCCTCCGGGCTCACCAGGTCGGAGGAGAGCAGCCGGTCGATCGCGCCGGACTCGACGGCGGCCACCATGCCCGGCGCCGCCTTGGGGAGTACGCCGGCCAGGCTGGCGGCTGACTCGGTGAGCTCCTGGACGCTCACCCCGGAGTCCTTCAGGCCGGGGCTGTTCTCGACGGTGGAGCGCAGGTCGCCGATGTTGGCGATCAGCGAGTCGCCGATGATCTCGCTGCGGGAGACCAGCTGGTCGAGGCCCTCGACGAGGATCGCCAGCAGGTCGGCGTGGTCGAGCAGGCTGGCCAGGGCGTTGGCGACCTGGGGGTCGTCCAGCCGGGCGGCCAGCGCGTTCGACGCTGCGCCGGACCCGGCGTGGGCGCCGGCGCTCGGGGAGATCTCGGTGTCGGGCGACAAGGTCATCGACTGCCTCCTCACGGGTCCGTCGCAGCGACGGGCCGTCTTGGGACCTTAGGCCGGGCAGGTGAGGCTCGCCTATCCCCTTCCCGCAGCCACTATCCGATTTGCGCAACTTTCTTGATTCACATGCGCAAGACCGCGACGCTGGTCACTCCCGGGTTCCTCCCGGGGCGAGCGCGAGGGCGGAGGTGGGGTCTGTGTCCCGGCTGTCGCGGCTGCGCTTCATGGACGTCGACCGCACCCGGATGCCGGTGCGCCGCCGGATCCGCTCCCGCGGCGTGCCCAACGCCCTCCAGGACCACCCCGTCGCCTACACCACCGACTGCGCGCAAGCCGCGACCGTCACCTCCCAGCTCCTGGGCGGCGCCACGGTGACGCCGGCGCGCGGGGCACGGCGTGACTTCCAGTGCACGGTCAACGCCATCCAGTTCCTCGACGTCACGATGGCCTACCTCGACTACGCCGTCGCGACCGACATCGCGGTCGCCTCCGCCGCCGACGCCTACACCGTGCACATGACGACCTCCGGTCAGGCGCACGTCCACGTCGACGACGAGGACCACCTGATCACCGCCTTCCTGGCGCTGGTCGTCTCGCCCGGCATGGCCTACCGCCTGCACGTCGAGCACGACAGCCCGCAGCTGATCATCCGCATCGAGCGGGCCGCGATGGAGCGCCAGCTGTCGCGGATGCTCGGCCGGTCGCTCGACGGGCCGATCGCCTTCGAGCCGGTCGGCGACCTCACCACCGACGCCGCCGCCCGCTGGCACGGCGCGCTCAACATCCTCTCCGCCGAGGTGATGTCGGGCTCGTCGCTGATCCAGCAGGGCGTCGGGGCCTCGGCGCTGGAGGAGCTGATCATCTCGACGCTGCTCTACATCCAGCCGCACACCTACTCCGGCAGCCTCGTCGGCGAGCCGAGGCGCAGCGGCCGGGCCGCCGTACGCCGGTCGCTGGAGTACATCGAGCGCCACCTCGCCGAGCCGATCACCCTCGACGACCTGGCGTCCTACGCCCGGATGAGCCCGCGGTCGATCCAGGCCGGCTTCCGCGAGGACCTCGACACCACCCCGATCGCCTACATCCGCGACCGGCGGCTCGACCGGGTGCGGCAGACGCTGATGTCGGCGCTGCCCGAGGACGGCGTCAACGTCACCGATGCCGCTCAACGGTGGGGGTTCACGCACCTCGGCAACTTCTCGGGGCTCTATCGCCGCCGCTTCGGCGAGACCCCGTCGCAGACGCTGCGGCAGCGGGCGATGACCGAGCGGGAGCCCGCCCGCCGGGAGGCCGCCGGTGCATGAGCTGTCGCTGTGCCAGAGCATCCACGGGATCGTCGACCGGGCCCGCGAGGGGCGGCCGGTCGAGGTCGTGCACCTGCAGGTCGGCCGGCTGCGACAGGTGGTGCCCGAGACGCTGGCCTACTGCTGGACGCTGGTCACCGACGGCGGCCCGCTCGCCGGCTCCCGGCTCGACATCGACCACGTGCCGGTGGTGCTCGACTGCGGCGACTGCGGCCGGCGTACGACGGTCGCCGACGCGCTGCTGCTCACCTGCGGCTCGTGCGGCTCCGGGGCGATCGGCGTCGTCTCCGGCGAGGAGCTGCTGGTGACCTCGATCGACCTGCGGGACCCCGCCGACGCAGCCGCCGCATCCAACTCAGCCGCCCCGTCCGGCCCGGCCCCCGCACCCGAGCCGACCCCCACCCCCGCCGAGGAGCACTGATGGGCCGCTTCCACCGCCACGACGACGGCACCGAGCACGAGCACGACCATGAGCACGACGGGCACGAGCACGCACACGAGGGGCACGACCACGGCGACCACTCGGCGTACGCCACCGGTCCCGAGCGCGTCGTCGTCCTGGAGCGCATCTTCGACGAGAACGACCGGGCCGCGGCCGACAACCGGGCCGCCCTCGACGCCGCCGGGGTGCGCTGCGTCAACCTGATGTCGTCGCCCGGCGCGGGCAAGACCACGCTGCTGGTGCACACCCTGCGCCACCTGCGCGACACCGGCGTGCGGGCCGGCGTGGTCGAGGGCGACATCGAGACCTCGCTCGACGCCGACCGGCTGGCCGACCTCGGCGCGCAGATCTCGCTGCTCAACACCGGCGACGGGTTCGGCGGCGAGTGCCACCTCGACGCCCCGATGGTGGCGCGGGCGCTGACGCGACTCGACCTCGACGCGCTCGACGTGCTGCTGGTGGAGAACGTCGGCAACCTGGTCTGTCCGGCGGAGTTCGACGTCGGCGCGCACGACCGGGTGATGGTCTATGCGATCACCGAGGGCGAGGAGAAGCCGCTGAAGTACCCCGTCATGTTCCGCTCCGTCGACGTGGTGCTGGTCAACAAGATGGACCTGCTGCCACACCTCGACTTCGACCTCGACCTGTTCCGCCGCAACGTCGCGGCGGTCAACCCGGGCGCCCGGCTGGTCGAGGTCTCCGCCCGCACGGGCGACGGGCTCGAGGAGTGGCACGCCTGGCTGACCGACCCCGCGCGGCCGGCCGCGCGCGTGGGCTGACGGGCTGACTGGCCGGATGGCACTCCCCCGGATCCACGCGACCGACGACGAGCTCGGCTTCCACTGGCTGACGCCGGAGGGGCGGCCGACCCGGCTGGCCGAGCTGTTCGACCTGCCCGGCGCGGAGCCGCACCGCTGGCTGCCGACGCACGCGGAGGCGCTGGACGACGTGCTGATCGAGGTGGCGGGGAGGTACGGCGAGGTGCTGGGCGGCGGCGGCGGGCCGCGGCCCGGGGAGCACGACGGCCTGGCGACGGCGTACCACGCGATCGACCGCGCCGTCGTCGACTACGCCGCGGCTCAGCGAGCCGCCGGGCTGGCCGCGGACACCCGGGCGGGGCAGATTCTCGGCACCGCCGCGCTGATGGGCATCCGCGCGCGGTGGGCGCTGGGGCTGACCGGGCCGGCGCCGTTCGACGGCGAGCTGGACACGCCCGGGGTGGGCATGGTCGGCGGCCGCGCCGGGCTGCACTGGGTGTCCGACGACGAGCCCTGGCGCGGGGCGCGCTGGCTGGTCGTCACCGACGACGCGCGGCGCCTGCCGGCCACCTTGTCGATGCTGCTGCACGACTCGTCGGGGGTCGACCGCGAGGCGACGCTGACCGAGCACCGCGAGGCGATGGCGCGGGTGGCGGAGGCGGTGCTCGACCCGGGGGCCGAGCCGTTGACCGCCTCCGGCGCCGTCGACTGGCTGCTCTTCGACTGGGTGATGGCCCACCGCGAGACCACGGACGCCGGCGACTCCGGCGCCGTGGTGATCCCGACGGGCCGCGACGCCGACGCCGCGCTCATCGTGGCCGCCGCCGACGCCTCCGCCCGGGTCCGCTCCCGCTTCGACCCCTCTCTGCGCGGCCTCCTCCCCACCTGACCGCGAGATGCGGGCTGTGGCGGCGCGAGAAGGCGCTTCCGGTTGCGCGAGACGGCACGTCTGCGCCACGAGATGGCGCTGGTGCGCGCCGACACGGCGGTTCCGCCACCCCAGTCGTCGACCTCAGCCGGCGAGCAGCCCGTCGAGCTTCTCGTAGCCCGCGACCACGCCCGACTCCATGCCCGAGGCGACGAAGGCGTCGCGTCCCTCGACGGAGCTGGTCACCGACCGGGCGCGGAGCAGGCAGCGCCCGCCCTCCAGCGGCTCGAGCTCGAGGATCTCCAGCGACACGCCCTCGGGGTAGCCCTCGTAGGTGAACGTCTGCACGATCCGCCGGCCGGGGACGACCTGGTGGAAGCACCCGCGGAACCAGTGCTCCTGGCCGTCGCGGCGGGCGACGTAGCGCCACGAGCCGCCGTCGCGGGCGTCCCACTGGTCGATCTCGTTGGTCAGGTCGTGCGGTCCGACCCACCGCACGAAGACCTCGGGGTCGGCGTGCGCGCGGAAGACCTCCTCTGGCGTCGCGTCGAACTCGCGCTCGATGTCGACCCAGGGCAGCCCTTCGGGGGCGGACACGGTGACGGGGTGGTGGGTGATCGTCATGATGCTTCTCCTTCGTCGGTGGCGGCACGGTCGGCGCCGCGGTCGTCGTTGTGCAGGTCGGCCAGCACGGCGTCGAGGCGCTGGTAGCGCTCCTCGGCCTGCCGGCGATAGCGCTCGATCCACTTCGTCATCAGGTCGAACACCTCCGCCTCCAGGTGGACCGGCCGTCGCTGCGCGTCGCGGGACCGCGACACCAGGCCGGCGTCCTCGAGCACCTTGAGGTGCTTGGAGACCGCCTGCAGCGACACGGCGTACGGCGCCGCGAGCTCGCCGACCGTCGCGTCACCCGCCGCCAGCCGGGCGACCAGATCACGCCGGGTGGGGTCGGCCAACGCGGCGAAGACCCGGTTGAGCTGCTCCGGCTCGGCCATGGCACCTCCTTGTTCAACCAATTGGTTGAGCATGACCGTAATCCGAGTGATGCGCGTTGTCAACCATGCGGTTGAATTCGGTCACCGTCTTCTGCCCACTCCCGCGGCCGTACGGCGACCACCGCGGGCGCCGGGCGGCGCACCAGTCACCACCCGCCCGCGGGAGTCGGCCCGCCACGGTGACCGCCAACAACCGCGACGCCTCAGCGCGACATCCGCGACGCGTCACCCCGCCAATCGCGACGCGTCAGCCCGACATTTGCGACGCCTCGGCGAAGACGCTGGAGCCGCGGATGTCGGCGGCGGTGAGGGTGACCAGGTCGTCGCGGGTCAGCGGTCGCGACAGCTCGACGAGCCGGCGGGCCTGGCGCAGCCGGGATCGCTCGATGGCGTTGCGGACGCTGCGGGCGTTGGAGAAGTTCGGCCGCTGCTGGCGCAGCGTGAGGTAGGAGTCGAACGCCGCCCGCGCCTCCTCGTCGAAGCGGAAGCTCTCGCCGAGCAGCATCAGGTCGGCGATCTGCATCAGCTCCTCGTGGGTGTAGTCCTCGAAGGCGATGTGGTGCGGGACCCGCGACGACAGGCCCGGGTTGGCGCCGAAGAACGTCGCCATCCGGTCGGGGTAGCCGGCGAAGATCACCACCAGGTCGCCGCGCTCCTTCTCCATCTCGGTCAGCAGGATCTCGATGACCTCCTGGCCGTAGTCGCGCTCGTTCTCCGGCCGGAAGAGGTAGTAGGCCTCGTCGATGAAGAGCACCCCGCCGGCCGCCTTCGCCAGCGCCTCCTTGGTCTTGGGCGCGGTGTGCCCGATGAACTGGCCCACCAGGTCGTCGCGGGTGACCGTGTGGACCCGCGGCACCCGGAGGTAGCCCAGCGCGTGCAGCATCTCCGCCATCCGGAGCGCGACGGTCGTCTTGCCGGTGCCCGGCCCGCCCGTGAAGCTCATGTGCAGGGTCGGCCGCGAGGTCGTCAGCCCGAACTGCCGCCGCGCCCGGTCGACCAGCAGCAGCGAGGCGATCTCGCGCACCCGCCGCTTCACCGGGGCCAGCCCGACCAGCTCGACGTCGAGCGTGGCCAGCACCTCCTCGACCTTGGCAGCCACCTCGTCGGCGGCCAGGTCCAGCTCGGCGTCGGGGGGCAAGGTGGGCTCCTCGTCGCCGGCCTCCTCGGGCGTCGGCTGCTCCTGGGCGGAGGTCGTCGGGGCCGCGTCACCCGCCGCTTGGGCGTCCGGCCGGTAGTAGCCGAAGCCGCTCATCTCTGCACCCCCGTCAGCCCGTGGCGTAGCGGGCGCCGGCCGGCCGCGCGGCGGCGTACGACGTCACCGCGTAGCGCTGGGTGCGGTCGGAGCCCTCGACCCGGTCGAGCCGGAAGCCCGGCTCCTCGGCCGGCCGCTGCACCAGGAACGACAGCGCGGTGGTCTGCCGCCCCAGCCGGGCGTCGTACGCCAGGACCCGGACGTAGTGGTGCGGGAACGTCGCGCGGCAGTCGTTGATCTGCGCGAGCACGCCGTCGGGCTCGGTGAGGTCGAACATCGGCAGCCCCCACATCTCCCAGTAGATGTTGCGCGGGTGCGGGTCGTCGGTGTACTCGATCGACACCGGCCAGCCCTGGTCGAGGGCGTAGCGCACCTGCGCCGCGATCTCGTCGTCGGTCAGGTCGGGCAGGTAGGAGAAGGCGCCGTGACGAAGCTTCATGGTCGGGTCCTTTCGGGTACGGCGTTCAGCCGACCGGCGTCGCGGTCGGGACGGCGTCGGGCGCGTCGGTGGAGGTGTAGTCGAAGGTGACCTCGCCCCAGGTCGCCAGCGCGACCTCCAGCGGGCGGTTGGTCTGGGCGGCGGTGCGCAGCACCTCGGGGCCCTCGCGGAGCAGGTCCTTGCCCTCGTTGCGGGCCTTGACCATCGCCTCGAGCGCGACCCGGTTGGCCTCGGCGCCGGCGGCGATCCCGAGCGGGTGGCCGATGGTGCCGCCGCCGAACTGCAGGATCACGTCGTCGCTGAACAGGTCGAGCAGCTGGTGCATCTGCCCCGCGTGGATGCCGCCGGAGGCCACCGGCATCACGCCCGGCATGGATGCCCAGTCCTGGTCGAAGAAGATGCCGTTGGCGAGGTTGGCCGGCACGTGGTTCTCACGCAGGGTGTCGTAGTAGCCCCGGGTGGTCGCCGGGTCGCCCTCGAGCTTGCCGACGACGGTGCCGGCGTGGACGTGGTCGACGCCGATCAGCCGGCTCCACTTCGCGATCACCCGGAAGCTCACGCCGTGCGTCTTCTGCCGGGTGTACGTCGAGTGGCCGGCGCGGTGCAGGTGGAGCAGGACGCCGTTGGTGCGTGCCCAGTGGGCCATCGACTGCATCGCGGTGTAGCCGACGGTCAGGTCGATCATCACCACGACCGAGCCGAGCTCCTTGGCGAACTCGGCCCGCTCGTACATCTGCTCCATCGTCCCGCCGGTGACGTTGAGGTAGTGACCCTTCATCTCGCCGGTCTCGGCCATCGCGCGGTTGACGCCCTCCATGGCGTAGAGGAACCGGTCGCGCCAGCGCATGAACGGCTGGGAGTTGATGTTCTCGTCGTCCTTGGTGAAGTCGAGCCCGCCGCGGCAGGCCTCGTAGACGACCCGGCCGTAGTTGCGCGCCGACAGCCCCAGCTTGGGCTTGATCGTGGCGCCGAGCAGCGGGCGGCCGTACTTGTTGAGCATCTCCCGCTCCATCACGATGCCGTGCGCCGGACCCTGGAAGGTCTTGGTGTAGGCGACCGGGATCCGCAGGTCCTCCAGCCGCAGCGCCGACAGCGGCTTGAAGCCGAAGACGTTGCCGATGATCGAGCTGGTGAGGTTGGCGATCGAGCCCTCCTCGAACAGGTCGAGGTCGTAGGCGATGTAGGCGAAGTACTCGCCGGGCCGGCCCGGCACCTCCTCCACCCGGTAGGCCTTCGCCTGGTAGTGCGTGTTGGCGGTCAGCCGGTCGGTCCACACGACCGTCCAGGTGGCGGTGCTCGACTCACCGGCGACGGCGGCGGCGGCCTCGATCGGGTCGACGCCGGCCTGGGGGGTGACCCGGAAGACGGCGAGCACGTCGGTGTCCTTCGGGACGTAGTCGGGGTTCCAGTAGCCCATGCCGGCATAGCTCTGGACGCCCGGGTCCCAACGCTCCTTGGTCTCGCCGTTCATGTCCATCGTGGTCCTCCGTGGTTGTTGCCGATGCTCGAGGGGTACGCCGGCTCTGCGGCGTCCTGGCTCCCATCGTGGGGCAGCGACACGTCAGGCACCATCGAAACTTTGTCGCTGATCCTTAAGTGATCATTGATCTATGCTGGAGGCATGGACCTCCCGGCAGCGGCCACCTGGGGCCGGCTGCAGACCTTCCTCGCGGTGTACGACGGCGGGTCGGTGCGGGCTGCCTCGGAGGCGCTGCACGTCACTCCCCCGGCGGTGTCAGCGGGCGTGGCCGCCCTGGAGGAGGCGCTGGCGACGCCGCTGTTCGCGAAGGCCGGCCGGGGCATCGTGCCGACGGAGGCCGGCCACACCTTCGCCGGCTACGCCCGCTCGCTGGTCGGGCTGCTGGGCGAGGCGGCGGGGGCGGTGCGCGACGCCGAGCGCGGGCGGCTGCGGATCGGCGCCATCTCGACGGTGGCGGAGTTCGTGCTGCCGGAGCTGATGGCGGGGTTCGCGGCCGCCCACCCGGGCGTGGAGCTGTCGCTGTCGGTGGGGCCGCGCGACGAGGTGTTCGCCCAGGCCGCTCATCACGAGGTCGACGTGGTGGTCGCCGGACGCCCGCCGCGGGGCTCCGGGCTGCGGGTCCGGGCCCGCCGCGCCAGCCGCCTGGTCGCCGTGGTGGCGCCGGGCTTCGGCATCCGGCCGGAGGACGCCACCTGGCTGCTCACCGGCGTCGGCTCCGGCACCCGTGCGGCCACGCTCGAGCTGCTCGCCCGGCTGCAGCTGGTGCCGCGCACCCTCACGGTCGGCACGACCGGCGCGGCCGTGGCCTCGGCGCGGGCCGGGCTCGGCGTGACGCTGGTGCACGAGGTGGCGGCCGCGTCCGGGCTGGCGGCGGGCGACCTGGCCGTCGTACCTCTCACGCACACGCCGCTGGACCGGCCGTGGCACCTGGTGACCGGCCCCGAGCCGACGGCCGCGGCGCGGATGTTCGTGCGGCACGTCTGCGACCCGGCGCTCGCGGGCGCGGGCGCATTTCACACCCGGGGTCGCCCGCAGGGGTGAGGCCGGGCCGCCCGGGGGCTCGGATGCTGGCGGTGACGACCCGAGGAGGAGCCGTGACCACGATGACGACCCCTGGCAGCACCGCCACCGACCTGCACGCCGTCGCCCGGCAGATGACCGCGGGCGGCCGCGGCATTCTCGCCGCCGACGAAAGCATCCGCACCATGTCGCAGCGACTCGAGGCGGCCGGCGTGCCGGCGTCGGAGACGGCGCGCCGCGACTACCGCCAGCTGCTGCTGACCGCCCCCGCCCTGGCCGACTCGGTGAGCGGGATCATCCTGAGCGACGAGACGTTCGGCCAGTCGCTGACCGACGGGCGGTCCTTCCCTGTCGCCGCGCGAGAGCTCGGGATCCTGCCCGGGATCAAGGTCGACACCGGCACGGTGCCCTGCCCCGGCGTCGAGGACGCGCTGCTCACTCAGGGGCTCGACGGGCTCGACGACCGGCTGGAGTCCTACGCCGCCCGGGGGGCGGCCTTCGCCAAGTGGCGCGCGGTGATCTCGGTCGAGACGCTGGTGCCCCAGGTGGCGGAGGCCAACGCGGCCGCGCTGGCGGGGTACGCCGCGGCCTGCCAGCGGCACGGCATCGTGCCGATCGTCGAGCCGGAGGTGCTCGCGACCGGGTCGCACGACCTGGTCGCGTCGGCGAAGGCGACCCGGATGATCCTGGAGGCGGTGTTCACCGAGCTCGACCGCGCCGGCGTCGACCTCGGCGGGATCGTGCTCAAGCCGAACTTCGTGACACCCGGGCTGGACAGCCGGCAGGTGTCGGCCCGGACCGTGGCGACGGTGACCTACGATGTCCTGCGGGCGACGGTGCCCGGCGTGGTGCCGGGGATCGCGTTCCTCTCCGGCGGGCACCCGACGGCCCGGGTGACCGCCGCGCTGACCGAGATGAACCGGATCGAGGCGGCCCCCTGGGCGCTGACCTTCTCCTTCGGCCGGGCGCTCGTCAACGACGCCCTGGCGACATGGGAGGGCCGGCCGGCTCATGTGTCGGCCGCCCAGAAGGCGCTGGTGGCCAACTGTGAGGCCGCCGCTGCGGCGACCCGGTGAGGGTGCTGGTTTCCTGCTGTTTGGGTCCAAACAACAACATTTCGGGCCTCCGGGCTGTCGTTTCTGCCCACTGGATCGTTCACACGCCAGCGTGACGCGGTCCGAAAGACGCGATCAGGGGAACGAACGCCGAATCGCGCCCACCGTCCCCACGCGGCCGACTACTCCCCGAACAGCTCCCGCGACAGCAGCCGCACCAGTCGCCGCCGCCACTCCTCCGCGCTGACTCCGAGCTCCTCGACGGCCAGCCGATAGGCGTCGCTGGTGACGAGCAGGAAGAACGTGTCGGCCGCCTGCTCACGGGTCAGCCCCCGCCGCAGCCGGTCGCTGCCGATGGCGATCTCGACCATCGCCCGCTGGGTCTGCCGGCGCCGCTGGTGGTCCTCGCGGATCAGCGCCCACACGTCCGGCTCGACCGCGGCGGCGTCGCGCATCACCTGCTTGAGCGGGGCCGTGCGAGCGACGACGTCGACGGCCTGGCGTACGACGGCCGCCAACCGGCGCTGCGGCGTCGACAGCCGCGCCGCCCGGGACGCCCACTCCCGCTCGAGCAGCGGCACGGCGTCGTCGTCCCCGGCGATGGTCGTGTCCAACAACGCGGCCAGCACCGCCTGCTTGGTGCCGAACGCCTGGTAGACCGTCGCCGGCGCGACGCCAGCGGCCTCGGCGATCGCGACCACCGTCGTCGCCGGATAGCCCCGCTCGAGGAAGAGCTCCCCCGCGGCCGACACGATGCGGCGGCGGGTGCGCCGGGCGCGCTCCTCGCGTCGCCGACCGGCCTCCGTGGTGCCCTTGACAGGTTCCGCCATCGGTCTCAGAGTAACACTCTATAGAGCATGACTTCATAAAGTGACCGGAGCACGCCGATGACGGACGACCCGACCCACACCGACCCCGACAAGTACGCCGTCGTCTTCGAGAACGACCTCGTCCGCGTCCTGGAATACGTCGACCACCCGGGCGACCGCACCACGCCGCACGCCCACCCCGACAGCGTGATGTACACCCTCAGCAGCTTCCAGCGCCGCCTCCACCCCGAGCAGGGCGACAGCCGCGACGTCGCCATCGAGGCGGGCACCGTCGCCTGGCTGCCCGCCCAGCACCACGCGGGCGAGAACATCGGCGAGACCGACACCCACGTGCTGTTCGTCGAGCTCAAGGGCCGCACGACCGCAGCGCCCTCCGTCACCCCGGGGCCGGTGCTCGACTAGTTTGCCCGGCTGGTGGAGCCGCACCAGGACGCCAGCGTCAGCCGCCTCTTCGTCCACGGCGCGCTCGCCCGGGTCCCCGCGCCTCGCCCTGACACCACAGCCGACCCACAGCAACCCCGCAGCGTGACCTGGGCGCGCTCATGGGCTGCTGACAGGTGGCGGCACCAGCGTGGGGGCATCGACCGAACCCAGGAGGACCGATGCTCTCCCGCTCCCACACCCTGCGCACGATGACCGCCGGCGCGCTGCTCGCGACCCCGCTGCTCGCCGTACCCCTGGCCGGCCCGGCCGAGGCAGCCGACTGGCACCCCTATCCGGGGCCGCCGCGGGCGCCCGCCGCCGCCACCGCCGCCGCCCCGGCCACGATGCTCGAGCCTGCCAGCGCGAGCGAGTCGACGGGGGTCGTGCTGATCGAGACCGAGGTGGAGTACGGCGCGGGCGAGGCCGCGGGCACCGGTCTGGTGCTGACCAGCAACGGGACCGTGGTCACCAACCACCACGTCGTCGAGGGCAGCACCGGCATCCGGGTGACCGACCCGAGCACGGGCACGACGTACGACGCGGACCTCGTCGGCTACGACGCCGACGCCGATGTCGCCGTGCTGCAGCTGCAGGGCGCGAGCGGGATGGCCACGGTCGATACCGACGTCACCACCGAGGTGGGCGAGGACGTCACCGCGGTGGGCAACGCGGGCGGAGCCGGCACCCTCAGCGCCGCCGACGGTGAGGTGACCGCGACCGGTGCGGACATCGAGGTCAGCGACGAGCGGGGCGGCTACGCCAGCCTCACCGATCTGATCCAGGTCGACGCCTACGTCATCTCCGGCGACAGCGGTGGAGCGCTGCTCGACGCCGACGACGAGGTGATCGGCATGAACGTCGCCGCGTCGGCGGGCGGCGGAGCCGTCGAGAGCTATGCGATCCCGATCCGCACCGTGCTCGGCCTCGCCGACCGGATCGAGGCGGGCGACACCGGCGGCGGCATCGAGCTCGGGTACGACGCCGCGCTGGGCGTGCAGGTCTACCCGTCAGCCACCGGGCTGAGCATCGCCGGCGTCGTGACCGACGGCGCGGCCGACGAGGCGGGCGTCACCGCGGACGCGACGCTGCTGTCCGTGGACGACGCCGAGGTGAGCACCGTCGACGAGCTCGTCGCGGTGCTCGACGAGCACGCGGTCGGCGACACGGTGCGCCTCCGATGGAGCGACGCGTCCGGCGCCGAGCACACCGCCACGGCCACGCTCGGACGGGCGCCCGTCGGCTGAACCCCGGCCCACCGCGCGGCGGGACGGTGGGGCCTCAGCCCGTCGGCTGGCCCGCCTGACGCTCCGTCTCGCGGGCGACCGCCGTCGCAAGGTCCTGGACCAGACGGGTGTGCCACCGCTCGTGGGCGGCCAGGTCGTCGGTCAGGGCGTGGCAGTCGGGGCAGGTGCTGGTGCGGATGGTGTCGTTCATGGATCTCAGCTCCCTCACCACCGACGGTACTCCCCGCCGCTCCGCCGGGCCACGGGGCCGGCGACAGGCCGAGGCCGTCAGGCCGGGTCGGCGACCCGCACCTCGAGCAGCTCGGCGCCGAGGTCGCGGAGCGAGCCCAGCACGCCGTGCAGCTGGGCCTGGTCGACGACGGCGACCAGGACGGTGGTGGCACCGTCGGGGTCGCGCCGCAGGTCGGCGCAGCCGAGCCAGTCGGCCCAGTGGTCGTCGAGGTGGCCGCCGACGCGGATGGCGTACGTCGTCTCGCCGGTCATCGCTGCACCACCAACGCTGCCCGGCGGGAGCGAGAAGCCCGCCCCCCGCGCGCCGGCCGCCGGCCGCGGCCGGGCCGGCGGATGACCAGCTCGGCGACCGCCAGGTTGAGCAGCCAGCCGATGGCCTTGTAGAGGTCGCCGCGCAGCTCCCCGGTGCCGAAGAAGGCCTGCCCGAAGCCCTCGGTGAACGCCTGCGTCCCGGCGCCCAGCGCCAGCGCGTAGGCCCGGATCATCCAGGCCCGGTGCGCGGTGATGTCGCGGCGCCGCACCGCGGAGAAGCCGAGCACCACGAAGGCCACCATCGCCGACGCGACGAGCAGCCGGACGGCGTACAGCAGCGGGCCGGTGCCCGGGTGGGCGTCGTAGAACAGCGTGAGCCAGAGCGCCGACCCGGCGACCGCGAGCCCCGCCACCACCAGCACCCGCCCGGCACGGCGGTGCCAGGTCAGGTGCCGGCGGCGGAAGCGAGGCACCAGCTGGAGGAGCCCCAGCAGGGCGTAGGTCGCCGAGCCGACGATGTGCAGCACGAGCGCGAGCGGGAGGCCGGTGAACCGCGGGTCGGCGGGGAGGGCCGACGGGCCCCCGGCCAGCTGGACCAGCCGCAGCGTCCCGACGGTCACCGGGATCGCGCTGAGGGCGGCCAGCGCGACCGGCACCGGCCAGCTCCGCTCGCGGGTGCTCATCGGACCGCGGCGGCGTCGAGGCCAGCGGCGACGGGCTCGGTGGCGGCAGTACGCCGCGTGACGAGCCACAGCGAGACGCCGAGGCCGATCATGGCCACGCCGTTGGGGAAGGCGATCAGCCGGTAGAACGCGTCGGGCATGAACGACAGCGCGGCGCTGACGAGGCCGCCGACGGCGAGCAGCACGCTGGCCCAGCGAGCCACGACACCCGCGCGGTAGAGCGCGATCCCGAAGACCAGCCCACCGGCGAGGTAGGCGAAGCCCTGGAGCTGGATGACGGTCGCGAGGGCGCCGACGTCGCCGACCGGCGACTCGCCCTTGACGACGGCGATCGCGTCGTCGACGTACGCCGGGTTCTCGGCGGCGACGGTCGGCAGGACGAACGAGGCCGCGAAGGTGGTGCCGAGCATCAAGAGGTAGCCCACGCTGAGCACCAGCCAGCCGACCAGACCGACGACGCCGTTGCGACGGACCTGGCTGAGGTAGAGCCCGGCGACGCCGGCGAGCGACAGCGCGCACATGGCGACCTTGAGGGTGTCGCGGATCTTGACCTCGGTGGTCTGGATGGAGGCGGCGTCGAAGTGGGGGTGGCCCAGCTGCACGCCGATGAAGAGGACGCCGGCCGCCACGGCGGCGACGGCGGAGGCCTGGGTCAGGCCCCGGGTGGTGACGGTCATGTCGGTTCCTTGTCGGTCGTGCCGGACGGGGTGTCCGGCGATGACTCGGACGCTAGGGACCGACCTGGTGACCGCACATCACACGATGATGTGACCCCGGCTGTGACCCGTCCCGGTGCGGGTCAGAGCAGGTCGAGCTCGCCGGCGCGGCGCACCGCCGCCCGCCGGGTGGTGACGTCGAGCTTGGTGAAGATGTGCTTGGTGTGGGTGCGGAGCGTGTTGATCGTGACGTAGAGCTGGCGCGCGATGTCGGGCCCGCTGAGCTCGGAGGCGAGCAGCCGCAGCACCTCGAGCTCGCGCTCGCTCAGGGTCTCGCCCACCGGGCCGCGGGGCGTTGGTGGGTCAGGGGTACGCCGGGCGGCGAGGAGCTGCCGGGCGTGCCGGTCGCCGCCTCGGGCCAGCTCGTCGAGCAGCGCGGCCATCGGCTCGCCCTCGTCGAGGAAGAGCCGGCAGAAGCCGGTGGGTACGCCGGCCGCGAGCGCCGCCGCAAGGTCAGCGCGTGCCGCCCCGCGGTCGCCCGCGGCCGCGAGGGCCAGGGCGCGCACCATCCGGGCCTCGACGAGGCTGCCGCCGCGGCCGGCCGCCTCGGCGGCGGCGACCAGCCGGTCCAGCAGCGGGAGCGCCTCGCCTGCCCGCGACTCGGCGACCAGCAGCCGGGCCAGCGTGAGCTGGTCGTGCTCGGCCAGGAAGTCGGGCGGGTCGTCCGGCGTCACCCCCCGGTCACGTGCCCACGCGGCCGCCTCCGCCAGACGGCCCTGCGCCACCCACACCCGCGCGCGGGTGGCGGCGACCGGCCGCACGTCGGGGAAGAAGCCCGGCCGGAAGAGCGGCTCGGCCCGGTCGAGCATCGCGACCGCGCCGTCGAGGTCGCCCTGGGCCCGCCGCAGGCCCGCCATCGCGGTGAACCAGCGGTGGCGGTGCTCCGGCAGCGACGCCCCGTCGCCGAGCCCCCGCGCCAGCTCCAGCTGCGCGGCCGCCTCGTCGAGAAGGCCCTGCTCGCGGAGCACGTCCGCCAGGCCGACGTGGAGGTCGCCCGCCGTGGTCAGTCCGGGCAGCGCGTCGGCGGCGGGGACGGCCCGCTCGTAGAGCCGGCGCGCCTCGTCGGGGCGGCCGAGGCCCTGCCACAGGAGGCCGAGCATCACGGTCACGCCGAGCTCGTCGGCCACCATGCCGGCCGCCCCCAGCCCGGCGGCCGTCTCGGTGAACGCCTCGACCCCGGCCCGCAGGTCGCCGTCGGCCCACGCCGCCATGCCGACGAACGCCGCCCCCGCAGCGCGCGGGTAGTGGTCGTCGGGGCCGGAGAGCGCGATCGCGTCACGGGCGTGCGCGACGGTGGCGGCCAGGTCATCGCGGGCCTGGGCCGCGGACGCGCGGTACATCGCCACGACCGCCGGCAGCGCGTCGAGCTCGGCCTCGCGGTCGCGGGCGGCCTCGCCGAGCGCGGGCGGGGCGGCCACCGGGGGCTGCGGCAGCGCGAGACCGGCCTCCCCCGCGTCGAGCCAGGCGGGCATCCCGTCGAGGTCGCCCTCGGAGAGCCGCAGCCAGGCCATCTGGACCGCGAGCAGCGGGCGCCGGCGTACGACGTCCTCGGGGAGGGCCAGCAGCCAGGCCCGCAGGGTGTGGGAGTCGCGCCGGCGGCGCAGGTCGGGCGCGGCGAGCTCGAAGAGGTCGGCGGCACGCTCGTGGTCGCCGCCGGCCAGCGCGTGCCGCATCGCGTCGGCGAGCAGACCCTGGTCGGCGTACCACCGCGACGCGGTGGCGTGCAGCCCGGCGACCGTCTCCGGCGACTGTGCGGTGAGCCGGGCGCGGAGCACGTCGGCGAAGAGGTGGTGGTAGCGGTACCAGCGACGCTCGTCGTCGAGCGGGATGACGAAGAGGTTCTCGCGCTCGAGGGTCTCCAGCACGGCCCCGGCGTCGGCGCGGCCGGTCACCGCGTCGCACAGGTCGCCGCGCAGCTGGTCGAGCACGGCGGTGGCGAGCAGGAACGCCCGGACGTCGTCGGGCTGCCGGTCGAGGACCTCCTCGACCAGGTAGTCCAGCACGAAGCGGTGGCTGCCCGAGAACGCCTCGACGAAGCCGGCGACCTCGCCGTCGCCGCGGTCGCGAGCGGAGAGCGCGGCGAGCTGCAGGCCCGCCGCCCAGCCCTCGGTGCGGGCCTCGAGCGCGGCCACCAGTTCGTCGGGCAGGCCGAGGCCCATGACGTCGTTGAGGAAGACCGCCGCCTCCTCGGGGGTGAAGCGCAGGTCGCTCGCGCGGATCTCGACCAGCTCCCCGCGGGCGCGCAGCCTCGGCAGCGGAAGCGGCGGGTCGGCGCGGGTGGTCATCGCCAGGGTGACCTGCGGCGGCAGGTGCTCCAGCAGCAGCCGGACCACGTCGTGGACGGCCGGGTCGTCGATGACGTGGTAGTCGTCGAGCGCCAGCACCGTCGGCCCTGCCAGCAGGTCGAGGTCGTTGACCAGGCCGGCCACGACCGCCTCCGGCTCGGGTGCGGCGGCGGCCTCGAGCCGGGCGAGCGCCTCGGCGCCGACGTCGGGCGCCACGGTCTGCACGGCGGCGATGAGGAGGCCGAGGAACCGGCGTACGTCGGCGTCCCCGGCGTCGAGGGCCAGCCAGGCGACGCGGCGCCCCTCCCCCTCGGCGGCCGCCCCGGCGGCCTGCCAGTCCGTCAGCCACTGGGTGAGGAGGGTCGTCTTGCCGAAGCCGGCCGGCGCGGCCACCAGCAGCAGGCGGGGCGCCTCGGCCGCGTCGAGGCGGTCGGTGAGCCGGGTGCGGGGCACCAGCCGGCGGCGCGGTGTGGGCAGGTGCAGCTTGGTGCCGAGGACGGGCATGTCAGGTCTCGCCCGTCGTGGAGGCCCGCACATGCGCAGACTCGGTCACGGAGACCATTGCACCGTCCCGGCCCGGGCGCTGGCAACGACCGCCGCGCGTCAGCCGCCGTGCGTCGCGGCCACCACCTCGGTGAGAACGGCGTCGCGCGCGGCGGCCAGGTCGGCCACGTCGCGGCCCCCGGTCGCCTCGGCCACTCCCGCGACCAGCGCCGCCACGGTCGCCTCGTCCAGCCGCGGAGAGCCGAGGTCGTCCCACCACCGGTGGAAGCTGTCGGCGTAGCGCTCGCAGAACGACGCCAGCCCACCCTCGTCGCCCCCCAGGCTGAACAGCGTGGTCGGCCCCATGACTGCCCACCGCAGGCCGGGCCCGGCGGCGACCGCCTTGTCGACGTCCTCCACCGTGGCGACGCCCTCGGCGACCAGGTGGATCGCCTCGCGCCACAGCGCCGCCTGCAGCCGGTTGGCGACGTGGCCCGGCACCTCGCGGCGGACCTCGATCGTCACCTTGCCGACCGACTCGTAGAACGCCCGGGCCCGGTCGACCACGCCCGGGTCGGTGCGGTCGTTGCCCATCACCTCCACCAGCGGGATCAGGTGGGGCGGGTTGAAGGGGTGGCCCAGGACCAGCCGCCCGGGGTCCACCCAGCCCGCCTGCAGCTCGCTCAGGGTCAGCCCCGACGCCGAGGACGCCACGACGGTCCCGGGGTCGAGCGCCGGCTCGATGGCGGCGTACAGCTCGTGCTTGAGGGCGACCCGCTCGGGCACGCTCTCCTGCACGAACGTCGCACCCTCGACCGCCGACCGCGGGTCGGTGCAGACGACCAGCTCCCCCGCCGGCCGGTCGGTCCGCGCCAACCCGAGCCGCAGCAGCACCGGCCAGGCCTCCTCGACGGCCGCGCGCACCCGCTCCTCGGTCGCGGGGTCGGGGTCGAAGACGGCGACGTCGCGGCCGGCGGCGAGGAACAGCGCGGTCCAGCTGCGGCCGATCAGCCCGCCGCCGAGCGCGGCGACCCGGCCCTCGTCAGACGGTGACACGGTCGGCCCCCTTCAGGCCCAGCCGCTCGCGGGCCTCGGCCGGCGTGGCCACCTGGAGCCCGAGGCTCTCGACGATGCCGCGGATCTTGGTGACCTGCGCGGCGTTGGACGGCGTCAGCTGTCCCGGCCCGAGATAGAGGCTGTCCTCCATGCCGACCCGCAGGTTGCCGCCGAGCATCGCGGCCTGGGTGGCGAACGACATCTGGTGCTTGCCGGCCGCGAGCACCGACCACTCATAGCTGTCGCCGAAGAGCCGGTCGGCGATGGTGTGCAGGTGGACCAGGTTGTCGAGGTCCGCGCCGACGCCGCCGAGGATGCCGAACACCATCTGCACGAAGTACGGCGGCTCCAGCCAGCCCTGGTCGATCAGCCAGGCCAGGTTGTAGAGGTGGCCGAGGTCGTAGCACTCGAACTCGAAGCGGGTGCCGTGGCCCTGGCCGAGCTCCTTCACGATGTACTCGAGGTCGGCGAAGGTGTTCTTGAAGATGAAGTCGCGGGTCATCTCCAGGAACTCTGGCTCCCAGTCGTGCTGCCAGTCGTCGTACTTCGCGGCCATCGGGAAGAGCCCGAAGTTCAGCGAGCCGACGTTGAGCGAGGCCATCTCGGGTGACGTCGCGACCGCGGCGCGCAGTCGCTCCTCGCGGGTCATGCCGAGCCCGCCGCCGGTCGACACGTTCATCACCGCGTCGCTGCCGTCGGCGATCGGCTTCATGAACTCGGCGAACAGCTCGGGGCGCGGGTCGGGCCGGCCGGTCTCGGGGTTGCGCGCGTGCAGGTGGATGATCGCGGCACCCGCCTCGGCCGCGCCGAGCGAGGCGTCGGCGATCTCGGCGGGCGTGATCGGCAGGTGCGGCGACATCGTCGGCGTGTGCACGCCACCGGTCGGGGCGCAGGTGATGATGACGGGCTTGGGCATCGCGGCTCCTCAGTCCTGGACCAGAGACCGGTAGGCGTCGAGCACCAGCCCGTGGAAGTGGTGGACGCCGTGCTCGGACAGCCCGCCGCCGGCGGGGTCGAACACGATGCGTCCCTGGTCGAACGCCGGGGTGCTCATGCCGCGCTGCACGCTCTCCACCAGCGCGATGTCCTGCACCTGCAGCACCTCGTCGACGTAGCGCACGGCCTCCAGCTCGGCCGCGTTGGGCTCGGCGGTCTCGAGGTAGAAGTCCCAGGTCTCGAGCGTGCGGTCGGGACCGTCGGGGAGGATCTGCAGCACCATGAAGTTGCCTCGGCCGGGGTAGCGCAGCAGGCAGGTGTTGGGCCAGAGCCACCACACGGCGTGCTGGGTGACGGTCGCGTCGGCGACGTCGTACGCCGTGTTGGCGGCCTTGCCGGCCTCGGCGAAATGGCTCGACCAGATGCCGTGGGTCTTCACGTCGTAGGTGCCCATGTCGACCAGGTCGACGAACTCCGGGTGCGCGATGTGGCAGTGGTAGCACTCGAGGAAGTTGTCGACGACGTTCTTCCAGTTGGAGCGGAACGTGTAGCGCAGCCGCTTGGCCAGGGTGAGCGAGGCGACGTCGGGCGCCCAGCGGTCGATCTCCGCCGCCAGGTCTCCGGCCTGCTCCGCCAGAGGCGCCGCGGTCGGGTCGAGGTTGACGTAGACGAAGCCGCCGAACTCCTCGACGCCGATGGAGTCGAGACAGATCGACGAGGTGTCGAAGTCCTCCATCCGGTTGGCGCGACGGGCCGCCTTGAGCCGGCCCGTGAGGTCGTAGGTCCACGCGTGGTAGGGGCACACGAGGTTGCGCGTGGTGCCGGAGCCGCTGACCAGCTCGTGGGCGCGGTGCTTGCAGACGTTGTAGAACGCGCGGAGCTCCCCCTCTCGGTCGCGCACCACGACGACCGGCATGCCGGCCACGGTCGCGGAGAGATAGCTGCCGGGCTGGGCGAGCTTCTCGACGTGGCAGATCCACTGCCAGGTGCGGGCGAAGATGGCGCGGACCTCGGCGTCGGCCCACTGCGGCTCGGTGTAGGCCTCGGCGCGCAGCGACATCGACCGTCCGGGATCGGGGTCGAAACCCTCGGCGACCCGCTCCACGTCGTGCGAGGAGAGCAGCGTCATGTCGCTGAGGGTAGGGCAGGACTGGACGGGCGTTCAAGAGAAATCTGGACAGTTGTCCAGTTTCTAGGCGAAGGCGAGCTCCTCGCAGAGCTCGACGCTCCGCTTGATCGAGGCGCGGTCGAGCCCCAGGAGCGCCGTCAGCCAGAGCCCGTTCTGGACGACGTTGATGGTCGCCGCCTTGCGGTTGCACTCCGCGCGGGTCAGGTCGGGCCGCGCCGCGCGGATCAGGTCGGCCAGGCCGCGGCGGTAGCGCCGCTGTGCCTCGGTGTTGATCCGCTCGAACTCCTCGTCGGCCTGCGCGAGCGACCACAGCTGGAGGCGGAGGCTGAGGTAGTCCGTGGTGAGGAACTCCTTGGCCGCGATCCGTCTCAACGCCGCACGCAGCCGCTGCTCGGGGGTCAGGTCCGGGTCGGCGGAGACCAGCCCGACGTCCTGCTCCTCGATCCGGCGCAGCGCGGCCGTGATCAGGCCGACCTTGTCGTCGTAGTGGTAGCCGACGAGCCCGTGCGAGACACCCGCCTCGCGGGCCACCGACCGGATGCTCACACCCGAGATCCCCTGCTCCCCGAGGACCCGCAGCACCGCGTCGAGGATCAGCTCCTGTCGGTCCGCGCGCTCCTTCGTCGTCGTGTCAGCCACGGGCGCCAGCCTAGGCGGCGACCGCCGCGTCGGTCGGCCGGGCGGTCAGCGGGGCTGGACGAAGAGCGCCTGAGCGCCGGCCCCGATCTGGCCGTCGCGGTCGCCGAGCCGGGTGCGCGCGAGCCCGACCCCCAGCGGGTCGAGGGTGGTCTCGGCGGCCATCCACACCGGGCCCAGGGGCTCGCGGTGCAGGTGGATGGTCAGGTCGGTGTTGACGAAGAGCAGCTCCCGCGGGTCGGCGACGGCCGAGAGCCCGTTGCCGGAGTCGGCGATGACGGCCACGTGCTGGGCGCCGTTCGGCCGCTCTCCGTCGACGAGGTCCACCAGCAGGCTGGTCCAGACGGTGGCCGGCCCGGGCCGGTCGAATCCCCCCGAGACCAGCCGCCAGCCGATCGCCCGGAGGTAGCCCCCGGTCCAGGTCGGCGCCACCTCGGTGCCGGGCGGCGGCGCCGGCTCGACCGGCGTCACCGGCAGGTCGGTCGGGTCCTCGGTGCGCCGCACCAGCCAGGCCGCCATCCGCAGCACGGGCCGGTCCGGCCGTTCCATCGTGGCTACGTCGGCGGTGGCCCAGGCGACCCGCTTCCCCGGCCGCTCCAGCCGGGCTCGGACCAGCAGCGGGGCGACCGGCACCGGCGACAGGATCTCCGCCGTCACCCGGACAGGAAGCGCGCGGGACGGGAGCGGCCCCAGCTGCTGGATCGCGCGGAGGGCGAGCCCCGTGGGCGGGCCGCCGTGCTGCTCGCTCGCGGCCCACGGTCCGACCGTGTGCTCCGTCGAGTCGTAGCGTCCCTCGAACGACGCCGCCCCAGGCGCAGACTCCTCGAGGCGCGCATAGAACGACGTTCGCTCGGTCACAGACGGGGAGTCTGTCACGCCCCGACGGGCTCGTCGCGGGCGCGCCGCGGTTGCGCTGCGAGGGTGGGATGGGCACCGTTGCGCCTGTGCAGAGGTCGCGACTGGTGTCCGTCGGTGACGCGGAGCTCGAGGTGTGGGAGGCCGGGGCCGGGGCGCCCGTCCTCGTCCTCGGGGCGGCGCTGACGGTCGACGAGCTGTCACCGGTGAGCCAGCGGCTGGCCGACGGCGGCGGTCTCCGGGTGGTCGGCTACCACCGTCGTGGCTACGCCGGCAGCGCGCCTCTGCTCGCCCCACGGTCGGTGGACGACGAGGCCGCCGACGCGGCCGCGCTGATCACAGGGCTGGGCCTCGGCCCGGTCCACGTGGTCGGCGCCAGCTATGCCGCGGCCATCGCGCTGGCGCTGGCCTCGGCGGCGCCGGAGCTGGTCCGCCGGGTCGCCGTGCTCGAGCCGCCGCCGTACGGCACGCCGGGGACGGCCGCGATGCGCAGCACCTCGCGCGCCATGGTGGCGGCGTACGAGCGGGAGGGCGCGGCCGCCGCGCTCGAGCAGATGATGACGATCCTGGTCGGGCCGGGCTGGCGCGGCGCCGACCCGGCCGAGCTGGGCGCGACGGTCACGGAGATCGAGCGCGACGCGGGCACCTTCTTCGGGTCCGACCTCCGCGGGCTGCTCGACTGGCATCCCAGCGACCGGTGGCTGCGCGGGATCGAGACCCCGGTGCTGTGGCTCGGCGGCGACGACAGCGCGCCGTGGTTCGACGAGATGCGCGCCCGGCTGAGCGGTCTGCTCCCGCACTACTCCGAGCTGACCGTCGAGGGCGCGGGGCACATGCTGCCCATCACCCATCCCGACGCCGTCGCCGCCGCGCTGCGCGCGTTCCTGCGGAGTGGTGAGCGGCCTCGATGAGCTGAGCGCATGCGGATCGGGACATGGAACCTGGCGGGTCGGTGGTCCGCCGCCCACGCCGCTGTCGTGGCGGACCTCGATGGCGACGTCCTGCTGTTGACGGAGGTGCCCGTCCAGACGCAGCCCCCGGGCTACGCCTGCCACGCCACCCGCGAGCTGATGGCGCCGGAGGTCCACTGGGCGGCGGTGCTGTCGCGACTCCCCGCCGACCCGCGACCCGACCCCCACCCCGCCAGCGCCGCCGTCGAGGCCGACGGGGTGCTGTGCTGCTCCTCCGTCCTGCCATGGCCCCGAGCCGGGGTGCACTGGCCCTGGGGATCCGCTGGTCATGCGGACCGGATGCGCGAGACGCTGACCTCGCTCGCTGGGGGGATGAACGACCGCGTGGTGGTGTGGGGCGGCGACTGGAACCAGCCCCTCACCGGCAACCTCGCCGGCTTCAGCCGCACCGGACGCGACCTCGTCGGCAGCACCGCGCGACGGCTGGGTCTCCAGGTGCCCACCAGCGAGCTTCCCGGGCGGCCGGAGGGCCAGGCGACCATCGATCACATGGCCGTGCCCGCGGAGTGGCAGGTCGACGCGGTGGGCACGATCCGCGTCGCCGACAGCCTGTCGGACCACGATGCGTATTGGGTCGACGTACGCCGGCAGGCGCCGGAGTGGGACAGGTCGAATCCCTCGAGGCCCGACTGATAAGGTTGCCTTATGCGTTTGGTCGACCAGTACCGTTCGGCGCGTCACTCCGAGGACGTGGCGCGCTTGCGGCGGCTGCTTGCCCTCCGCGCCATGGCGGCAAGCGGCCTGTCACAGCGACGGATCGCCGAGGCGCTCGGCGTAACCCAGCCCGCTGTGAGCCAGCAGCTGGCGTCCACTCGTGCCCTCTCGGAGCTGCATCCAGAGGTGTTGCTCGAGGCGGCGTGGCCGGTTCTCGCCGCGCTCGCGTCGGAGCACGGCTTCAGCCGGCTTGCGGTCTTCGGCTCTGTTGCCCGTCACGAGGCTCGGCAGGACTCCGACATCGACCTCGTGGTGGAGGCGCCCGCCGGCGCGTCGACGTTCGACTTCCTTCGCTTCCAGCACCTGATCGAACAAGTGCTTGATCGGCCGGTCGACCTGATCGACTACGGCGGACTCAAGCCGCGCATCGACGATGACATCCGGCGTGAGGCGGTGTTGCTGTGATGACACCCGCACGGGTCGCGCTGCTGGCGATTGGCGCTGGCGGGCGGTCTCGCCTCGCGATAGGGACCCGGTCCAGCGGCGCTCAGCGGTAGCCGGTGGAGCGGTAGCCGACGCCGTCGGGCGAGGCGTGGGCGCCCAGCGCATCAGCGGCGGGGCCGGAGCCGGCAAGCTCGGTCAGCAGGAACGCCGTGACGTAGTGCCGGATCACGGCCCGCGCCCGGTCGCGGTCCCAGGCCGGGTCGTCGCACAAGCCCATCGGGACCAGGCCGACGATCCGCCGCACGCTGCCGCACTCACCGGAGAAGACGAAGTGCTCGGCGCCCTCGAGCGCGACCTCGGCCTTGCGTTCGCTGGCGGCGCCGTCGAAGGCGAGCTGGGTGCTCCAAGCGTACGGCGAGTCGCGGTCGGCGGTGCCGCCGATCACCAGCAGGGGCGCGGTGATCGAGGCCAGCCCGGCCTCGCCGAACATCGCCGCGTCGCCGGCCAGCGAGACCACGGCGTCGACCGGCTCGGGCGGCGCCGTGCTCGCCGCCACCACGTCGTCGAATCGCGGCTCGAGCGCGTCGCAGAGGAAGACGATCGGGTCGTCGGCCTCGCGGGCGCCGGCACATCCGGCGGCGAACGCGTCGGCGTCGAGGGTGGCGCCCCCCGCAGCCAGCGCGGTGTAGCCGCCGTACGAGTGCCCGAGCACGGCCACCGTCTCCGGGTCCACGAGCCCGGCCAGCTCGCCGCCGGGTCGCGCGGCGGCGGCCACCCACGCGCGGGTCTCGGCGACCACGGCGGGGCGGTCGATCGCGGAACGCCACAGGGTCGACGGGTTCAGCGTCTCGTCGTGCTGCGGCGCGACCACGACCATCCCGTGCGACGCGAGGTGCTCGGCCAGCCAGGCATAGCTGCCGGGCGTGATCGCGAAGCCCGCCGACAGCACGACCAGGGGGTGCGGGCCGCCGGTGCGGTCCGGGGTGGCGGCCAGCCGGGCGCGGCCGGCGTACGTCGCCAGCGCGGTCGACGCCTGCGGGCCGAGGACGGTGAGGCCGTAGGAGTAGGTCATCGCCGGGTCGTCGGCGGCGACGTCGGTGGCGGGGTACCAGACCGTCATCTCCCCGGGGGCGTCGTCGCCCTCGACATGACGGACGCCGACGGGCCGCGGCCCGGGGGCGGCGTGGCCGAGGCCGTCGTACGACGCGAGCTCGAGGTCGGCCGCCGGGCCGGGGGTGGTGAACCCGAACAGGTAGGCACCTGCCTGGGCCACCAGCCCCACGACCACGACTCCGACGACGATCCCGATGCGGACGGTGCGGCGGGCTGCTCGGCGGACGGCGTTCATGACGTGCTCCTCTCCCTCGACCCGGGGCTCAGACCTGCGAGCGCTGGGCCCGGTGGGCGGCGGCGGACCAGGCGTCCTCGTCGACGCCCTTGGCCAGCAGCCAGATCGCGAAGACCAGCTCGCCGGGGATGGCCAGCACCAGCACCACGACCTCCCAGACGCCGGACATGCCGGGCGCGAGGAACGTGCCGAAGCTCTGCACGAGGTAGCCGGCGCCGGCGGCCATCAGCAGGAGGCCGGGGATGCGCGGCAGGAAGCCGGAGCGGTGCACCAGCCAGCCGGTGAGCAGCAGCGACAGCGCGAAGAAGAAGCCCCAGACCAGCACGATGTCGTTGTTGGCCTCCTGGAAGAACAGGGCGAACCCGTCGCGCTGGTCGGCGTCGAACGCGCCGAGGTAGCCCCGGTCCGAGAGCATCAGCAGGGTGAAGACGCTGGTGACCAGACAGCCGGCGGCCATCACGACGGCCTCGGCCACACGGGCCGTCGACGCGGCCAGCGAGACCGAGCGGCTGACCGGCCGGAGCAGCGTGTAGAGCACGCCGGCCAGCACGACCTCGACCAGGATGATCGTCGCCTCACCCGCCATCCCCCAGCGGAACAGCGTCTCCTGGGTGCGGATGTTGTCGGCGGTGGCCGCCGCGTCGCCGGGGACGACGAGGCTCGACCGCACGAAGGTCGACAGCGGGTAGACCACGAAGATCACGAGGTAGAGCACGCCCGCGAGCCTCGTCAGGCGGCGCAGCCGCGGCTGCGGCTCGCTCGGGGTCCCGGCCGGGGAGGTAGTGGGGGTGGTCAGGGGGGTGGCGGTGGCTGACATGGTTCCTCCTGGTGTGCGGTTGATGTGACGGGTACGTCGGGGGTGGCGGTCAGGGGACGAGGACGACCTTCCCCGCGGCCTTGCCGCGGTGGACGAAGTCGAGGGCGTCGGCGGCGTCGCGCAGGTCGTACGCCGCCTCGACCGACGGCCGGACCTGCCCGGCCTCGGCCAGGCGCAGGACGGTCGCGAGGTCCTCGCGCTTCGGCGTCGCGAACAGCGGGCGGAGCCGCTGCCGGACGAACGGGGAGAGCACCGCGGCGGCAGCGAAGCGGCGCATCCCGGTGAGGGTGCGGGGGTCACCGCCGCCGACGACGACATAGCTGCCGCCCCGGGCCGCGAGCCGCCGCGCCTGACGCAGCGGGATCCGGCCGGCGAGGTCGACGACGACGTCGAAGCCGCGGAGGGCGGCGACGTCCACGGTCGTGTAGTCGACGACGTGGTCGGCGCCGAGGGACCGGACCAGGTCGACGTTGCGGGTGGAGCAGACCCCGGTGACCTCGGCTCCGCGGGCCTTGGCGAGCTGGACGACGAACGAGCCGACGCCGCCGGAGGCACCGACCACCAGCACCCGCGTGGCGCCGGCGATGTCGGTCAGCCCGGCCACGCGGAGCGCCTGCAGGGCGGTCACGGCGGCGGTCGGGGTGGCGGCGGCCTCCTCGAAGGAGAGCCCGGCCGGCTTGGCGAGCAGGGACGACGCCGACGCGACGGCGTACTCCGCGAAGGCGCCGGTGGCCCAGCCGACCACGTCGTCGCCGGGCCGCCACGCGGTGACGCTGGCGCCGACGGCCACGACGGTGCCGGCGACGTCGGTGCCGGGGACGGGCCGCTTCGGGCGGGTGGCGCCGTAGGACAACCGAGCGGCGTAAGGCAGGCCCGCGACGGCGAGCCCGTCGCCACGGTTGAGGCCGGCGGCGCGGACCCGGACCAGGACCTCGTCGTCGGCAGGAGTCGGCAGCGGCACCTCGCGCTGCTGCAGCTCGGCGGGCGAGCCGTAGCGGTCGAGATGGGCCGCGCGGACGGTGGTGGGGAGCTGTGTCGTCATGTCCCCGACGCTAGGAACCAGCGGGGGTCGCGGTCTTGGCATCCGCGGCCGGTTCATTGACCGTTGCGGCCACGGGTGGTTGACGGACGGCCTGACTCTTGGTGTGGTGGGTCCCGATGCGAAGCCGCGGAGGGACCGTCGTCGCCTGGCTGGTCCTGGCGGCGCTCGCGTTCAGCGTCGGCACCTCAGCGGCTCTCGCTGCCCCCGAGGGGTCGATCGAGGACTTCGTCGCGACCGAGCTGCCGGCGTCCGGCGCGCCCGGCGTCGCGTACGCCGTCGTGACCGACGGGCAGGTCGCCGACGTCCGAGGGCACGGCGTGGTCGAGCAGGGGACCGACACCGCGATCACCGCGGACACGCCCTTCGTGATCGGCTCGATCTCGAAGAGCTTCACGGCGCTCGCCGTGATGCAGCTGGTCGAGGCGGGCCAGGTCGACCTGGACACCGGGATCGGGGAGTACCTCGACGAGTTCGCCGGCCAGCCGGCCGGGGACGCCACGCTCCGTCAGCTGCTGAGCCACACCAGCGGCTACTCCACCATGCAGGGCAACTCGACGCACGCCGACGGCGAGGGAGGCGACGACGAGCTGGCGCAGCGGGTCGAGGGGCTCGCGACCACCGCGCCGGCCCACTCCGCGGGCGAGCGGTGGGACTACTCCAACGCCAACTACCTGATCCTCGGCCGGCTGCTCGAGGTGGCGAGCGGGGAGTCGTTCCAGGACTACGTCACCACCCACATCCTCGAGCCCGTGAGGATGGCCCACACCTTCGTCGCCGACAGAGAGACCCACGAGGGCGTCGCCGTCGGGCACACTCCGTGGTTCGGCAGCAAGCGGCCGGTCGAGGACGGCCCGACCGGAGGGGGGATGGCGCCCGCCGGCGGGATCGTGGCCAGCGCGGGCGACATGGCGCTCTACCTCCAGATGATGATGAACGGCGAGGACGACCTGGTCACCGCCGACACCAAGGCGCTGATGATGCGGCCGGCCGGCGCCGCGTCGCCGGCGTACGGCCTGGGCTGGAACGTCGACGTCGCCGGCGGGACCGTCTGGCACGACGGCACCACCCCCGGGGTCGAGACCCTCGCCACGATGGTCCCCGGCGAGCAGAGCGCCGCCGTGGTCCTCGTCAACGCCGGGAGCGGCCTGGGGCTGGGCGAGACGGTGGAGCTGCGCAACGGCATCGTCGCCCGTGCCCTGGGACTGGACTATGCGGGCGAGGGGTCTGCGTGGTCGCGGCAGCTGCTCTTCTGGTTCGTCGTGCTCTCGCCCGTGTTCTACCTGCTGTGCATGGTGTGGGCCTGGCGTCACCGCGAGGCGATCCGCGCCAAGGAAGGCTTCTCGGGCCTGTTCAGCCTGTGGTTCCCGCTGCTCACCACCGCCGCCGCTGCCTGGGTGATGCTCGTGCTGGTGCCGCGCCTCTTCGGCGCCCCGCTCGGCACGATCTGGCTCTTCTCCCCCGACCTCGCGCTCGGCCTGGTCGCGTGTGGCGTCAGCGGGCTGCTGTGGGCGGTGTTCAGGCTGGGGGTGGCCTACTCCGGGCGAGGGTGAGCACGCCTGTGATGCAATGCGGGCTCAAGGCTCGGTGACTTGAGAAGGGGACTCGCGTGACGCAGCCGCAGGCAGATTGGTATCCGGACCCACAGAATCCCGACCGGTTCCGCTATTGGGACGGCCAGAAGTGGACGGATCACTTCGCCCCGCGCAAGGCCCAGCCTGTGGAGCCGGTTCAGCCACAGGTCGCGCCTCCCCAGGCAGCCTCAGGCACGCCCCCCGTCGCGAAGGCGAAAGTGCCCATGTTCGGCGCCAGGAACGTCGCACGGCAACAGGCCGAGGAGCTGGAGCACCTGCGGGCAGAGATGGGTCGCCTCGGGCAGCTAGACGCCGTCGAACTGCAGGAAACCAAGGCGCGCATGCGGGAGGAGATCGCCGAGCTTCATCGGCACCACGCCGAGCAGCGGAACGCCCTGGAGGCCGAACTGGCCGACCTTCGGCAACGTGTCGCCGTGACTCAGGAGGAAGACATCCTTCAGGAGATCGGCATCTACCAGTACCGGCATCCACTCGACGACTCCGTTGCCTACCGGGACCAGTTGAAGAAGCTGCAGGCGCGGATCAAGTCCATGGCGACCAAGGACGGTGGGGCGATTCAAGCCACGAGCAGCTGGCAGGTCAATGGCTCAGCCTCCGAGGGTCGGAAGATGGTCCGAGACTTCTCGAAGCTGATGCTGCGCGCCTACAACGCCGAGGCCGACAACCTGTCCCGGGCCATGAAGCCCTACAAGCTCGCGACGGCGATCGACCGACTCGACAAGGTCGCCTTCACGATCGAGCGGCTCGGCAAGACCATGTCCATTCGCGTGTCGCCGGAGTATCACCAGCTGCGGATCCGCGAGCTCGAGCTCGCGGCCGACTACCAAGAGATGCTGGCGCGAGAGAAGGAAAGGGCCCGAGAGGAGCGCGAACGACTGCGCGAGCAGCGCAAGTTCGAGCAGGAGATCCAGCGCGAGCGCGAGCGGCTTCAGAAGGAGCAGGCTCACTACGAGAACGCGCTGGCGGCGCTGGAGGCGAAGGGCGACACCGACGGTGCGGCTCGGATGCGCGAGCAGCTGGACGAGATCGCGAAGGCGGTGGAGGACGTCGACTACCGAGCCGCCAACCAGCGCGCTGGATACGTCTACGTGATCTCCAACGTCGGCGCCTTCGGCGAGCGGATGATCAAGGTCGGCATGACGAGACGACTCGAGCCGATGGACCGCATCAAGGAGCTCAGCGACGCCTCCGTCCCCTTCAACTTCGACGTCCACGCGCTGTTCTTCTCTGACGACGCCGTGGACATCGAGGCCAAGATGCACGCACGCCTCGCGGATCGCCGCGTCAACATGGTCAACCTTCGGCGTGAGTTCTTCTACGCCACTCCCGCGGATGCCCGGGACCTTCTCCAGGAGTTGGCCGGTGAGTTGCTTCAGTTCGACGAGCTGCCGGAGGCGATCGAGTTCCACCAGAGCCAGAGCGCCCGGGCGAGCGAGGGCGACGACTCATCCGACTCTGAGCCGGCGGCGGCTCCCGGGGACAGCGCCGACTGACGTGGCCAGCGTGCGCTTGGATAGGGATCTCACCGGATCCTTACGCAAGGCCACGTCGTACATAGGGATCCGCGGACCCGGATGCGGACCTACGCAGCCGAGCGGTCCCCGGGCTGGCGGGCGAGCCTGATCGCGACCAGGGCGACGAGCACGGTGACGACGCCGAGCACCCATCGCTCGAACCAGTGGTCGGAGGTGAGGTTGCCGACGGTGTTGAGGATCATGAACCCCGCGATCACCCAGGTCAGCGTGCCGGCGATGCGGGTGGCGCCCCACGCCGCCCACCGGACGCCGCCGCGGGCCAGCAGCACGGCCGCCATCGACAGCAGCACCAGCGACTGCAGCCCCGCCGCCACGCGGTAGCCCCCGGTCAGGACGCCGTCCGCGGTCGCGGCCCGCCCGCCGAGGACCGCGTCGCCCCAGGGCGCGCCCAGGGCGAGCGCGACCTGGAAGGCGGCGACGGCGGTCAGCAGCGTGGCCGCGATGACCGCGGCGGTGGTCCGGCTCATGCCTCCTTAGTCAAGCAGCCCGTCGAGCGCGCGGCCGACCAGGTCCGCCCGCTCCTCGGCCGTGGCCAGCTGCTCGAGCCCGAAGCCGAGCAGCAGGGTGTCCTCGGTCGAGGTGGCGGCGTAGGACTGGAAGAGCACCTCGCCGATCACCCAGGTGCCGGAGTTCGGCGGCGAGCCGGCGGGCGGGCCCCCGGGGGTCCACACGCTGGTCGGGCCCTCGAACCCGTCGGCGTCGGCCACGCCGTCGACCACCACGCGGGTGTCGTCGACGAACACGCCGACCCCGCCGGTGCCCGGGTCGGTGACATAGCTGATCGACACCTCGACCGGGCCGCTGAAGCCGCTCAGGTCGTAGGACACGTCGGTCCAGCCCGGCGTGCTGTCGAGGATCGCGTTCCAGTCACCGGTGGCGCCGGAGCCGTTGCAGTCCTCACCGAGGTACGTCGTCAGGAACGGGTGCTGCGCCAGCAGGAACGAGCCCACGCCGTCGCACTCGGTGGGCGAGTCCGTCGACGTCAGGCCGCCCGACTCCGGCAGCGTCGTCCAGTCGCTGCCACCCGCCGAACGAGCCTCCACGATCACGAAGTCGTAGCCCGGCTCGATGTCGGCGGACAGCTGGAAGTCCAGCGAGGCCGCACTCCCGGCGGGGATGTCGACCGTCCGGGTGAGCCGCATGTAGGACGCGTCGGCGTGCACCACGCCGGCGTACTGCGTGCCCTCGATCGGGGCGAACGGGCTGCCCTCCTCGAGCGGGTACTGCGCGGCGCCCTGGCTGGCGAACTGCGGGAACTCGCCGACCGGCAGCACGTCGCTCGTCGGCTGCAGCGAGCCCGCCTCGTCGAGCGGGTTGTCGCCCTCGACCACCGGACCGCCGAGCGTGCCGGCGAAGCCGTTGATCGGGTCGGCGATGCCGGCGACTCCGGTCGGGTCGGCGATGTCGGTGCGGTTGAAGGCGCCGAGGTAGTACTGCCGGAAGTCGTCGGCCAGGATCAGGCAGTCCTCGAAGAAGCCCGCCGTGCTGCCACCCGGCCGCGGGTCGACCACGCACTCCGCCGACGGGTCGCCGTTGAGGCCGTAGTAGAGCCCGCCGACCGCGGTGCTGATGCCCGGGAGGCCTTGGTACTGCGCGGTCTCGCCGGCGTGGATGAGCTTGCCGCCGGCATTGAGGTAGTCGCGGACGGCGATCGTGAGGTACTGCTGCCGCTCGGCGACCGAGATGTCCGGCAGGTCCCCAAACGGCGTGCTGGTGAGCACGTCCTCGGGGTCCATGGTGATCCGGTTGTCGCCGAGGTACCACAGCACGGCGTCGTAGTGGTCGAGCACGCCGAGGTCGTGGGGCACGCCCTGCGCGTCGACGTCCCAGACGTCGGCGGTGTAGCCGGCGTCCTCGACGGCGGCCACGTGCGCGTCGGCGTACTTCGGCGCGGTGGTGCCGGCGGGGTAGTCCGGGTTGGCGCCGGTGTAGTCCTCGTTGGCGATGATCAGCACGTCGTGACCGGTGTCGGACTCGACCGTGTAGGTGAAGCGGTCGCTGCGCACCCAGCCGCGGCCGGGCTTGATGCCGCTGAACCACACCTCGACCTCGTCACCGGGCCGGGCCTTGCGGACCGTGCCGCGGAACTCGGCGTAGTAGTCGTCGTTCTCGTCGCCGTAGCGCTCACCGCCGGCCCACTCGGGCGCGCGGGTGGTGCGGATCCGGCCGTCGTCGATGCGGTAGCGCATCCGCAGCCGCTTGATCGCGCGCTTCGCGACGACGCCGACGGTCTGCGGGTCGCCGTACGACACGTCGAAGCTGTCGACGACGAAGTCGGGGGCGGTCAGCCCGATCGCGGACTTCGGGTCGTCGGGGTCGGCCGCCGACGCGGCGACCGACAGCGCGAACGGGATGTTCTTCTCGAACTCCGCCTGCACGAGGCCCTCGTCGTCGGGGAACTCGAAGCCGCTGCCGCAGTCCTCGGCCACCCACTCGTCGTCGGGGATCGAGTCGGAGACCCGCTCACAGGTCGACATCTCGGGGGTGAAGCCGAGGGTGCCGAAGAGCTCGGTCATGTGGGTGTCGGTGTCGCCGTTGGTGGTGTAGAGCTCGGCGGAGATGTCGGGGTCGTAGTCCGGCACGGCCGGGTTGGCGTCGTCACCGGCGAGGGCCTCGTAGATGACGTCGTCGGGGGTCGGGGTCGCGACCTGCCAGCCGGTGCCATAGAGCAGCAGCTCGGCGGCGGAGTGGTAGTTGACGAAGAACTCGAAGCCGACGCGGCCCATGAACGCCTCGAGCGCCTGCGACTCGGGCTCGGAGTTGGGGCCGGGGCCGCGGTAGGTCTGGCTGCCCGGGTTGGGCGAGGAGCCCTCGTTGTCGTAGCCCCACTTGGTGGCGTAGTTGCGGTTGGGGTCGACGCCGTCGGCCGGGGTGATCGTGCCGTCTCCGTCGTTGTCGCGGAGGTTCTTGCGCCACAGCCGCTGGCCGGGCTCGAAGGTGTAGTCGTAGCCGTCGGGGTTGGCGACCGGGACGAACCACAGCTCGTTCTTCTTCAGCAGCCGCGTGATCTCTTTGTCCTTGCCGTAGCCGTCGACGAGGTAGAGCATCAGCCGCCGGGTCATCTCCGGGGTGATCCACTCACGGGCGTGCTGGGCGCTGAGGTAGAGCACCGACGGCTTCTTGCCGTCGCGCTGCTGGCGGGCGTTCTTGCTGACCTTGAGCGCGATGATGTCCTGGCCCTGCACGGTCTGGCCGATGGTGACGAGCTTGGTGATCTTGCGGTTGGCCTTGGCGACCGCTTCGTACTGCTCCTTGAGGCCGCCGGGGCCGGAGTACTTGCTCCACACGGTGAAGCCCTCGGCCGCGAGCGCGGTGGCGCGCTGGGCGACGGTCTGCCCGTCGACCTTCTTGGTGCGGACGTCGATGCCCTGGCGGCGCAGCTGCGCGGCCTCCTTGGTGCTGAGCACCGTCTCGAGCTTGATCAGCGCCTTCTCGTCGCCGGCCGCGCCGGGCACCCGGCTGAGGCTGAGGTCGTGGCGGTCGACGCCGAGGTCGACCACCGCCTCGAGCTCGGCCGGCGTCAGCTCGCCGACGTAGACGTCGAGCCGGTCGCGCGAGGTCTCGGGGGCGGCCGTGGCGGCGCCGCCTCCCGTCGCGGCCAGCAGGCCGAAGGAGAGAGCGGTGGCGCTCAGGATGGACAACAAGGCACGGCGCATGTGAGCCCCCGATGTGCTCGGCCGGCGCGGTCTGCCGGCGCAGATGGGTGTCGCTGGTGGCAGTCCACCCAACATGGTGGAGCCGTCGCGGGCTGTCAAGGGCGGCCACGATCGCTAGGGTGATCGGACCTGCGGCCGACGACCCGACCCGATCAGCCCGACCGAGAGGCGGCGACGTGAGCAGCGTGCGGAGCTCAGTGGTGCGGGTGATCGCGCGCGTGGCGAGCGCCCCGGAGGGCCCGGAGTCGTTGCTGGCGAGCATCGGCCTGGGGCCGGTCGCAGACCCGCTCGAGGCGTCGCGCGAGCTGGTGTCGGAGTCGGCGTACTACGACCTGATCGAGCGCGCGGCGCTGCCCGATGACCACGGCCTGCCCTACCGCTATGCCGAGCTGCTCGACCCCGACGACTTCAGCGCCCTCGGCATCGGCCTCAAGACCGCGCCGACGCTCCGGGAGTCGCTGCACCGGCTGGTGCGCTACATCCTGCTGCTCAGCGACACGCTGGAGTACTCCCTGGTCGACGAGCCCGGGAGTACGCCGACCCTGCTGCTGGTCCGGCCGGCCCACCGGCGCGGCGCCCAGCTGGCCAACGAGTGCGCGCTCGCTGCTGTCGTCACCATGCTTCGCGCGGCCGCCGGGCGTCGGGTGGTGCCGCGGGGGGTGTCCTTCGCGCACCCCCGGCCGTCGTCCATCACCGAGGCGCACTCCTTCTTCGGCTGCCCGGTCTCCTTCGACGCCGGCCGCAACGCGTTGGAGCTCGACGATGCTCTGCTGTCGACGCGGGCCCGGCTGGCCGACCAGGGGTTGTCGTCGTTCCTCGAGGCCCACCTGGAGCAACTCCGCTCCGAGCAGGCCGAGCGATCCCTCGTCGAGTCGGTGCACGCGACGATCACCGACCTGCTGCCCGACGGGCTGCCGAAGAAGGCGGTCATCGCCCGCCGGTTGGGGATCAGCGAGCGCACCCTCCACCGCCGCCTCGCCGAGGACGGCGAGTCCTTCCAGTCCCTCACCACCCGCGCCCGCCGCGAGGCTGCCGAGGCGCTGCTCGCCGACTCGCGGCACTCACTCGCCGAGGTCGCCTTCCTCACCGGGTTCGCCGACCAGAGCTCGTTCCAGCGGGCCTTCAAGGGGTGGACCGGTCTGACGCCGCTGGGGTTCCGCGAGTCGTCCGCAGGCGCCTGACGGGGCCGGCGGTGCTCGTCACCAGCCGAGCTGGCGCAGACGTGCGTCGCCGATGCCGAAGTGGTGCCCCACCTCGTGCACGACCGTCCGCCGCACCTGGTCGGCCACCTCCGCCTCGGTGTCGCAGATGCGACAGATCGCGCGGCGGAAGATGGTGATCCGGTCGGGCAGCGCTCCGGCGTACGACGTGGTCCGCCGCGTCAGCGGGACGCCTTGGTAGAGCCCCAGGAGACCCGGCCGCCCCGCCTCGTGCTGCACCGTGACCGCCACGTTGCTCATCAGCCCGCCCAGATCCTCGGGAAGCCCGTCGAGTGCCTCGCTCACCAGCTCTTCGAAGCGGTCCGGGTCGATGTCGATCACGGTTCCAGTGTTGCTCGCGGGGCCAGGGAGGCCCCGAGGGGCGACGCCCTCCATCGCGTTCGGCCGCCGGATACTGCTTGCCGAGCGCCCGAACGGGCCCTCGTGCGTCAACGCCGACACCTCACAGACGGACGTACACACCGCCATGTCAGAGAGACCCGCCGCGCGCAGTCGCTCGCGGCGCGGCGTCAATGTGTACGTCCGTCTGTGAGAGCCCGGACCTGTCGAGAGGACGGTCACAGCCGGCGCCACTGCCAGCCGGTCAGAGCGGCAGCTCGACGAGCACCGTCGTACCCCGCCCGGGGGCCGACTCCAGCCGCAGCGACGCCTCCACGAGCGCACACCGCTCGGCGATGGACGACAGCCCGAAGTGCTGGGAGCCGTCGGGGTCGCCGGAGCGCTCGGCGCTGCGAGCCGAGGGGTCGAAGCCGACGCCGTCGTCGGCGCAGCCCAGGACGACCGAGTCACCGACGCGGCGCAGGGACAGGACGATGCGGTCGGCCCGGGAGTGCTTGACCGCGTTGGCGAGGGCCTCCTGGGCGATGCGATAGAGCGCGGCAGCGGCGTGGTCGGGGACGCCGGCGAACTCCTCCTCGGCGTCGACCACGACGTCGATCGCGGGGCCGTCGGCGGAGCCGGCCGCCTGGGCCAGGCTCTCCAACGCCGCGACGAGCCCGAGGTCGTCGAGCACCAGGCTGTGCAGGCCGGAGATCGCGGCCCGGGTCTGGCTGTAGGCGAGGTCGGCGAGCCGTCTGGCGGTGGCGAGCTCGTCGCGGGCGCGGCCGGCGAGCGGGGCGGCCGCGGCGTCGGCGCCGCAGACCTCAGCCACCGTCAGGTCGGCCGACGACAGGTGCATCGCCATCGACGCCAGCGCGGTGGTCACCCCGTCGTGCAGGTCGAACGCGATCCGGCGGCGCTCGGCCTCCTGCGCGGAGATCGCGGCCTCGATCAGCTTGTCTCGCTCCGACCGGTGCCGGTGGACGGCGCGCCAGAGCTGCTCGGCGTGCAGGCGCAGGCCGACCGCGGCGGCGTACGACGACGCGAGCGCGAGGTCGTCGTCGGTGAAGGGCCGGTCGGGCGACCGGTGGATCGCCACCACGCCGGCCACGACGTCGTCGAGCCCGGGGGCGGCCAGGCACATCCGCGCGATCGTCTGGTCGGGGGCGAGGCCGAGCAGCTGGCGGTGCACGGCGTTGCGCGGGGAGTCCTCCTCCAGCAGCGCCGCCCGACCCGAGCGCGCGACCAGCCCGGTGACCCCGAAGCCGACCGGGATCTTCAGCAGCGGCGCGGCCACCGCGTTGGGCGGCCACCCGTCGGCGACGGTCAGCTCCTGGCCCTCGGCGGCGAAGACCACGACGCCGTCGGCAGCGATCGCCGCGCCGATCGCCTCGGCGGTGACGTCGGCCGGCGCCAGCGGGGCGGCGTACTCCGTCATCGGAACAGCCCCTCCCGCAGCGCCACCGCGATCGCGCCGCTCCGGTCGGAGACGCCGAGCTTGCGATAGAGCCCGCGGATGTGGGTCTTCACGGTGTCCTCACTGACGACGAGCTTGGCCGCGACCCCCTTGTTGGAGTGCCCCGAGACCAGCAGCTCGAGCACCTCCGATTCGCGCTGGGTCAGCCCCAGGTGGGCGCCCGGCCAGAACTCTCCCGCCGACAGACGGGCCGCCGACAGCGCCACCCGCCCGGCCAGCGCCGGGTCGATCACGGTCTCCCCCTCGGCGACCCGCTCCAGCTGCGCGACCAGCTCGGCGGCGTCGATCCGCTTGAGGACGTAGCCCGACGCCCCTACGCGCAGCGCCTGGAAGAGGTAGTGCTCGTCGTCGTAGACCGTCAGCATCACCACCTTGGTCTCCGGGTGCTCGGTGGTGATCTGGCGGGTCAGGTCCAGGCCCGACTCGCGGCCGATGCGTACGTCGGCCAGCACGATGTCGGGCCGCTCCGCCGCCGTCAGCGCCAGCGCCGCCGACGCCGTGGTCGCGCTGCCGGCGATCTCGACCCGCTCCGGGAAGTGCCGCAGCATCGCGTCGAGGCCGTGCAGCACCATCTCGTGGTCGTCCACGAGCACCAGGCGCAGGGGCTTCGGCATGCGGTGAAGGGTAGGGGGTGTGGGTGTCGCGGCGCTCGCCTCGCGAGCTCCTCTCCCAACATCTCACCCCGGGCTCCACCCGCGGGGGTGAGGGTCGCAGGCGCGGGGGCCGGTGGACTGGGCGCACCGACGGCGCCGCCGGGCGTCGACGCCTTCCCTCGGACAGCGCCCCCGCCCCACGACGGAGAGAGACCATGACGCAGACGCTCACCGCTCCGACCTCCTCGCCCGCGGGGCCCGCCGGGCTGCCGGCGTACGACGAGGTGGACCGGCTCGCGGTGGACACCCTGCGCGTCCTCGCCGCCGACATGGTGCAGGCGGCGAACTCGGGGCACCCCGGGCTGCCGATGGGCGCCGCGCCGATGGCGTGGGCGCTGTGGAGTCGGCACCTGCGGCACGACCCGGCGGCGCCGGCGTGGGCCGACCGCGACCGGTTCGTGCTGTCGGCGGGGCACGGGTCGGCGCTGCTCTACGGGCTGCTGCACGTGACCGGCTACGACCTGCCGGAGGCGGAGCTGCGGGCGTTTCGGCAGCTGGGGTCGGCGACGCCGGGGCACCCGGAGGTCGGCCACACCGTCGGCGTCGAGACGACCACCGGTCCCTTGGGGCAGGGGTTGGCGATGGCGGTCGGGCTGGCGCTCGCCGAGCGGATGACCGCCGCGCGGCACCCCGAGATCACCGGGCACCACACCTGGGCGCTGGTCGGCGACGGCTGCCTGATGGAGGGCGTCTCCCACGAGGCCGCATCCTTGGCCGCGCACCTCGGGCTGGGCCGGCTGGTGGTGCTGTGGGACGACAACGCGATCACCATCGACGGGGCGACCGGGCTGTCGACCTCGGAGGACCAGGTCGCCCGGTTCGAGGCCTATGGGTGGCACGTGGTGCGGGTGTTGGACGGGACCGATCTGGTGGCGATCGACGCCGCGCTGGCCGAGGCCGCGGCCGACCCGCGGCCGAGCTTCGTGGCCGTGCGGACGGTCATCGGGCACGGCGCCCCCGGGGTGGAAGGGACGTCGAAGGCGCATGGGTCGCCGCTCGGGGCCGAGGTGCTGGCGGCCGCGAAGGCGCGGGCCGGGTGGGGCTTCGGGGAGTTCGAGGTGCCTTCGGCTGTCCGGGAGCGGGCCCGTGAGGTCGCCGCCCGGGGGGCCGCAGCGCACGCGGCCTGGCGGGCGGCGTACGACGACTACGCCGGCGCGCATCCCGAGTCCGCCGCCGAGCTGGAGCGGACCTGGGCGCGGGGGTTGCCGGTGGACCTGGGTGCGGCGTTGGGCTCCTCCGAGGAGCGAACCTGGCCATTTCCGCCCGAAAATCCCGTGGTTCGCTCCTCGGAGGAGCCGAATCCCGCCCCCACAGCCCCGCGGGAGTGGCAGGACCGGGCCACCAGAGTCTCCTCGAAGGCCGCGCTCGAGGCCGCCCGCAGCGTCATGCCCGAGCTGGTCGGAGGCAGCGCCGACCTGGCCGGCTCGACCGGCGTCGACGTGCCGGGCTTCCTCGTCACGCGCGACGACGCATCGGGCGACCTGATCGCCTTCGGCATCCGCGAGTTCGCGATGGCGGCGGTGATGAACGGCCTCAGCCTGCACGGCGAGTGGCGGGCGTTCGGGTCGACGTTCCTGGTGTTCTCCGACTACCTCCGCCCGGCGCTGCGGCTGGCCGCGCTGATGAGGCAGCCGGTCATCCACGTGCTCACCCACGACAGCGTCGCGGTCGGCGAGGACGGCCCGACCCACCAACCGGTCGAGCACGTCGAGTCGCTCCGGCTGATCCCCGGCCTCCAGGTGCTGCGCCCGGCCGACGACGCCGAGACCGCGCTGGCGTGGCGTCTCGCGCTCGAGCGCACCGACGGACCGACCGCGCTGGTCCTCAGCCGGCAGACGGTCCCCGCCCTGCCCCGGGACACACCCCCGACCAGGGCCCACGCCGTCCGCAACCCCACCGACCCGGACGTCGAGATCGTCGCCACCGGCTCCGAGGTCGCCCTCGCGCTGGTCGCCGCCGGTGCTCTCGCCGCCGACGGGGTGAAGGCCAGGGTCGTCAGCGCGATGGACCGGTCGGCGTACCGACCCGACCACACCCTCCCCCGCCTCTCGATCGAGGCCGGCGTGACGTCGGGCTGGCGCGGCCTGGTCGACGAGGCGATCGGCGTCGACGACTTCGGCGCCTCCGGCCCCGGCCCCGAGGTGATGGCGCACGTCGGCCTCACCCCCGAGGCCGTCGTCGCGCGGGTCCACGCACTCCTCGCCACCCGGCGTACCCCCACCCGGCCCAACACCCAACCCAGCACCACCGAGAGGGAGTGACCGACATGCCCGACAAGATCCTGCGGATGGCCCGCTCCGACGCCAGCACCCCGCGGCGGCCGGTGATGCTCGCGATCGCCGGCGACTCGGCGGCCGGCAAGACCACGCTCACCAAGGGGCTGGTGGAGGCGCTCGGCGAGGACCGGTGCACGTCGATCTGCGCCGACGACTACCACGCCTACGACCGCGTGGAGCGCAAGGAGCTGCCGTTCACGCCGCTTCACCCGGACTGCAACTACCTCGACATCATGGAGCAGCACCTCCAGCTGCTGGCGATGGGCCGGCCGATCCTCAAGCCGGTCTACAACCACGCGACCGGGACGCTCGACCGGCCGGAGTACGTCGAGCCGAAGGAGTTCGTGATCGTCGAGGGTCTGCACCCGCTGTCGACCAAGCTCAGCCGCGCGTGCTTCGACGTGACGGTCTTCCTCGACCCGCCGGAGGAGATCCGGCACCAGTGGAAGGTGCAGCGCGACACCGCCAAGCGCGGCTACACCGCCGAGCAGGTGGTGGCCGACCTGGTCCGCCGCGAGCCCGAGTCGGCGGCGTACATCCGCCCGCAGCGGAGGTACGCCGACATCGTCGCCCGCTTCGCCCCCATCGAGAGCCGCAACGACCCGCCCGGCACGCCGCTGTCGGCCGAGCTGCTGCTGCGGCCGACGATCCAGCACCCGAGCCTGTCGTCGGTGCTCACCGACGACCACCGCACGGCGATGCACCTGAAGATCATGCGCGACGCCGACGGCACCCCCACCGACTGCCTGCACGTCCACGGGCACGCCTCGACCGAGGAGGCGCGGCAGCTGGAGAAGACCATCTGGGCCGAGCTCGAGGAGGACGGCGGGCCGCCCGACAGCCTGGGCCGGATCACCGATGACCAGCGCTCGGAGCCGCTGGCGCTCACCCAGCTGATCCTGCTCTACCACCTGCTGGCCGCGCAGGGGAGCGAGCGGTGAGCCCGGCGTCGGTGGCCGACCGGCTCCGCGAGCAGCCCGACCGCAACCTCGGCCTCGAGCTGGTCCGGGTGACGGAGGCGGCGGCCATGTCGGCGGCGCGGTACGTCGGCCGCGGCGACAAGGACGGCGGCGACGGCGCGGCGGTCGACGCGATGCGGGCGCTGATCGGCACCGTCGAGATGGACGGCGTCGTCGTCATCGGCGAGGGCGAGAAGGACGACGCCCCGATGCTGTTCAACGGTGAGCGGGTCGGCTCCGGGGCGGGGCCGGCCTGCGACGTCGCCGTCGACCCGGTGGACGGCACGACCCTGCTGTCGAAGGGCCAGCCCAACGCGGTGTCGGTGATGGCGGTGGCTCCGCGGGGCACGATGTACGACCCGTCGGCGGTGTTCTACATGGAGAAGCTCGTCGTCGGCCCCGAGGCCGCCGGCCTGGTCTCCCTCGTTGCGCCGCCCGCCGAGACGGTCGCCACCGTCGCCAAGGCCAAGGGCGGTGAGCCGGCCGACGTGACCGTCGTCGTGCTCGACCGGCCGCGGCACGACTCGCTCGTGGCCGCGCTGAGGGAGGCCGGCGCCCGGATCCGTTTCATCTCCGACGGCGACGTCGCCGGCGCGATCATGGCGGCGCGACCCGGCACCGGCGTCGACCTGATGATGGGTGTCGGCGGCACACCGGAGGGCGTGATCGCGGCCGCCGCGCTCCTCTGCCTCGGCGGCGAGATCCAGGGCCGGCTGTCCCCCCGGTCCGACCTCGAGCGGGAGCGCGCCGAGGCTGCTGGCCTCGACCTGGCGGCGGTGCTGACCACGCGCGACCTGGTGCGCTCCGACGACGTGTTCTTCTGCGCCACCGGCATCACCGACGGCGAGCTGCTCCCCGGCGTGCGCTACGACCACGGCCTGATCCGCACCCACTCGCTGATGATGCGCGGCAAGTCCGGCACGATCCGCGAGGTCGTCTCGCAGCACCGGCTGGACCGGCTCGGCCGCTACGCCGCCGTGGACTACTGAGGCGGCTCACGCGAGGGTGAGCATCCGCGACGCCACCCAGGCGATGTCGTCGGCGGCGTCGGCGGGGTCGCCGCCGGGGCGCATCAGGTGGGAGAAGACCAGCCGCACCACGGTGTCGAGCGCGGCGTCGCGGGAGCGCTGGTCCATGTCGAGGGCGTAGGCCGCCGTGCGCTCGCGGATGCCGGTCTTCGCGATCACCATGATCTCGCCGGCCTGGGTGGTGAGCAGCGGGAGCAGCTCGGTCTCGGCACCCTGCGAGGCGCTGACCACCGCCTGCAGGACCGGCTGGTTCCGGGCGGCGTCGAGCACGCCGAAGGCCGCGGCGCGGATCGCGGCGACGAGGTCGTCGGGGTGCTCGTCGAACGCCGTCCCGACGGCGCCCATGAACCCGGCCAGCTCGGTCAGCACCATCGCCTCGCCCAGCTGGTCGCGGTTGCCGAACTCGTTGTAGACCGTCTGCCGGCTCACGCCCGCGCGCCCGGCGACGCCGCCCATCGTGAGCGCGGCCCAGCCGTCCGCCTCGGTCAGCGCGATGGCGGCGGACAGGATCTTGTCGCGAGTGCTCTCGGCGGCACCCCCGTGCTCGGACACGGCGTCAGTGTAAGAACCAGCGCCGCCCACGGGGAAGGCATTGTGGTCAACCCATGCGGAAACTTTGCCGTCGGGCGGCGTACCCATGCGGCGCCGACCTGGGGTTGACTAGGCCGCATGGCAACCGCGGCGGAGGACCGACCGACCGGCATCGACTTCGGCGGCAGCGGCATCAAGGCCGCCGCCGTCGACCTCGACGAGGGCGACTTCGCCACCGACCGGGTGCGGATCGACACGCCGCAGCCGGCCACGCCCGACGCCGTCGCCGAGGTCCTCGCCGAGCTGCTCAACGAGCTGCCGGACTCGTCCGGTCCGGTCGGCGTGACCGTGCCGGGAGTCGTGCGGCACGGCGTCGTGCACTCGGCCGCCAACATCGACGACGCGTGGATCGGCACCGACGCCGACGCGCTGTTCACCGAGGCGACGGGGCGCGACGTCCACGTCGTCAACGACGCGGACGCGGCCGGGCTGGCCGAGGTGCGGTACGGCGCCGCGCGCGGCCAGCGCGGGCTGGTGGTCGTCACGACGCTCGGCACCGGGATCGGGTCGGCGATGGTCTACGACGGCGTGCTGGTGCCGAACTCCGAGCTCGGCCACCTCGAGATCGACGGTCACAACGCCGAGTCGCGCGCCGCCAACTCCGCCCGCGAGCGCGAGGAGCTGTCGTGGGAGGCGTGGGCGAAGCGGCTGACGCGCTACTACTCCACCCTCGAGGCGCTCTTCTCGCCCGACCTGATCGTGGTGGGGGGCGGGGTGTCGAAGCACTCGGCGGAGTTCCTCCCGCTGCTGGAGATCGAGACACCGATCGTGCCCGCCGTGCTCCGCAACAAGGCCGGCATCGTCGGCGCGGCGCTGGTCGCCGAGCGGGAGCTGCGCGGCTGAGGGCCCGGCTGTGGCCTCGGCTGTGGGTCGTGTGCCCCAGCCGTCGTCCTCCCCGCAGGCCCAGGCACACGACCCCCCTCCCGGCCGGCCGTTGGGGGATAGTCCAGTGCGTATTCGGGGCGAAACCGCCCAAATCACCCCGGAAGCGCACTGGACTATCTCCCCTGACCGCGGACCCGACGGCGCGTGGGCGGGGGTTGCGGCGGCTCAGCGGGGGACGGTGATGGTGGCGAGCACCGAGAAGTGGTCGCTGACCTTCGGGTCGTCCTGTCGCACCTCTTCGGCGCGGACGCGCAGGCCGTCGGCATAGAAGAGGTAGTCGATGGTGCGGTCGGGAGCGGTGACGGCGGGGTCGTTGGAGAGGTGGGTGGCGTACGCCGGGTCGCCGCCGTCGACGTCCGCGACCGACGGGAACGACCGGTAGTCCTCGAGCAGCGGGGTCAGCTCGGTCTCCGGCGCATAGAGCCGCCGCTGCGCCTTCGGCAGCCGGTCGTACGCCGACCGGGTCGCCAGCAGGTTGAAGTCGCCGCCCAGCACCCACGCGCCGTCGGTGTCGGCGAGGATCTCGCGCACCGCGGCGACCTGACGCTCCATCGTGTCGCAGCCCTGCGCGAACGCGTCGAGGTGGGTGTTGAGCACCGTGAGCGGTTCGCCGCCGCGCACCGCCAGCTCGGTCGCGAGGACGGCGCGGTCGAAGTTGAACGCGACGGTCACCGGGTTGCCGCAGATGTGCGGCAGCTGGTGGCGGGTGGCGCTGTCGATCCGGGTCTTGCTGAGCACGCCGAGGCTCATCCCGACCTCGCCGAGGACCTGGGGGTGGGGGACGAAACGGGACTTCCAGTAGTACGCCGACGCGGTGCACGGGTAGGCGCCCGCGAGGCGCGCCTTGATCTGCGCGAGCTGGTCGCGGCCGTCGGTGCGGGCGCTGCTGCGGTCGACCTCCTGCAGGAGGACGACGTCGGGGTCCTCCTCACGGATCTCCTGCACGACCTCCTGCAGGGTGCGGGCCAGCGACTCCTTGCTCGGCCGCTTGTCGGGGCCGGTGCCGTCGGGGACGTCGTACCAGAAGACGTAGCCCCGGCCGGCGAGATACTGGATGTTCCAGCTCATCACGCGGACCTGCTGACCCGGTTTGAGCGGCGCCGCGCCCTCGGTGCAGGTGACCTCGCCGGCCTCGATGTCGTCGGGGTGGTAGGTCAGCGCGTAGACCGCCCCCGCCACGACGACGGCGAGCAGGACCAGGCCGATGGCCAGCCTGATCGCCCATCCCACGAGTCGCGTCACGACCCAGCAGTCTAGGGAGGCACGACCGGCCGTCGCCGGGGTTTGGCGCAGGTCGTCGGGTGGGTGGGGGGCGCGGATTCCGCTCCTCCGAGGAGCCAACACCGGCTTCCGAGGGCCCAGGAGGCGTTGTTCGCTCCTCGGAGGTGGTGTGCGGCGCTCGGGGGACGGGCCCAGGTGCGCCCCAGCCACCAGCCCACCCGGCCACCCAGCTACCAGCCACCCGGCCACCACCCGGCCAGCACCCGCGGGTTGGCTCTCCTGCAAGGATCGCCCCATGGACCACACCCCGACCGCGCGGATCGAGGTCCGCGAGCTCACCAAGCGCTTCGGCTCCTTCACCGCGGTCGACGCGATCTCCTTCGCCGTCCCGCCCGGCCGGGTCACCGGCTTCCTCGGCCCCAACGGCGCCGGCAAGACCACGACCCTGCGGATGCTGCTCGGGCTGGTCCGGCCGACCAGCGGCCAGGCGCTCATCGACGGGCGGCCGTACGCCGACCTGGCCGACCCGCTCGGCACCGTCGGGGCGGCCCTGGAGGCCACCGACTTCCACCCGGGCCGCTCCGGCCGCAACCACCTCCGCGTGCTGGCCAGCACCGGCGGCATCCCCGACAGCCGGGTCGACGAGCTGCTCGAGCTGGTCGGGATCGCGGCGTTCGCGAGCCGCCGGGCGGGCGACTACTCCCTCGGCATGCGGCAGCGGCTCGGCCTGGCCGCCGCGCTGCTGGGCGATCCCCAGGTGCTGCTGCTCGACGAGCCGGCCAACGGCCTGGACCCCAACGGCATCCGCTGGCTGCGCGGCTTCCTGCGCCACCTCACCACCGAGGGCAAGACGGTGCTGGTCTCCAGCCACCTGCTCCAGGAGGTCGAGCAGACCGCCGACCACGTGATCATCGTGCACCGCGGGCGGCTCGTCGCCGACGCCTCGATGGAGGAGCTGGCCGGCGCCCGCAGCACGATCGCCCACACCCCCGACGCGCAGCCGCTGCTGGGCGCGCTCCGCGAGCACGACATCGCCGCCGAGCTCGACGAGGCCGGTGCGGTCGTCGCCCACACCGCCGACCAGCGCCTCGTCGGCGAGCTGGCCTTCGCGGCCGGCTGCCCCCTCTGGGAGCTCCGCGCCAGCCGCAGCGACCTGGAGAAGATCTTCTTCCAGGTCACCGCCGACCAGCTCGACAGCCCGCCCGGCGGGCCAACGCCGGCCGCTGCCCCCCAGGGAGGTGTCGCCTGATGGCCACCCAGGGACCCTCGCTGGGCCGCCAGGTCCGCTCCGAGCTGCTCAAGCTGTTCACCACTCGCCTCTGGTGGGGCATGGCGCTGGGCGTCCTCGTCGCGGGCGCGGCGTTCTCGACCCTCTTCGCCGTCCTCTACGGCACCGACAACCTCGGCCAGGTCGCCGGCGCGGAGGGCGGCGTCATCGGCGACGAGACCCAGGTCGTCAACACCGTCTACACCGCCGGCATCGGCGTGGGCTACCTCCTGCTGCTGACCATCGGTGTCATCCAGATCGGCTCGGAGTACCGCCACCAGACCATCACCGGCACCTTCCTGGCGACGCCCCGGCGGGTCCGGGTGATGTTGGCCAAGGTGGTCGCGCTGCTGATCATCGGCGCGGGCTACGCCGTCGTCAGCATGGTCGGCTCGGTCGGCTTCGGCGCCACGACGCTGGCGCTCTTCGGCAAGGACCCGTTCCCGTCGGGCGACATCGTCCGCACCCTGCTGCTCAGCCTGCTCGTGCTCGGGCTCTGGGCGCTGATCGGGCTCGGCGTCGGCATCCTGATCCGCAACCAGGTGGCCGCGCTGCTGATCGGCGTCGGCGTCGCGTGGATCGTGGAGCCGCTGCTGGCCTTCGGGCTGTCGTTCGTCGAGGTCGCCCGCGACCACGTCGTGCCC
>JAUILS010000154.1 GCA_030432975.1 Actinomycetes bacterium
CGACCCACGCGTCGAGGGCTGACCCGCGTGGACGGGGAGTCGGGCTGGCGGGCGGGCGCCTCCGCCGGGGCCCGCCGGTGGTGGGCGCGCTGGCAGACCGCGGTCGAGTCGCTGACCGTGCTGGTCGGCAGCGGCCTGACCCTGGCCTGGCTCGCGCAGCGCAGCCAACGCACCGAGCTCGGCCAGGCCGTCGACCAGGCGGGGATGGACCTGGTCGTCGGTGATGCGGAGACCACCCGCCGGCTGCTCGGCTGGCTGGGCGTGGTCTCGGTCGGCACCATCGCCCTCGCGGTGCTCGGGCTCGTGGTCGTGGCCGTGTCGCGACGACGCTACGAGGCGGCCGCCGCGGCCGTGGCGCTCGTGCTCGGCGCCAACCTGACCACCCAGCTCCTCAAGCGAGCGATCGAGCGCGAGGACTTCGGGATGCTGACCGTGGCCAGCTTCCCGAGCGGGCATGCCACCGTCATCGTGTCGGTCTCGCTCGCGGCCCTGCTCGTCGCCCCGCCGGCCGGCCGGACGCTGGTCTCCGCCCTGGCCACCGGCGCCATCACCGTCACCGCGGCCGCGACCCTGGTGGCGAGCTGGCACCGGCCCTCCGACGTGCTCGGCGCCATCCTGGTGAGCCTGGTCTGGGGCTCCGCCCTGGTCGCGCTCTGGACGCTGGTGCACGGCGGGCGACCGCACCCGCCGCCCGAGCAGCACCGGCTGTTCTCGCTGATCGGCTTCGTGGTCGCCGTGACCGCCCTGGTGGTGGTCGGCGTCCGTCCCGAGGGCGGCTGGGCCCAGCTCCTCGACGCCGGCCTGGTGGTCGCCGCGATCGGCAGCGCCGCCGCCGTCGCGGTCAGCGTGTTCGCCCACATCTCCACGCCGATGGCGGACGCAGGCCCGGCCCGGCCACCCCGCGAGGAGGCGGAGCGGACCGGGGCGGTGGACGTCGTACCTCCCGGGTCGCCGTAGGCTGAGCGGCATGCAGCACGCCGCGGGGCTCACGGGGAAGGCCTGACGGCGACGCCATGGCCGACCAGGTGACGCTGCGCGACGGGACGCCCGGCTGGGTGTGGCCGCTGCTGCCGACCGACCGGGAGGCCCTGGTCCGGGAGTTCGAGACGCTCTCGCCGGAGTCGCGCCGGCGGCGCTTCCTGCAGCCGGTGCTGCACCTCTCCGACGCCATGCTCACCCACCTGGTCGACGAGGTCGACGGCGTCGACCACGTCGCGCTGGTGCTGATGGCCGAGGTCGGCGACGAGCTGGTGCCGACCGGGGTGGCGCGGTGCGTCCGCTACCCGCAGGAGCCCGACGCCGCCGATGTCGCCGTCACCGTCAAGGACGACTGGCAGGGGCGCGGCGTCGCCACCGTGCTGCTGGAGATCCTGATGCGGGAGCGTCCGGCCGGCGTGACCCACCTGCTCACCGAGGTGGCCGCCGACAACCCCGCGTCGCTGGCGATGCTGCGCAAGCTGGGGCCGGTGCGCACCTACGACACCACGATGGGGATCCTCGACGTGGAGGTCGACCTGGTGCCGACCGGGGTGGAGCTGACCCCCCTCGACGAGACCACCCACGAGGTGGTCCACCACCCCGAGCGCCGCCGGTTCCGCACCCGCGACCTGGTCTGCCCCTGGCTCCGCCCCGAGCACTCCCCCGACGACGACGTGCCCGCACCTGACGACGCCTCGACGCGAGATTGACGCCGCCCCGGCGAGAACAGCGATGCGTCAGTGGGGCTGCCAGGCGTCCTCGTCGGCGGTTCGCGCGGCCACCGAGTCGGGCAGCGTGCCGGCGGCGAGGTCGCGGATCGACACCACCTCGAAGACGTCGCGCAGCGAGTGCCGCGCGGCGATCCAGACGTGCTGCAGCACCTGCGCGGACGGGTTGTACTCCACCGCCTCCGGCCGCAGGCCGTAGACCGACACCAGCGGCCCGTCGACGGCCCGGATCACGTCGGCCACCGACACCTCGCCCGGGTCCCGCGCCAGCCGCCATCCCCCGGACTGCCCCCGCTGCGAGACCACGACGCCCGCCTTGCGGAGGTCGGCCAGGATCGCCTGCAGGAACCCGTGCGGGATGTCCTGGCGCCGGCCGAGCTCCTCGGCGCTGATCGGCGCGGCCCCGTCGCTGCTCGCCATCTCGATCAGCGCCCGGAGGGCGTAGTCGGCTTTGGCGGAGACGCGCATGCGGCGCATTCTCGCAGAAGTCCACCAAGCCACTCGACATGGTGGCGCGGCGGCATCAGGGGTGGGTCCCGGCGTCGGCGGGGCCCACCCCTGCCCGGGGAACTGTCAGGGACAGCTCACCCGCGGGTTCCAGTCGGCGTAGATGCCGGCCGGGTTGTGCTTCCAGACCCAGGCGTGGTGGATCCACCACCCGAGCGCGGGGTTGAGGACGTGCAGGTCCTCGCCGAGCACGCTCGGCGGGCCCGTCTCACCCGTGGCGGCCCACACGTCGCCGGGCACCACCCACTCGACCGCGACCAGCCGCAGCTGACCCTGGGGGCCGGGCGCATAGACCAGGCCCTCCGGGCGGAGCGGGTCCTCCCCGGGGTCGGCCATCAGGTCGGGCCGGAAGTAGTGGTAGCCCATCGCCCCGTCGGTCGGGTGCGCGATGCAGCCGGTGACGACGCCCTGGTAGCCGAGCCGGTAGCCGTCGGCCAGCGCCACGTCGATCCGGTGGTACTTCGCCGTGGCCGCCCGCACCTGGCCGAGCTCGTTGCCGGCTGCCGCCGGCGTGGTCAGGTTGCCGAGCAGGACCGCGGCCATCACCCCCGTCACCACCACCGCGAGCGTTCCCGTCCGCCTCCGTGTTCGTCGTTCGGCCATGACAACTCTCCTCCTGCCAGAGCCGGCCCGAGTCCGGCGCCCGAGTCCGGCCGCGAGACCTTCCACGCTACGGACGGAAGGTCACGGTCGGGTCTCAGACGACCGCCGGCTCCTCGACCGGGAGCCGCCGGACGGCGCGGTGGTCGCGGACCGTCCAGACGAGCGCGGCGACCCAGAGCGCGGCCAGCACCACCGCGACGGGTGCGACGACGGCGCCGGCTCCGGCGGCCTCGAGCAGCGTCTTGGTGTTGGTCAGCACGATCACGCCGCCGGCGGCGACGCCGAGCACGGTGGCCGGCAGGTGCCTCACGAGCCAGGCGGCGAACGGCGCGGCGATGACGCCGCCGAGCAGCAGCGCGCCGGCGATCTGCCAGGCGATGCCCTGGCTGCCGAGCGCGAGGAGGAAGCCGAGGGAGCCGCCGATGGCGACCAGGAACTCCGAGGTGTCGATCGAGCCGACGACCTTGCGGGGCTCCAGCCGGCCGCTCGACAACAGGCTGGTGGTCCCGACCGGGCCCCACCCGCCGCCGCCGATCGCGTCCATGGCGCCTGCGACCAGGCCGAGCGGCGCCAGGAAGCGCGCCGACACCCGGCCCGGGAAGACCGGGCGCCGGCCGCGCAGCGCGAGGAAGCGGTACATCACGTAGCAGCCCAGCAGCAGCAGCAGGCCCGCCACCCAGGGCTTGGCGACGTCGCCGGGCAGGCTGGCCAGGAAGGTGGCGCCGACGAACGCCCCGACCGCGCCGGGGACGGCGAGGATCGACACCGTGCGCCAGTCGACGTTGCCGAGCTTGTGGTGGGAGATGCCGGACACCAGCGTGGTGCCGATCTCGGAGAAGTGGACGGCCGCGGAGGCGGCTGCGGGAGCGATGCCGGTGGCGATCAGCAGCGTCGACGACGTGACGCCGTACGCCATGCCGAGGGAGCCGTCGACGAGCTGGGCCGCCAGCCCGACGAGGGCGAGGGTGAGGAAGGCGCGCATGCGGGGTCACTTTCTGTAGTAAGTCACTAGACTTTAGCGAGACACTACAGCATGGCTGCCGTGAACGCCGCCGCCGGCGAGGCGAACGTGGGCCAGGTCACACCTCGGCACGCTCAGCGGGTTCGCCGGAACTCCTTGCGCGCTCCTGGGAGGCGAGGCAGAATGGATGTTACTGGCGAGTAGCCAAGCGTCGGGCGCCCGCGCGCCGCCGTCTGGCCCAGCCACCGAGACCAGCAACCGAGATCAGAGGGATGGGTCCCGTGAGCCACTACAAGAGCAACCTCCGCGACATCGAGTTCAACCTCTTCGAGGTCCTGGGCCGCGACGAGGTCCTGGGGCAGGGCCCCTTCGCCGACGTCGACGGCGAGACCGCCCGCGAGATCCTGGCCGAGGTCGACCGCCTCTGCCGCGAGGACCTCGCGGCGTCGTACGTCGACTCCGACCGCACCCCGCCGGTCTTCGACCCCGAGACCCACACCGCGCCGGTGCCGGAGTCGTTCGCCAAGAGCTACCGCGCCTGGATGGACGCGGAGTACTGGCGGCTCGGCATCGTCGAGGACCTCGGCGGCACCCCCGCCCCCTCGACGCTCAACTGGGCGATCGGCGAGCTGGTGCTCGGCGCCAACGCTCCGATCTGGATGTACGCCTGCGGCCCCGCCTTCGCCGGCGTGGTGCACCGGGCCGGCAACGAGCGCGACCGCCGCATCGCCCAGATCATGGTCGAGCGCAGCTGGGGCGCCACGATGGTGCTCACCGAGCCCGACGCCGGCTCCGACGTGGGCGCCGGCCGCGCGAAGGCCACCCCCAACGACGACGGCTCGTGGAACATCGAGGGCGTCAAGCGCTTCATCACCTCCGGCGAGCACCAGATGGAGGAGAACATCATCCACCTCGTGCTGGCCCGCCCGGTCGGCGTCGAGGGCGCCGGCGGTCCCGGCACCAAGGGGCTGAGCCTGTTCATCGTGCCGAAGTTCCACTTCGACCACGAGACCGGCGAGCTCACCGGTGAGCGCAACGGCGCCTACGTCACCGGCGTCGAGCACAAGATGGGCATCAAGGTGTCCAACACCTGCGAGGTCACCTTCGGCGACTCCTCCGTCGGCGGCGGCGAGCCCGCCCAGGGCTGGCTGCTCGGCGAGGTGCACGACGGCATCGCGCAGATGTTCCAGGTCATCGAGAACGCCCGGATGATGGTCGGCACCAAGGCCATCGCCACCCTGTCGACCGGCTACCTCAACGCGCTCGACTACGCCAAGAGCCGGGTGCAGGGCGCCGACCTCACCCAGGCCGCCGACAAGACGGCCCCCCGCGTCACGATCACCCACCACCCCGACGTACGCCGCTCGCTGATGACCCAGAAGTCGTTCGCCGAGGCGATGCGGGCGCTGGTGCTCTACACCGCCTCCTGGCAGGACAAGGTGCTGGTGGCCAACCACGCCGGCGAGCCCGACCACCTCGCCGAGGCGGTCAACGACCTGCTGCTGCCGATCGTGAAGGGCTACGGCTCCGAGCGGTCGTGGGTGCTGCTCGGCACCGAGTCGCTGCAGACGCTCGGCGGGTCCGGCTTCCTCCAGGACTACCCGATCGAGCAGTACGTCCGCGACGCCAAGATCGACACGCTCTACGAAGGCACCACGGCGATCCAGGGCATGGACCTGTTCTTCCGCAAGATCGTGAAGGACCAGGGCAAGGCGCTGGGCCACCTCGCGGGCGAGATCCAGGCGTTCCTGGCCTCCGAGGCCGGCAACGGGCGGCTCAAGGTGGAGCGCGGGCTGCTCGCCCAGGCGCTCGACGACACCAACGCCATCGTCGGTCACATGATCAACGACCTGATGTCGGCCGACCCGTCGGCCGAGGGCGGCGACCTGCGCAACGTCTACAAGGTCGGCCTCAACACCACCCGGGTGCTGATGGTGCTCGGCGACGTCGTCTGCGCGTGGCTGCTGCTGCGCCAGGCGGAGGTCGCCCTGACCAAGCTCGCCGGCGACGTGTCGCCCGCCGACCAGGCGTTCTACGAAGGCAAGGTCGCGGCGGCGCAGTTCTTCGCCCACCACAACCTGCCGACGATCGCCTCCGAGCGGGCGATCGCCGAGGCGACCGACCTGTCGCTGATGGACCTCGACGAGGCGGCGTTCTGATCCGGCCGAGCGGCGGCCCACGGGGCGACTGATCCACCCGGCCGGCCCACGGGGACGGCCGCGGAGACTACTGGTGCGTACGACGCGCGTGCTGCGTCGGACGCACCAGTAGTCGTCTCCGGACCGGGTCCGGGGCGGCGCCGGCCGGTCGTCCTGGGGTGGCTCTCAGTCGCTCCTCATCTCCGTGCGGCACAGTGCACGCATGAGGCGGACGCACGGATGAGGACGACCGGCATCGTGGTCCTGATGCTCGGGCTGGTCTTCGGCCTCGACGCGGTCAACGTCGGGGCGAGCTTCATCGACGAGGGGCCGGTGGCGTGGATCCTCGCCGGCGTCGGGCTGGTGCTGATCGTCGGGTCGCTGATGGACCGCCACCAGCGCCGCTGACGCGGGGCCGGGCTGCACGCCGCGACCCCGCCCGAGAATTCGTCTGAAGGCGCGTCTGAGGGCGCGCCCGAGGGTCGGCCCGAGAGCCGGTCGACCTCAGGCTCGGCCGGAGTCCTGCCACGACCCGCGCTTGCCGCCGGGCTTGCGGCCACCCTGGCCCTCGCGGCGCGGACCACCGGTGCCCCGGCCCTGGCCGTACGCCGGCCGGCCGTCGCGGCGCTTGCCGTGACCGCCGTGCTTCGGGCCGCCGTGCTTGGGGCCGCCGTGCTTGGGGCCGCCGTGCTTGGGGCCGCCGTTGCGCTGCGCGCGCGGGGGCGTCGGGGAGCCGGTGGCGACCAGCGCCTCGGCGGTCATCGGCCGCGGGGCGGTGCGGACGTCGTGGTGGAGCACCTCGACGCCGGCGCCCTGGTGGAGACGGGCGACCGCGCCGGTGTGGCGGACGGTGGTCAGCGTGACGACGGTGCCGTCGCGGCCGGCCCGCGCGGTGCGGCCGGACCGGTGCAGGTAGGTCTTCGAGTCGTTGGCGGCGTCGAAGTGCACGACCAGGTCGACGTTGTCGACGTGGATGCCGCGGGCCGCGACATCGGTGGCGACCACGGCCGAGGCCTCGCCGCTGGTGAACCGCGCCAGGTTGCGCTCGCGCACCCGCTGGCTGAGGTCGCCGTGCAGGTCGACGGCGTGGACGCCGCGCTCGGTCAGCTCGGCGGCGAGACCGACGGCGGCGTCGCGGGTGCGGGTGAACACGATGGTGCGGCCGTTGGCGCGCACCAGGTCGGCGGCGGCGTCGAGCTTGTCGCGATAGCCGCCGACCACCAGCGTGTGGTGGGACATCGTCGTGACCGCGCCGGCGTTGGGGTCGACCTCGTGGCGGCGGGGCTCGCGCAGGTGGGTGCGGACCAGCGCGTCGACGTCGCCGTCGAGCGTGGCCGAGAGCAGCAGCCGCTGGCTGCCGGCCGGGGTCAGGCCGACCAGGCGGTCGACGGCGGGATAGAAGCCGAGGTCGCAGAGGTGATCGGCCTCGTCGAGGACGGTCACCTCCACGTCGTCGAAGAAGACGTAGCCCTGCTCGAACAGGTCGTCCAGCCGGCCCGGCGTGGCGACCACGATGTCGGCGCGGCGGCGCAGGCGGCGGGTCTGGCCGTCGTACGGCGTGCCGCCGTAGACGGTGACCGTGGACAGGCCGATCGCGTTGGCCAGCGGCCGCAGCGAGCGGTCGACCTGCGTCGCGAGCTCGCGGGTCGGGACGATGACGACCGCGCGCGGGTGGCAGGGACGGGTGGTGCCCTGCGCCAGCCGGGACAGCACCGGGAGGCCGAAGGCCAGGGTCTTGCCGGAGCCGGTCTGGGCGCGGCCCAGCACGTCGTGGCCGGCGACGGCGTCGGGGATGACGGCCGACTGGACCGGCGTCGGGTCGGTGATGCCCTGCTCGGCGAGCGCCTCGCGCAGCGCGCGGGGCAGCGGGTCGAAGACGGACGTCTCGGAGGTGTCGGGGGTCTCGGGGGACGGGGTCTCGGGGGCCGTGGTGTCGGCCGGGCCGTCGAGGTCGGTGGTGGGCTCGATCGTGGGCGCGCTCATGCGTCGCAGTCCTTGCTGTGGTGGCCTTCGCTCAGGGCAGGGGCCGGTCGGGTGCATCTGCGCGCGGGCCCGCGGCGCGGGT
>JAUILS010000155.1 GCA_030432975.1 Actinomycetes bacterium
CCCGTAGGCGGGCCCTCGCCTCCCCCGCCTCCGCCGGAGTGGCTGCCGCCCCCGCCCGTGGGCCAGACACCGGTGCCGCTGCCGCCACCGGCCGGCGTACCCCCGGTGCCGGAGGCCGCCGCCGGCCCGGCTCCCGGCGGGCCCACCGAGCCGGAGTGGCAGCGGCTCGACTCGCGGATGCTGCTCGTCGGCCCGTTCCAGTCGCTCAAGCAGTTCGCCGTGCCGCTCATCATCGCGGTGTTCGGCCTCAGCAGCTCGGCGGGCGGGCTGCAGCCTTGGTTCATCATCCCCGCGCTCGCGATCCCGCTGCTGCTCGGCGTGCTGCCGTGGCTGACGACGCGGTTCCGGATGACCGAGACGCAGTTCATCCGTCGCAGCGGCCTGCTCAACAAGCAGCAGGTGACGGCCCCCCTCGACCGGGTGCGCAGCGTCGACCTCGAGTCGACGCTGCTGCACCGGCTGCTCGGGCTGACGAAGGTGCAGATCGGCACCGGTGTCGACGACACACGGATCGAACTCAACGCGTTGGCCAGCGACCAGGCCGCCGCGCTCCGAGCGGCGCTGCTGGCGCGTCGTACCGGCGCGGTCACGGCGGGAGCGACCGGGGGCGGCGAGGGCGCCGAGTGGACCGAAACGACAGGTCTCGGCCCCGAAATCCCGATGTTTGGGTCCAAACAGCAGGAAGCCGCCACCCCCGCCCCGCCCCAGGTCCTGGCCAGCATCGACTGGTCCTGGCTGAGGTTCGCGCCGTTCAGCCTGTCGCGGCTGGCGGTGGTGGCGGGCGTGTTCGGCGTGCTGACACAGTTCGGCGACTCGCTGCCGTTCTTCGACCAGGAGCACGCCGACTCCGCCTGGCAGTGGGCGCAGTCCTTCGCGATCCCGCTGCTCGCGGGAGGCATCGCCCTGGCCGCCCTGGTGGGCTGGCTGGTGATCTCGGTGGCCGGCTACGTCATCCAGTGGTGGAACCTCTCCCTCACCCGCGAGCACGGCTCGCTCCATCTCACCTCCGGGCTCTTCACGACCCGTTCGGTGAGCGTGGAGGAGGCGAAGGTCCGCGGGGTGGAGCTCACCGAGCCGGTGCTGCTCCGGCTGGTGGCGGGCGCCGAGCTGGCCACGCTGGCCACGGGCGTGGGCACCGGCGGCACCACCAAGGTGCTGCCGCCCTCCCCGCTGGGCGTCTGCCAGGCGGTCGGCCACGAGGTCCTCGGCGTCGACGACGCGCTGACCGAGCCGCTGCGCTCGCACGGCCCCCTGGCACGGCGCCGCCAGCACATCCAGGCACAGTGGCCGCCGGTCTTCGCCGCCGCCGCCATCGTCACCGCCACGCTGGCGCTCGACTGGCCGCGCTGGCTGCTGGTGTTCGCGGTGCTGGTCTTCCCGCTGTCCGCGGCGGCCGCCGAGGCGTCGTACCGCCACCTCGGCCACCTGCTCACCCCCACCCACCTCGTGGCGGGCGCGCCGGCCGTGGCGCGCCGGCGAACCGTCCTGGAGCGCGACGGCGTGATCGGCTGGGTCGTGCAGCAGTCGTTCTTCCAGCGCCGCCGCGGGCTGGCCACGCTGGTCGCGACCACGGCGGCGGGCGCCGAGCGCGTGGTGGTCACCGACCTGCCGCTCCCCCAGGCGGTCGCGGTGGCCGCGGCCGTCACGCCCGAGCCGGTCGCCCCCTTCCTGGCCTGAGGCCGCCGCACCCCCGGCCACGCCCTAGTCTCGACCCGTGCGCCTCGCGACCTGGAACGTCAACTCCCTCCGCTCCCGCATCGACCGGGTCGAGGCGTTCCTGCAGCGCCACGACGTCGACGTGCTCGCCCTGCAGGAGACCAAGGCCCGCGAGGACCAGCTGCCGCTGATGGGCCTGCAGGCCCTGGGGTACGACGTCGCGGTCGCCGGCGTCAACCAGTGGAACGGCGTCGCCGTGGTCAGCCGGGTGGGCCTCGACGACGTCGAGGTCGGCTTCCCCGGCATGCCGCCGTACGGCGACCCGGCCGCGCCCGAGGCCCGCGCCATCGCGGCGACCTGCGGCGGGGTCAGAGTCTGGTCCCTCTACGTCCCCAACGGCCGCAAGCCCGACGACCCGCACTACGTCTACAAGCTCGACTGGCTCGCCCACCTCCGCGAGGCCGCCCGGCCCTGGCTCGAGGGGCCCGAGCTGGCGCTCGTCGGCGACTGGAACATCTGCCCCACCGACGACGACGTGTTCGACCCCGCGCAGTTCAAGAACAGCACCCACGTGACGCCTCCGGAGCGGGCGGCGTTCCAGGGGTTCCTCGACGACGGCTACGCCGAGGTGACCCGCGAGCACGCCCCCGGCTACACCTACTGGGACTACTACCGCCAGCGCTTCGAGCGCGACCGCGGGCTCAAGATCGACTTCGTGCTGGCCAACCCGCGCCTGGCCGGTCGGGTCACCGGCGCGTTCATCGACCGCGACGAGCGCGCGGGGCAGGGCGCGTCCGACCACGCGCCGGTCCTGGTCGACCTGGCCGACTGACCAGCGGCGACGCCGCAGGCCCGGCGCACTGTCGGTGGCGTGCTCCACCCTGGGCACATGGAGATCGTGACCCTCGCCCTCGGACTGCTCGTCGGCCTGCTCCTCGGCGCCGGCCTGGGCGCCTTCTGGGCGCGCCGCGAGGCCGTGCCACCGGCCACCGTCGACCAGGCCCTGGTCCGGGAGGGGCTGGAGCGCCTGCACGACCAGCTCCGCGACCTCGACCACCAGCGCGCCACCTGGCAGGGCCAGCTGGCTCAGCAGGTCCTCGACATGCGCCACTCCACCGACCTGCTGCGCCGTGAGACGCAGTCGCTGTCCACGGCGCTGCGGCGGCCCCACGTCCGCGGGCGCTGGGGCGAGCTCCACCTGCGGCGAGCGGTCGAGATCGCCGGCATGGTCGCCCACTGCGACTTCACCGAGCAGGCCCGGCTCGACGACGGCGCGCTCCGTCCCGACCTGGTCGTCCACCTGGCCGGCGACCGGCGGGTCGTCGTCGACGCCAAGGTCCCGCTCGACGCCTACCTCGACGCCGGAGCCAGCGACGACCCCGACGAGCGCGACCACCACCTGCGCCGGCACGCCGACCAGCTGCGCCGTCACGTCGACCTCCTCGGCGCCAAGCGCTACTGGCGCGCCCTGCCCGAGACCCCCGAGTTCGTGGTGATGTTCGTGCCGGCGGAGTCCTTCCTCGCCGGCGCGCTCGAGACCAGCCCCGACCTCCTGGAGTACGCCGCCGCGCGCCAGGTCGTCCTCGCCACCCCGACGACGCTGATCGCGCTGCTCCGCACGGTCGCCCACGGCTGGCGCCACGAGGCGCTGGCCGACCAGGCCCAGGAGATCCACACGCTGGGGCGCGAGCTCCACGAGCGGCTCGGCACCCTCACCGGACACCTCGACGCGCTGGGCCGCTCGCTCAACGCGGCGGTGGGCCACTACAACCAGACCGTGGGGTCCTTCGAGGCGCGGGTGCTGGTCTCCGCGCGGCGGTTCGGCGACCTCGACCTGACCGACGACGAGCTGCCCTCTCCCCGCCAGGTCGAGACCGTCGCCCGCTCGGTCGAGCCGGTGCCGCTGCGCTCCGCCGACCGGCGCGGCTCCCACGACGGCGACGACACGAGCCCTAGCGTGGCCCTGTGACCGACGTGTCGACCGCGGCACCGCGCGCGGAGCTCCCGGCGAGCCCCGCCGCCGGGTCACGCGCCCCGGCGCCCCCGATGTGGACCCACGGCCGGGAGCCGGGCCGCCAGGTGGTCGTGCTCGGGATCGCGGTCGCGCTCACCGTCGTCGTGCTCGACCTGCTCCTGGTCGGCGAGGTCAGCCTCTTCTTCGACCTGTGGTTCGTGGTGCTGTGCCTGGCGCTGGCCGTCTGGGTGCGCCCCGACGGCTTCTTCACCGTCGGGGTGCTGCCGCCGCTGATGATGGCCGGGGTGTTCGCCCTGGTCGGCGCCGTGTCGCCCGAGGCGGTCGCCCACCCCGACGACTCGGTGGTGCAGGCCGTCGTCTCCGGGCTGGCCACCCACAGCGGCGCGCTCGTCGCGGGATACCTCCTCTGCCTCGGCACGCTGCTGCTACGGCAGCGGTCGCGACGCCGCTGAGCGCCGTCCCGCGGAGCGCCGGCGGCTCGACGTCCGGGTCGGGTCAGGCCTCGAAGCGCGCGGTGTCGCCGGCGCCGGCCCGCACCACCTCGGGTGCGTCGTCGGACCAGTCGATGACCGTGGTCGGCTGGGCGATCACGTCGCCGCACTCCAGGACCAGGTCGACCTGGTGGTCGAGGTCCTCCTTGATGCCCCAGCTGTCGGTGCGCGCCTCGGCCTCGCCGGGCAGGATCAGCGTCGTCGACAGCAGCGGCTCGCCGAGCGCCTCGAGCAGCGTCTGGACCAGGACGTGGTCGGGGATCCGGACGCCGACGGTGCGCTTCTTGGGGTGCAGCAGGCGGCGCGGCACCTCGGGAGTGCCGGGCAGGATGAAGGTGTAGGGCCCGGGGGTCGCCGCCTTGATCGCGCGGAACGCCGCGTTGCTGATGTGCACGAACTGTCCGAGCTGGGCGAAGTCGTGGCACACCAGGGTGAAGTGGTGGCGGTCGTCGAGGTCGCGGATGCGGAGCATCCGGTCGCGCCCGTCGCCGTTGCCGATCCGGCAGCCGAGGGCGTAGCCGGAGTCGGTGGGGTAGGCGATCAGCGCATCGTCGTCACGCAGCGCGTCGACCACCTGCTGGATCAGCCGGGCCTGGGGGTTCTCCGGGTGCAGGTCGACGAAGCGGGCCATGGCGCGGCCTCAGCTGCCTTGCGCGGCGCGCAGGTCGCGGCGCAGCTCGGGCGGGAGGGCGAAGATCAGGCTCTCCTCGGCACTGTGCACGGCCCGGGCGTCGGGATAGCCACGGTCCTGGAGGAACTCCAGCACCCCCTGCACCAGCTCCTCCGGCACCGAGGCTCCGGAGGTCACGCTCACCGTGCTGACGCCCTCGAGCCAGGCCTCGTCGATCTCGGAGGCGTCGTCGACGCGGTGGGCCGCCCGCGCCCCGGCCTCGAGCGCGACCTCGACCAGGCGGACGCTGTTGGAGGAGTTGCCGGAGCCGACCACGATGACGAGGTCGGCGTCGCGGGCGATCTCCTTGATCGCCAGCTGGCGGTTCTGCGTCGCGTAGCAGATGTCGTCGCTCGGCGGGTCGAGCAGCTGCGGGAACCGCTCACGGATCGCGGCGACCGTCTCCATCGTCTCGTCGACGGACAGCGTCGTCTGGGACAGCCAGGCGACCTTGGCCGGGTCGCGGACCACGATGTCGGCCACGTCGGCGGGGCTCTGCACCAGCTGGATGTGCTCCGGGGCCTCGCCGGCGGTGCCCTCGACCTCCTCGTGGCCCTCGTGGCCGATTAGCAGGATGTCGTAGTCCTCTCCGGCGAAGCGCTTGGCCTCGTGGTGCACCTTCGTCACCAGCGGGCACGTCGCGTCGATGGTCTTCAGCCCCCGGGCGTCGGCCTGGCGGTGGACCTCGGGCGACACGCCGTGGGCGGAGAACACGACCGTGCGTCCCTCGGGCACCTCGTCGAGCTCCTCGACGAAGACCGCCCCGCGCGACTCGAGGTCGGCGACGACGTGCTTGTTGTGCACGATCTGCTTGCGGACGTAGACCGGGGCGCCGTAGAGGTCCAGCGCCTTCTCGACGGTGATCACCGCGCGGTCGACGCCCGCGCAATAACCCCGGGGCGCGGCCAGCAGCACGGCGCGGTCGGCCTCCTCAGGGGTGAGGACCGGCGGGGTTCCGAGGTCGGTGGTCATGCCCGCCACTCTAGAGGGGTCGCGGTGGCGAGCCGATTCGCGGACCGGACGCGTCGGCGCGGTGGCCTAGGCTCCCGCTGTGGCCCTCGAGACCTCCGCCCAGCAGCCCGCCCCGGTGCGGCAGATCGCCACCGCGATCGCGGGCTGGGTCGACCGGCTGGGTGTCGTCTGGGTGGAGGGCCAGGTCGCCCAGGTCAACCGGCGCCCCGGAGTCGGCACGGTCTTCATGACCCTGCGCGACCCGGTCGCCGACATCTCGGTCACCGTCACCTGCGCTCGGGCGCTGTTCGACGGCCTCAACCCTCCGCTGGTCGAGGGCGCCAGCGTGGTCGTGCACGCCAAGCCGTCCTACTACGCCAACCGCGGCACCCTGTCCCTGGCCGCCCGCGAGATCCGGATGGTCGGGCTGGGCGAGCTGCTCGCGAGGCTGGAGCGACGCCGTCAGCTGCTCGCCGCCGAGGGCCTCTTCGCCGCCGAGCTCAAGCGGCCGCTGCCGTTCCTCCCCGGCTGCGTCGGGCTGGTGACGGCTCCAGGCTCGGCCGCCGAGCGCGACGTGCTCGACAACGCCCGGCGGCGCTGGCCCTCGGTGAGGTTCCGCGTCATCCACGCCGCCATGCAGGGCACTCGCGCGGCGACCGAGGTGATGGAGGCGCTCGACCGTCTGGAGCGCGACACCGAGGTCGACGTGGTGGTGGTGGCGCGCGGGGGCGGCTCGGTGGAGGACCTGCTGCCCTTCTCCGACGAGGCGGTGGTCCGCGCCGTCCACCGGATGCGCACCCCGGTCGTGTCGGCGATCGGCCACGAGCCCGACCAGCCGCTGCTCGACCTGGTCGCCGACGTCCGTGCCTCGACCCCGACCGACGCGGCCAAGCTGGTGGTCCCCGACGTCGCCGAGGAGGTCCGCGGCGTCACCTGGGCGCGCGACCGCATCCGGTCGGTCCTGGCCCAGCTGGTCGCCCGCGAGCAGGCCGGGCTCGACGCGTTGCGCTCCCGGCCGGCGCTCGCCGACCCAGCCAGCCTGGTCGGCGCGCGCAGCGAGGAGGTGGTCGCCCTGCGTGACCGCGCCCGCCGCAGCCTGGGCCACGCCCTCGACCGGGCCGCCGACGACATCGGCCACCAGCGGGCCCGCGCCCGTGCCCTGTCTCCGCTGGCGACCCTGCAGCGGGGCTACGCCGTGCTGCAGGCGGCCGACGGCGCCGTGCTGACCTCCGTGACCCAGGCCGCCCCCGGCGACCCCGTGGCCGTGCGCGTCGCCGACGGTCGGTTCCACGCCACCATCGACCGCGCGGAGGACCTCGCCGTCCTCCCCGACGACACCGCCCACGACCCTGCCGACGACGACACGACCGAGGGAGCACCCCGTGCCTGACGAGCAGCCCGCAGACCTGACCTACGAAGCCGCCCGGGAGGAGCTCATCGAGGTCGTCCGCACCCTCGAGGCCGGTGGCGCCAGCCTCGAGGAGTCGCTCGCGCTGTGGGAGCGCGGTGAGCAGCTGGCGACCCGGTGCCAGCAGTGGCTCGACGGGGCACGCGAGCGCCTCGAGGCCGCCCGGGGCGAGACCGACGGCGAGACCGACGGCTAGCGCGGCGCGGTCGTGAGCAGGGCCAGCATCATCCGCAGGTCCTCGTCGTCGGCGGTGCCGTAGACCAGCAGCGGCAGGCCGCCGACCTCGGCGGCGTACGCGCGGTCGCCCCCGTCGTCGCTGAACGTGCGCCACTGGTCGGCGACCTCGGTCTCGACCGTCGCCGCCTCCCCCTCGGCGGGGTTCTCGTCGACATAGGTGGCGAGCAGCCCGTCGAGCGTGTCACCGCCGTGCCGGACCCCGACGAAGGTGTCGGCGTCGGTCACCGTGCCGAGGCCGAACGACGGCGTCGCCCCCTGCCGCAGGTCGACGCTGGTGGCGACCCAGCCGTCGGGCAGCCGCGAGGGATAGACGGGCACGTCGCCCTGGCGCTGCAGCTCGGCGACCACCGGCAGGTAGTCGACGGGGTCGCGGGTGACCTCCAGCGAGTCCCGGTTGAGGGCCCGGAAGCCGACGAACGTCCCCACCGCGAGCAGCGTGATGATCAGGGCGCCGGCCATCCCGCCGATCGAGCGCTGGTAGCGCGCGCCGCGCGCCGACGGCGGCTGCGGCGGTGGCGGGCTCGGACGGGGCTCGGTCACGGCGTC
>JAUILS010000156.1 GCA_030432975.1 Actinomycetes bacterium
GCGATCAACTCCCTGGTGGCCCTCGCCACGCTGCCGCTGATCACCAACCTCACCATCGACTACTTCGACCTCGGCGCGTCGGTCAGCCTGCCGTTCGGCGAGGTGCTGCGGGTCTTCGCCCTGATCCTGGTGCCGGTCGGGATCGGGATGCTGGTGCGCAACCGGCGGGCCGGCTTCGCGGCGGCGATGGACCGGCCGGTGCGCGTGCTCTCCGCCGTCATCCTCGCGGTGCTGGTCGTGGCGATCCTGGTCGACGAGCGCGACAACGTCGGCGACTACTTCGCCGATGTCGGCCTCATCACCGCGCTCTTCTGCGCGCTCAGCCTGCTCCTGGGGTACGCCGTCCCGCGGGCGGCCGGCGTCTCCGAGCAGCAGGCCATCGCCTCCTCCTTCGAGATCGGCGTCCACAACGCGACGCTGGCGATCTTCGTCGCCATCGAGGTGCTCGACCGGACCGAGGCGTCGGTGCCGGCGGCGGTCTACTCGATCTTTATGTTCGTCTTCGCCGCGGGCTGGGGCACGCTGCTGCGCCGGCGCGGGGTCGGCGCCCCCGTCGGGTCGTCCGCCTCGATCCATCGCGGCTGAGCCGGTCGCCGTACGCTGGTGCTCGGTCGAGCCGCTCGGCCCCGCGCCCGTAGCCCAATTGGCAGAGGCACCAGGTTTAGGTCCTGGCCAGTGCGAGTTCGACTCTCGCCGGGCGCACTGTCGCGACCGCCCACCGAGGTCTAGCGTGGACAGATGCTCCCCGACTCCGTCCAGGCGTTCATCGACGCCGAGATCGCGGCCTCCACGACCGACTTCGCCGACCTGCGCGCGGTCTATCTCAACGGCACCCTCAAACGCTCGCCGGAGGCCAGCCACACCGACGGGCTGATGGCCGTGAGCCGCCATGTCCTGGAGGGCGTCGGCGCGCGGGTCGACGTGGTCCGCACCGTCGACCACGTGATCCCGCCCGGGGTCTACCCCGACATGCGGGAGCACGGCTGGGAGCGCGACGAGTTCCCCGACCTCTACCACTCGCTGATCGAGCCGGCCGACATCGTGGTGATGTGCACGCCGATCTGGCTGGGCGACCAGTCCTCGCCGACCCGGCTCATGGTCGAGCGGCTCTACGGCTGGTCAGGCGAGCTCAACGCGGCCGACCAGTGGTCCTACTACGGCAAGGTCGGCGGCGTGATCGTCACCGGCAACGAGGATGGCGGCAAGCACTGCGCGGCGCAGCTGCTCTACGCGCTGTCGCACATCGGCTTCACCATCCCGCCGCAGGCCGACGCCTACTGGAACGGCGAGGCCGGTCCCGGGCCGTCGTACCTCGACGACAACCGTGGCGCGCAGAACCACTGGACGACCCGCAACACGGTCTTCGCCGCCTGGAACATGCTGCACACCGCGCGCCGGCTCAAGGACGCCGGCGGCGTCCCCGCGCACGGCAACGTCACCAGCAACTGGGACCTCAGCAAGGCCGACCACCCCAACCCGGAGTATCGCTAGGCGGGTCAGCCCGTGAGCAGCGCCCCGATCCGCGGGCCGATCGCGCGCAGCGCGCGCCCGCGGTGGGAGATGGCGTCCTTGTCGTCGATGGTCAGCTCGGCCGTGGTCAGCCCGGACTCGTCCCACTCCTCGGCGACGAAGAGCACGTCGTAGCCGAAGCCACCGCTGCCCCGCAGCTCGCGGATCACTCGCCCCGCCATCCGCCCGGACTCCACCAGCTCGGTGCCGTCGGGGTGGCAGAAGGCCACGGCGCACTCGAACCACGCCCCGCGCCGCTCGTCGGGCACGTCGGCCAGCTGCGCCAGCAGCAGCTCGTTGTTGCGCAGGTCGGACTTGGGCGGGCCGGCCCACCGCGCCGACAGCACGCCCGGCATGCCGTTGAGGGCCTCGACGCAGAGCCCGCTGTCGTCGGCGACCGACGGCAGCCCGGTGGCGGCCAGGCCGGCACGCGCCTTGAGCAGCGCGTTGCCGGCGAAGGTGGGCTGGTCCTCCACCGGCTCGTCGTACGCCGGCACGTCGTCGAGGCCGAGGATCCGCACCCCGGGCGCGTGGGCGGCCAGGATGCGCTCCATCTCGGCGATCTTCTTGGCGTTGCGCGACGCCAGGAACACCTCGCTCATGCCGCCTCCCCGGGACGGTGCGCGCTCACCCGGCCAGCGCCTCGCGCTGCAGGCGGGTGAGGTCGGCGCAGCCCTTCTCGGCCAGGCCGAGCAGCGCGTCGAGCTCGGCGCGGTCAAAGGCGGCACCCTCGGCCGTGCCCTGCACCTCCACGAAGGTGCCCTCGCCCGTCATCACGACGTTCATGTCGGTCTCGGCGCGGACGTCCTCCTCGTAGGGCAGGTCGAGCCGCGGGACCCCGTCGATGATGCCGACGCTCACCGCGGCCACGGAGCCGGTCAGCGGCTCGCCGGTCAGAGCGCCGGACGCCCGCAGGTGGGCGACGGCGTCGGCGAGCGCGACGTAGGCCCCGGTGATGGCGGCGGTGCGGGTGCCGCCGTCGGCCTGCAGCACGTCGCAGTCGAGCACGATGGTGTTCTCCCCCAGGGCGCGGTAGTCGATGACGGCGCGCAGGCTGCGCCCCACCAGCCGCGAGATCTCGTGGGTGCGGCCGCCGATCCGGCCGCGCACCGACTCGCGGTCGGACCGGGTGTTGGTGGCCGCGGGGAGCATGGCGTACTCCGCCGTGACCCAGCCCAGGCCGGAGCCCTTGCGCCAGCGCGGCACCCCCTCGCTCGCCGACGCCGCGCACAGCACGCGGGTGCCGCCGAACTCGACGAGCACCGAGCCCGCCGCGTGGTCGAGCCAGTGGCGGGTGAAGCGGATCGGGCGGAGCTCGTCGTCGGCCCGGCCGTCGGCGCGGGCGGGGGTCACGTCAGTCATGCGGCTGATCCTAGGAGTCGGGGCCGACGGTCGGAGAGGCGGCGGTGCAGTGGGAGGAGTGTGGCGGAGCGCAGCTCACACACCGACGTACACAACGGCTCGGCAGAGCGAAGGTCCACGCGTGGGCACGCGGCAGGTCCCCGCGATGGGTACGTTCGTCCGTGAGCCGGTCGTTCGCTGCCCATGGGAGGCACTCGATGTCCCGAGACCGTCGCGTCTACGTCGACATGGTCGGCGACCTGTTCGACCCGGGACACGTCGCGCTGCTCCGGGCGGCCCGCGCGATGGGTGACCATCTGGTCGTGGGCGTGCTGTCGGACGAGATGGCGGCGTCCTACAAGCGTCCGCCGATCATGTCGCTGTCGGAACGGGTAGCCATGATCGAGGCGTGCCGCTACGTCGACGAGGTGATTCCCGACGCGCCGCTCCGGCTCACCCAGGACTTCCTGGACCGGCACGCCATTGCCACGGTCGTCCACGGGGACGACCCCACCGACGAGGCTGCGGCCAAGGTCTACAACGCTGCCGTCGGGAGAGGTCGGCTGCACCTTGTCCCACGCACCGGCACGGTCTCGACGACCGACCTCATCGCCCGCGTGCTCGCGCGGCACGGTTGATCCGACATCGCCGGGTCAGACCTCGACGACCATCCCGGGGACGGCCAGGTCGAGCGGGCCCTCCCAGGAGGTGCGGGCCTCGTCGAGCGCCCGCTGCGGGTCGTGCCACGGCGGCACGTGCGTGAGCAGCACCCGGCCCACGCCGGCGGCGGTGGCGGTGCGGCCGACGTCGCGGCCGTTGAGGTGGATGTCGGGCGGGTCGTCGTGGCCGACCCGGAACGACGCCTCGGCGAGCAGCAGGTCGGCCTCGGCGGCGGCGAGGTCGAACGCCTCGCACGGGGCCGTATCGCCGGAGTAGGTCAGGGTGCGGCCGTCGGCGCTCACCCGGAGGGCGTACGCCGGCACGGGGTGCACCACGGCGACCGGCTTGACGGTGAACGGGCCGACGTCGACGGGCACGGCGTCGTACTCGCGGAAGTCGAACTGCTCGGTCATGCCCGGGTCCTCGGGCAGGTCGTAGGCGCGGGCGAGGCGGGAGGCGACCCCGGCCGGGCCCCAGACCGGGATCCGAGGCTGCTCGCCGGTGGGGTGGTACTTCCGCATGACGTAGTAGCCGCAGAGGTCCAGGCAGTGGTCGGCGTGCAGGTGGCTGAGGAACACCGCGTCGACGGTGAGCGGGTCGGCGTACTTGTGCAGCGCGCCGAGCGAGCCGTTGCCGAGGTCGAGCAGGATCCGCCAGACCCGGCCGTCGTGCTCGGCCTCGAGGAGGTAGCAGCTCGACGGCGAGTCCGGCCCCGGGTAGGAGCCGGAGGACCCGACCACGGTGAGCCTCATCGCGCTCCTCCGGCGAACTGGGACGCGGCGTGCAGCTCCGGGCCGAGGAAGCGACGACCGACCGTCTCGAACTCCTCGGGCGAGCCCGTCGTCAGGAAGGTGTAGGCCGGCTCGCCGCCGTCGCGCATCAGCCCGGTGGAGGCGAGCAGGCGGTAGACGTCCTTGGCGCTCTCCTCCGCCGACGACACCAGCGTCACCTCCTCGCCCATGACGTAGGAGATCACTCCGGTGAGCAGGGGGTAGTGGGTGCAGCCCAGGACGAGCGTGTCGACGCCCGCCGCCACCAGCGGGTCGAGGTAGTCGTGGGCCACGCTCAGCAGCTCGTCGCCGCCCGTGACGCCCTGCTCGACGAAGTCGACGAAGCGCGGGCACGCGCGGGTGTGCAGGTCGATGTGGGGCGCGGCCGCGAACGCGTCGTCGTAGGCCTGCGACTCGACGGTGGCGCGGGTGCCGATGACGCCGATCCGGCCGGAGTGCGTGGCCGACACGGCGCGGCGGGTGGCCGGCAGGATCACCTCGACCACCGGCACGTCGTAGCGCTCCCGGGCGTCGCGCAGCATCGCGGCGCTGGCGGAGTTGCACGCGATCACGAGCGCCTTGACGCCGCGGGCGACGAGGTGGTCGAGGCACTCGAGGGCGTACTCGCGGACCTCGCTGATCGGCTTGGGGCCATAGGGCTGCCGCGCGGTGTCGCCGAGATAGACGATCGACTCGTGCGGCAGCTGGTCGATCACCGAGCGGGCCACGGTGAGGCCGCCGAACCCGGAGTCGAAGATGCCGATCGGCGCCTCCGGGCCGGGCGTCGCCGCCGGGCTCACCGGCGCAGTCAGGTCGACATGGGACATCGCGCCCCCAGCGTAGGGCGCGAGGGTCCGCCACGCACCGTGACGCGGCGCACGTCGGCTCAGCCGAACAGCTTGGGCTGCGGCGGCCCGAACGCCGGGTCGACGCCGTCGAACATGCTGCTCACCGACTTGCCGGCGTGGACCCGGGCGATGGTCTGGGCGAACAGGTTGGCCACGGTCAGCACCTGCAGCTCGGGCCAGTCGCGGGGCGGCGGGACGGTGTCGGTGGTGACCACCTCGGAGATCATCGGGTGCTGGCGCAGCCGGTCGACTGCCTTGCCGACGAACAGCCCGTGGGTGCAGGCGACCGCGGCCGACGTGCACCCCTCGTCGGCGAGGCGGTCGAGCAGCTCGACGATGGAGCCGCCGGTGGCGATCTCGTCGTCGAGCACGATCGCGCGCTTGCCGTGCACGTCGCCGACGATCGAGTCGATGACGACCCGGTCGTCGGCCAGCCGGCGCTTGTTGCCCGCGGCCACGGACAGCCCCAGCAGCCGGGAGAACTGCGTGGCGGTCTTGGCGTTGCCCAGGTCGGGCGAGACGACGATGGCGTCGGTGAGGTCCTGGTCGAGGAAGTGGTCGGCGAGGACGCCGAGCGCGGTCAGCTGGTCGACCGGCACGGAGAAGAAGCCGTGCACCTGCGGGGAGTGCAGGGTCATCGTCAGCACCCGGTGGACGCCGGCCGCGGCGAGAAGGTCGGCCACCAGACGGCCGCCGAGCGAGATCCGGGAGGCGTCCTTCTTGTCGGACCTGGCGTAGGCGTAGTGCGGGATGACGGCGGTGATCTGGGCGGCGGAGGCGCCGCGGGCCGCATCGACCATCAGCAGCAGCTCCATCAGGTGCTCCTGGGTCGGCGGCACCAGCGGCTGGACGATGTAGACGTCGCGCTGCCGGCAGTTGGCCTGCAGCTGCACCTGGAGGCAGTCGTTGCTGAAGCGGCTGATCTCGACCGAGCGCAGCGGGACGCCCAGGTCGTCGCAGATCGCCTCGGCGAGGGGTCGGTGAGCGCTACCGCTGAAGACGACGACGTCGCGGAGGTTCTTGGCCACAGGAGCTCCGTCGGGGGCCGAGCAGATGGGTCGCGGTCACCCTAACCCGCGACCGCCCAGGGCGACAGGGGACCCGGCCAGGCCTCTCGCTCCGCGGGACGGCCGGTCGGGTCTCCCGCCGTCGGGGCGCGGCCCACGATCTCCCGCCCGGCGCGGAACCACCGCTCGGACTTCAGCGGCCAGGGGTTGTGCTTGCAGCCGGCGAGGTCCTTGGACTGCTGCATCATCACCGGCGCCAGGCGGCCCTTGCCGGGGCAGCCGAGGTGGCCGTGCCCGAGCCAGTGGCCGGTCTCGTGGTCGACCACCATGTGGCGGTAGCCGCGGCGCGGGAGGTTGCGGCTGTTCCACGACGGGGTGGCCTTGAGCCAGCGCATCTGGTTGATGATGACGTAGCGCCCCACCCGGCAGCTCCACTGCGCGCTGCACACCGGGGAGAACGACGGCACCGTGCGCGCCTCGGCCAGCACGACGGTGAACGTGCCGCCCTTGCGGACCCGGCGGAACTGCACGCCCGCGGACCGCCAGCCCCGCGGGTCGTCGTACGTCTGCTGCACCTGGCGCTTGAACTCGGCCAGGTTGGCGGTGATCGTGCCGCGGGTGATGACGGAGTAGGTCACCTTGCGCTTCACGGGCACCAGGTGGCGGATCTTGCGGGTGGCCGCCGAGGTGACGGTCCTCTTGACGTAGCCGGGACGGCGGACCGTCACCTGGACCTTGACCTTGCGACCGACGTCCTTGACCCCCAGGCGGTACGCCGGCTTCGTCGCGCCCTTGATCTTCGTGCCGGCGCGGAGCCACTGGTAGCGCACCGTGGCCGGCTTCTTCGACCAGCTGCCGGCGGAGGCCTTCAGCTGGCGGGTGTAGCGGGTGACCCCGGAGATGGCCGGCGCCTTCTCGAGGACGAAGCGGGCCCGCCGCACCGTGTCGGTGGGCTCGGTCGTGACCGAGACGGAGGCGCCGTCGGCGTCGGTGGCCGTGACGGTGGCGGTCAGCGTGCGGCCGAGGTCGTCGACGGTGAGCCGGTGCCACCGGGTGGTGGCGTCCTTGATCGGCCGGCCGTCGCGCTCCCAGGAGTAGGTCAGGGTCAGCCCGTCGGGCATCCAGGTGCCCTTGCTGGTCTCGAGGAACTGGCCGAAGGTCGGCTCGCCGGAGACCACCGGCGGCTCGGTGTTGACGATCGGGTCGGCGGCGCGCGCCGGGGCGGGGAGCAGGCTCGCGGCCACGACGGCCAGCGAGACCGCGATCGTCCTCACGCCCACAGCTGGCCCTCCAGCTTGTCCTCGGCCTCGTCGATGGTGCCTTCGTAGGCGCCGGTGGAGAGATACTTCCAGCCGCCGTCGCACACGACGAAGGCGATGTCGGCGCTCTCCCCCGCCTTGACCGCCTTGGCGGCCTGGCCGAGCGCGGCGTGCAGGATCGCGCCGGTGGAGATGCCGGCGAAGATCCCCTCGAGCTCGAGCAGCTCACGCACCCGGCGGAGCGCGTCGCGCGGGCCGACGGAGAAGCGGGAGTCGATCAGCGAGGCGTCGTAGAGCTCGGGCACGAAGCCCTCGTCGAGGTTGCGCAGGCCGTAGACCAGCTCGCCGTAGCGCGGCTCGGCGGCCACGATCCGCACCTCGGGCTTGTGCTCGCGGAAGAACCGCGAGGTGCCCATCAGGGTGCCGGTGGTGCCGAGGCCGGCCACGAAGTG
>JAUILS010000157.1 GCA_030432975.1 Actinomycetes bacterium
CGTCGAGCGCGTCGGCGCCGCTCTCGCCGGAGGCCCGGATCAGCGCCATCGTGGAGTAGTCGGCGCCCCGGTCGATCGCCTCGTCGACGCTGGCGGTGCGCATCGGCGATCCGTCGCCCCGGTGGTCGTTCACCATCTCGAAGATCGTCCGCGCTCCCGGCCGCAGCCAGTCGGAGCTGCGGTGCCAGGTGCTCTCGTCGTTGGGCACGACGCGCTCGCCGGTCGCCCGGTCGTAGTAGACGTTGCCCATCACGCCGTGCCGGCCCGGGCCCACGCCGGTGAGGATCGCGGTGTGGTTGGTCAGCGTGATGCTCGGGAACTCCGCCACCGCGCCGCCGCGCAGCGCGAGCCCGCGCTCGACCAGCCGCGCCACCCCGGGGAGCTCGCCGGTCTCCGCGAGGTGGAGCACCTCACCGCAGTGGCCGCCGTCCCAGAGGATCCCGATCACGTGGGAGCGCGCGGCCGTGGCGTCGTACCACTCGGTGCGGGCGCGCCCGTCGAGCTCGGCGCCGTGGTCGTCGCGCAGCTCCTCGAGGGGTACGCCGGCCAGGTGGGCGAGCGTCGGCCCGACGTCGACCAGCCGGGCGTGGTCGTCGACGTAGCCGAGCCGCTGCACTCCCGCGCCGCTGAGGATGAAGGGCGCCCGCGACTGGATGACGTCGAGCGAGCCGTGCTCGCCGACGTGCCCGCCCTCGTCGGGGAAGAAGTGCCGCGGCGTGTGCACGATCGCGAGGTCGGGGCTGCGGTCGGGGTCGGCGAAGAAGGACAGCAGCCGTCGCGCCGCGAGGGGGTAGGCGTTGCTCGTCGACCGGGCGGGTGAGGGGTCGGCGAGCTCCTTCTCGTAGGGCAGGAAGGCCAGCGGGTCCTCGCTGCCGATCGGGTTGTCGCCGGCGACCACCTCGGCCGGCCCGTCGACGTGGAAGCGCACCCGGCCGACGCTGTTGGCGGCGTAAGGAACCCGCTCCCCGTCTGGGCCGTCCTCCACCCAGCAGACGAGATCGACGATGTCGGCCAGCGCGGGCGCGCAGAGCGCCTCGATGAACACCTCGCGAGACATGGCTGCACCCTAGCCAGTGCCGCCCATCGGGGCGGCGGCGCCGCTAGCCTGACCCGGTGCACCCGTGGAGCCCCTTCTGGCTGTCGGCGTTCGTCGACCTCCCTGCCGAGGGCTTCGACGCCGGGGTCGCCTTCTGGCGCGACGTGACGGGCTTCGCGGTCTCCGAGCCGCGGGGCGCCGAGGCTGAGTTCGCGACGCTGGTCCCGCCCGAGGGCGACGCCTATCTCACGGTGCAGCGGCTCTCCGACGGCCCCGGCCGGATCCACCTCGACGTCCACGTCGCCGACCCGCGCGCGGCCGCCGACCGGGCGGTCTCGCTCGGGGCGGCGGAGGTGCATGACGCGGGCTACGTCGTGCTGCGCTCGCCCGGCGGCTTCGTGCTCTGCTTCGTCGGCCACCGCTCGGACGGTCGCCGTCCGCCGCCGCGGGTGTGGCCGGGCGGACACACCAGCCTGGTCTACCAGGTCTCACTCGACGTCCCGCGGGCGGCGTACGACGCCGAGGCGGCGTTCTGGGCCGGGGTGCTGGAGGCGACCCCGGACCTGCTGGTGCGCCGCCCGGAGTTCACCTGGCTGCGGATGCCGCGCCAGCACGCGCTCGACATCCTGCTGCAGCGCACCGACGACGAGGACGGCCCCGTGAGCGCTCACCTCGACCTGGGCCCCACCGACCGGCGCGCGGAGGTGGCCCGGCACCTGGCCCTGGGTGCGGTGGCCGAGCCCGACGAGGAGTTCTGGACGGTGCTCGCCGACCCGACCGGGCGGCGCTACTGCGTCACGACCCGCGACCCGGCGACCGGACGGCTCACGGCGGAGCTCAGCGCGGCGCCATCGTCCCGCTGAGCTCGGGCTGCCAGGGCAGCGCCGCGGCCTCGGCCAGCAGCCGGTCGAGGGCCGTGGACTGGGGCTCCGGGATCGGCGCCAGTCGCCGGGTGCCGAGGTCGACGTAGCCCTCCAGCGCCTCCATCCGCGCCGCCACCTCGCGGCGGGTGTGGTTGAGCAGGTGGCTGACGAGGTGGATCATCCGGGCCGACCTCCCGACCAGCCGGATGCCGACCGACACCTCGTCGCCGACCGCGACCTCGCGGCGGTAGGTCAGGTGCTGCTCCAGCGCGAAGATCCCACCGATACCCCGCCGGGCGAGGTCGGCCCCGAGGTCGAGCCGCTCGTAGACGACCCACTCGGCGTCGTCGAACAGCCCGAGGTAGTGCCGCACGTTGAGGTGGCCGTTGTCGTCGCCCGACTCCGGCGGCACGACCACCCGGTCGCCGCACGGCAGCCCCAGCACCTCGTCGTACGACGGCCAGCCGGGCATGTCCGCGATCCTAAGGGCTCCTCGCGGTGGGTGGGCGGGGATAGTCCAGTGCGTATTCGGGCCGGATCGCGCAGGATCACCCCGAATACTCACTGGACTATCTCCCCGGGGCGCCTAGCGTGGGCGCCATGGCCCCGCCGACCGACCCCACCACCCCGAAGACCGACCCGCCGCTGGCCGCCGACGAGGTGACGACGCTGCGGGCCTTCCTCGACTACTACCGCGCCACGGTGCGCCGGCAGGCCGAGGGGCTCACCAGCGAGCAGCTCGCCACCCCGCTGGCCCCGGCCACGATGACCCTGGGCGGGATGCTCAAGCACCTCGCGGTCGTCGAGGAGGGCTGGCTGGTCGAGACGCTGGCGGGGGAGGAGCTCGGCGAGCCCTGGGCGTCGGTCGACTGGGAGGCCGACCGCGACTGGGAGTGGCACACCGCGGCCGCCGACGAGCCGGCGTACCTCTTCGAGCTCTACGACCGCGCCATCGCCCTGGCCGACGAGCGCATCGAGCGGGCCCTGACCGACGGCGACGGCCTCGACACCCTCTCGGTGCGACACGGGCGCCGCAGCGACGAGCCGTTCTCGCTGCGCTGGATCCTGGTCCACCTGATCGAGGAGTACGCGCGGCACGCCGGCCACGCCGACCTGATCCGCGAGAGCGTCGACGGGGCCACCGACCTGTGATCGTGAGCCGACGCTTGCCGCTCGGCAGTAGCGTGAAGCCGTGACCGCCACCTCACCTCCGACGACCGCCACCGTCGGCGAGCTGCGCGCCGCCGGACATGTGCAGAAGCACCTGCGCGAGGAGATCCGCGACAACCTGCTGGCCAAGCTCCGCGACGGCGAGGACCCCTGGCCCGGCCTGCACGGCTTCGAGGACACCGTCATCCCGCAGCTCGAGCGGGCCCTGATCGCCGGCCACGACGTGGTCCTGCTCGGCGAGCGCGGCCAGGGCAAGACCCGCCTGCTGCGCACCCTGGTCGGGCTGCTCGACGAGTGGACGCCGGTGATCGACGGGTCGGAGCTCGGCGAGCACCCCTTCGACCCGGTCAGCCCCGAGTCGCGCCGCCGCGCCGACGAGCTCGGCGACGCCCTGCCGGTCGCGTGGCGCCACCGCTCCGAGAGGTACGCCGAGAAGCTGGCCACGCCGGACACCTCGGTGGCCGACCTGATCGGCGACGTCGACCCGATGAAGGTCGCCGAGGGGCGGACGCTGGGCGACCCCGAGACGATCCACTTCGGGCTGATCCCGCGCAGCCACCGCGGCATCGTCGCGATCAACGAGCTGCCCGACCTGGCGGAGCGGATCCAGGTGGCGATGCTCAACGTGATGGAGGAGCGCGACATCCAGATCCGCGGCTACGTCCTGCGGCTGCCGCTCGACGTCCTCGTCGTGGCCAGCGCCAACCCCGAGGACTACACCAACCGCGGCCGGATCATCACGCCGCTGAAGGACCGCTTCGGTGCCGAGATCCGCACCCACTACCCGGTCGCGATCGAGGACGAGGTGTCGGTGATCCGTCAGGAGGCCCACCTCGTCGCCGACGTGCCCGACTTCCTGATCGAGATCCTGGCGCGCTTCACCCGCGCCCTCCGGGAGTCCTCCGCGGTCGACCAGCGCTCCGGCGTCTCCGCCCGGTTCGCGATCGCGGGCGCCGAGACGATGGCCGCCGCCGCGCTGCACCGCGCCACCTCGCAGGGCGAGGAGGAGGCCGTCGCGCGGGTGGTCGACCTCGAGGCGGCCGTCGACGTGCTCGGCGGCAAGGTCGAGTTCGAGACCGGCGAGGAGGGCCGCGAGGCCGAGATCCTGCTCCACCTGCTCCGCACCGCCACGGCCGAGACCGTCCGCCAGCACCTGCGCGGCATCGACTTCGCGCTGCTGGTCGACGCCATCGAGGAGGGGGCGCTGGTGACCACCGGTGAGCAGGTGTCGGCTCGCGACTTCCTGGCCGGGCTGCCGGTGCTGGGCGAGTCCGACCTCTACGACCAGGTGATGGACCGGCTCGACGCGCACACCGACGGCTCCCGCGCGTCCGCGCTGGAGCTGGCCCTGGAGGGCCTCTATCTCGCCCGGCGGATCGGCAAGGACTCCGCCGGCGGAGAGACCGTCTACGGGTGAGCGCCGTGCTCGCGACCCTCCACCCGGGCAGGCGCTGACCGTGGCGCGCCACACGCACCGCTCGCGCTACGGACGCTACGCCGGCGGCGACCCGCTGGCGCCCCCGGTCGACCTTGCCGAGGCGCTCGACGCGATCGGCCAGGACGTGATGGCCGGCCACAGCGCCGAGCGGGCGATGCAGGAGTTCCTCCGCCGTGGAGGACAGCAGCAGACCGGCCTCGACGACCTCGCCCGCCGGGTCGCCGAGCGCCGCCGCGAGCTGACCCGGCAGCACTCCCTCGACGGCACCCTCCAGCAGGTCAAGGAGCTGCTCGACAAGGCCGTCCTGGAGGAGCGCAAGCAGCTCGCCCGCGACGTCACGATGGACGACGGCGACCGGGCGCTGCGCGAGATCCAGCTCGACAACCTGCCCGCCTCCACCGCCGCGGCGGTCACCGAGCTGTCGTCGTACGACTGGCAGAGCGGGGAGGCCCGCGAGGCCTACGAGCAGATCAAGGACCTGCTCGGCCGGGAGATGCTCGACCAGCGCTTCGCCGGCATGAAGCAGGCGCTGGAGAACGCCACCGACGAGGACCGCGCCGCCGTCCAGGAGATGCTGTCGGACCTCAACGACCTGCTCGAGGCCCACGCCCGGGGCGAGGACACCGACGAGCGGTTCGCCGAGTTCATGGACAAGCACGGCGACTTCTTCCCTGAGAACCCGCAGAACGTCGACGAGCTGCTCGACGCCATGGCCGCCCGGTCGGCGGCCGCTCAGCGGATGCTCAACTCGATGTCGCCCGACCAGCGGGCCGAGCTCGAGCAGCTCGCCGCTCAGGCGTTCGGCTCACCGCAGCTCGGCGAGGCGCTGAGCCGCCTCGACGCCAACCTCCAGTCGCTCCGACCGGGGGAGGACTGGGGCGGCTCGGAGCGCTTCGACGGCGAGCAGGGGCTGGGCCTGGGCGACGGCACCGGCGTGCTGCAGGACCTGGCCGACCTCGACGCGCTGGCCGAGCAGCTCGCGCAGTCCTACGGCGGCGCGCGCCTCGACGACGTCGACCTCGACGCGCTCACCCGCCAGCTCGGCGAGCAGGCGGCGGTCGACGCGCGCGCCCTGCAGGAGCTGGAGCGGGCCCTGCGCGAGCACGGGCTGCTCAAGCGCGGCAGCGACGGCCAGCTGCGGCTGTCGCCCAAGGCCATGCGCCAGCTCGGCAAGGCACTGCTGCGCGACGCCGCCGACCGGGCGTCGTCCCGGCAGGGGGAGCGCGACGTGCGGCTGGCCGGCGCCAGCGGCGAGCGCTCGGGTGCGACGCGGGCCTGGGAGTTCGGCGACACCGAGCCGTGGGACGTCACCCGCACCGTGGGCAACGCCGTACGCCGGGTGGTCGGCGAGGGCGGCGACCCGCGCGGCGGCGTCCGGCTGCGGGTCGACGACGTCGAGGTCATCGAGACCGAGGCGCGCACGCAGGCCGCGGTCGCGCTGCTCGTCGACACGTCGTTCTCGATGGCGATGGACGGCCGCTGGGTGCCGATGAAGCGCACCGCGCTGGCGCTGCACACGCTGATCCGCTCGCGCTTCCGCGGCGACCACCTGCAGCTGGTGGGCTTCGGGCGGCAGGCGCAGGTGATGGACATCGAGGAGCTGACCGCGCTCGACGCCCGGTGGGACAAGGGCACCAACCTCCACCACGCGCTGCTGCTGGCCAACCGCCACTTCCGCAAGCACCCCAACGCCCAGCCGGTGCTGCTGGTCGTCACCGACGGCGAGCCGACGTCCCACCTGGAGCGCGACGGCGAGGTCTTCTTCGCCTACCCGCCACACCCGCTGACCATCGCCAACGCGGTGCGCGAGCTCGACGCGGCCGGCCGGCTGGGGGCGCAGGTGACGTTCTTCCGGCTCGGCGAGGACCCGGGGCTCGCCCGCTTCGTGCAGCAGATGGCGACGCGGGTCGACGGCCGGGTCGTCGCCCCGGAGCTCGACGACCTGGGCGCCGCGGTCGTCGGGTCCTACCTCGGCTCGCGCGGCCCGGCGGCGTACTCCGACGGCGGCTGGTGGGGCGGGCGCGGCTTCTGGGTCGGCGACTGAGCGACGTGACCGACCCGACCGGCTACTCCGCGGCGAAGCCGGGGAGCGACTCCTCGAGGATCGCCCGGAACGGCGCCTCGGCCTCCAGCTGCGACAGCAGGCCGAGGCCGCCCAGCCAGGTGCGGTGGATCAGCATGTAGCTCGGCGGCAGGTTGAGCTTGGTCGCCATCGCGAACGTCGGGTCGGACGGGTCGTTGAGCCGCTGGAACTGCCCGCGCATCCACTCTCGCGAGAAGCGGAACCGCTCGGTCTGGGTGGGCTCGATGAACGGCGAGAGGTAGGCCAGCACCAGCTCGGGGTCGACCTGCACGTTGCCCCGCAGGAAGCCCTCCTCGCGCAGCCCGTCGACGAGCCGGTCGGGCTCCTCGGAGCTGGCGATCCGGATTAGCGTGCCCATCGCCCGGGGCAGCTGCCGCTCGGGAAGCCGCGCCACGGCGCCGTAGTCGAGCACCCCCAGCTTGCCCGGCGAACCGTCCTCGCGCGGGATGACCCGGAAGTTGCCGGGGTGGGGGTCGGCGTGGAGCATGCCGGTGCGGGCCGGCCCCGCGAACAGGAACCGGACCAGCAGCTCGCCGTAGTGGTCGCGCTCCTCCTGGGTGCCGTCGGCGATGATGCCGGCGATCGACTGAGGGCTCTCCAGCCACTCCGAGACCAGCACCGTGGTGCCGACGGCGACGACGTTGGGCACCACGATCTCGGGGTCGCCGACGAAGGCGTCGGCGAACGCCTGCTGGGCCTCCGCCTCGAGGTGGTAGTCGAGCTCGTCCTCGGCGCGGGCCTGGATCTCCGCGATCAGCGGCTTGGCGTCCATGCCGGGGAAGAGCGGCGAGACGCCGCGGGCCAGCCGGCTCAGCTGCTTGAGGTCGCTCATCAGCGCCTCGCCGGCGCCGGGGTACTGCACCTTGACGGCCACCTCGCGACCGTCGACCCAGCGCCCGCGGTGCACCTGCCCGATCGACGCGGCCGCCGCCGGCCCGCCGTCGAGCCAGACCAGCTGCTCGCGCCAGTCGGGGCCGAGCTCCCGCTCGATCTCCTCGCGCACCGTCTGGGTCGGCATCGGGGGAGCGGAGTCCTGGAGCATCCGCAGGTGCTCGCGGTAGGGCGCCGCCACCTCCTCCGGGAGCGCCGACTCGAGCACCGACAGCGCCTGCCCGAACTTCATCGCGCCGCCCTTGAGCTCGCCCAGGGTGCGGAACAGCTGCTCGGCCGTCCGCTGCTGGATGTCGCTGGCCACCGCCTCGGCCGTCTG
>JAUILS010000158.1 GCA_030432975.1 Actinomycetes bacterium
GCGTGCGCGCGCGGATCCGTCGCGGCCGCGCCGCCTCCGACCAGAGGTACGCCGGCCGCGACCAGCCCTGCACCCGGGCGGGCAGCAGCTCGCCCGACCCGACGAGCGCCGCCGCGGCCGTCGTGGTGTCGGCGACCGACATCCGGTAGTAGTCCGCGAGGTCGCGCGCCGTGGCGACCCCGTGCGACCGGGCGGCCCGTCGCACCAGCTCCAGGTGAGCGTCCTCGACCGACGGCGTCGGCAGCGCCAGCACCGTCGCGGGGAGCACCCGCTCGGGCAGGTCGTAGAGGATCTCGAACTGGCTGTTGCGCCCGGCGATGGCCAGCTCACCCGACATGTAGAGGAAGTCGAGCACCCGCCGGGTCGAGGACCAGTTCCAGCCCCAGTGCTCCTTGGTGCGCGGCAGCCCGTCATCGAGGTCGCGGGCGGTCGAGGCGCCGAGCTCGCGCACCTCGGCGACCAGGTTGCGCTCCAGCTCGGCGTCCTCGGTGACGAACCCCCACTTGCCGCGGCGGGCGCGGTAGAAGTCCATCCGGTGCTGCATCACCGGCCACAGGTCGACGGGCATCATCGCCTGCACGTGCGCCCAGTACTCCACCAGCCGCCGCGGCCGACGAGCCGACGCGCGGGTCAGCAGCGAGACGTCGTAGGGCCCCATCCGCGAGTAGAGCGGCATGAAGTGGGCGCGCTGGAGCACGTTGACCGAGTCGACCTGGAGCACGCCGGTGCGCTCCACGGTGCGCGACAGCGTGCGCATCGTCGGCGTGGTGTGGGCACGGTCGGCGAAGCCCTGCGCGGCCAGGGCGACACGGCGCGCCTGGGCCAGGGACAGCTCGACCGGCACGAAGGAGTCGCGGCTCAGGGGATGTCGAGGAGCTTCTCGCGGACGGCGTACATGACCGCCTCCATGCGCGAGTGCAGCTGCAGCTTCTCGAGGATGTTGCGCACGTGGTTCTTGACGGTGTTCTCGGAGATGAAGAGCTCCTTGGAGATCTCCCGGTTGTTCATCCCCTTCGCCACCAGCCGCAGCACCTCGAGCTCACGGTCGGTGAGCCGCAGCCCGGGCACGTTCTCGCGGTCGGGCTTGCTCATCTGCTTGAACTCGTCGATCAGCTTGACCGCCATCGACGGGCTGATCAGCGACTGCCCGTCGGCCACGACGCGCACCGCCTGCGCGACCTCCTCGATGGAGGAGTCCTTGAGCAGGTAGCCCGACGCGCCGCCCTTGACCGCCTCGTAGAGGTCGGCCTCCTCGTCGGACACGGTGAGCATGATGATCTTGGCCGAGGGCACGGCCTCCTTGATCTGGGTGCAGGCCTCGATGCCGGTGCGCTTGGGCATCCGCACGTCGAGCAGCACCACGTCGGGCATCGTGCTCACCGCGAGCTGGGTGCCCTCCACACCGTCGCCGGCCTCGCCGACGACCTCGATGCCCTCCTCGGCGGCGAGCAGCATCGTGATGCCCCGCCGGAACAGCTCCTGGTCGTCGACGACGAGCACACGGATCGGGTCGGCCTGCCCACCGTCGGGGCCACTGGTCGCTTGACTCACGGGTGAATCATGTCAGACCCGGCGCGGGAGCGGCGGTCAACGCCCCTCGAGGTCCAGCGAGATCACGCCGTAGTCGTAGGCGTGCCGGCGGTAGACCACCGACGGCCGCTCGGACTCCTTGTCCACGAAGAGGTAGAAGTCGTGGCCGACCAGCTCCATCTCGTAGAGCGCCTGGTCGAGCGTCATCGGCGCCGCGCTGTGCGACTTCTCGCGCACGACCAGCGGCCCGTCGCCGGTGACCGTGATCGGGCCGACCTGGCGCTCGAACTCGACCTCGGTGTCGTCGGCCGGCGCCTCGAGGTCGCTCAGCGCGGCCATCGCCTGGCCCACCGGCACCCGCTGCTGGCGCTCGCGCACCCGGCGGTCGGCGGCGCGGCGCATCTGCGAGGTCATCTTGTCCAACGCCAGGTCGAGCGCGGCCATCTTGTCGGTGGCCGCGGCCTCGGCGCGGATCACGGGACCGCGGGAGACCGCGGTCAGCTCCACGCGCACCGCGCGGTCGTGCTGCCGCGGGTTGCGCTCCTGCTCCACCTCGACGTCGACGCGCACGATGTGGTGGTCGTGCTTCTCCAGCCTGGACAGCTTCTCGGCGACATGACTGCGGAACCGGTCCGACACCTCGCAGTGCCGACTCTTGACCACAACTTCCATGTGAACCTCCTGGTGTCTCAGCCGGGAACGGGCCGGCACAGGCCGACCTCGTTCATACACCGACGCTAACCCCTGGACGGTCACGGCGAAAGCGATACCCCCCGATCCGTCACCCGCCTCCGCGTGGCGGCGACCACGGCCACCGCGGCCACCGGCAGCCCGACCGCCTCGAGCGCCCGCTGGCCCTCGCGGGCGGTGGCCCCCGTGGTGATCACGTCGTCGCAGAGCACCACCCGGAGGCGGGTCGCCGCAACGGCGCCGCGCCGGTCGAGCGTCCGCGACAGCCGCCTCAGCCGCTCGGACGGCACCCACAGCGAGTGGTGCAGGTTGGCCGCCCGCTGCCCGGCGTCGAGCCCCGCCTGGTCGAGCACCCCGACCCGGGTCGCGAGCAGGCGCGCCGTCACGACGTCGCGGCCCGAACGGGAGAGCCGGCGGGCCGCCGCCTCCACCAGCGCCGCGGTCGCGTCGTGGCCGCGCTGCCGGACGACTGCGGGTCGCGACGGGGCCGGCACCAGGAGTACGGCGCCGCCGGGCACCGCCGCCGCCACCGCGCGGCCGAGCAGCTCGCCCAACACGCCGCCGAGCGCCAGCTGCCGGTGCTCCTTGTGGCCGAGCACCATCGCGCGCAGCGTGCCGGCATAGTCACCGAGCGCCCACGGCTCGGCGAGCCCCGGCGGCGTGGGTCGCGGCCACGCGGGTCTCGGCTCGTGCGGCAGCGAGGCCCGGCAGCCGGAGCAGAGCACCCGGCCCGGCCGGTCGCAGCCGCAGCACCGGCCGCCGAGGAGCAGGTCGCGGGCGGCGTCGACGAGCGTGGTCATCGCGGCAGTCAACCGCGCGTCCGGGCCGTCGCGTGGCCTCGGCCGCGCGCCGGGGACGGCCCTCGCCTCGGCGGCGCCTGTGGAGGTCCTCCGGCCTCAGCCTGCGTAGGCCAGGGTGGTCAGGTCGACGCCCTTGAGGGAGTCGATGTATTCCAGACCCGAGGAGTCGACGACGCTGGGCCGGCGGACGGAGGCGGCGTACCACGGCTCGCCCACGACCGGGGAGCCGGCCAGCCAGCGCTGGTTGCCGCTCACCACGCTGCCGCCCGGCAGTCCGCTGGAGGGCGACCCGTCGACCGGCAGCGCCCGCACCTCCTGGACGCCGGGGGTGATCGGCGCCAGCACCAGCAGCGCCGTCGGCGAGCTCCACGACAGGTCGCGGACCCGGGTCCGCAGCTGGTCGCCGAAGGGCAGCGTCCGCGCCGGGGTGGCACTCAGCCGGCCGCCCTCGTCGACCTGGATCCGGCTCTGCTTCAGGTCGTCGCGGGTCTCGCCCGCCATCGCCGCGATGAAGCGGGTGCCATCGCGCGACACCTGGAACGCCCGCACCCGACCGCCGGAGATGCCGGGGATCTCGACCGACCGCAGCCGGCCCCTCGCCAGCACGGACACCACCGCGCCGTCGTCCCGCCGGTCGACCAGCCAGAGCCGGCCGGCCAGGTCCCAGCTGGGCGGGAGCAGGTCGGTGCCCCCCGAGGCCACCTCCCGGACGGTGCCGGACTCCTCGCTCTCCAGCGGCCCGACGAGCACCCGGTCGCCGTTGCTGCCGACCCCGGCCACCCGCTCGCCGCGCGGGTCGACCGCCACCGAGCGCAGCCCCTGGGCCGTGCGGCCGAACGGCCCGGCGACCTGCCTCAGCGCGTCGAGCGACCCCGCGACCAGCCGCCCCTCCCGCAGCGCGAACGGGAACGGCGGCGCGGCCGTGCCGGTGGGGTCGAACTCCGCCCCCCGGTCGACGGGCACGTTGTCGACGGGACCGTCCTCCAGCCGCAGCGGCTCGTCGTTGAACGTCACCGCCAGCGAGAGGATCTCCGGCACCTGGCGCAGCGTCCAGGTCAGCTGGGCGAGCATCAGCTCGTTGTCGCGGGCGTTCTGCTGGCCGGGGTCGCCCTCGAGCGCCACCTCGGCCAGGCCACGCTCGTCGACGGTCACCGGCCGCACCGTGGTGCCGGGCGGGAAGAACCCCTGCTCGACCCGCTCGAGGTCGGCGCTCGGTCCGGCGGCCAGATCGCGGACGAGGTACGTCGGCAGCTGGTCGCCGTCGGGCAGGTAGACCGGCTCCGGGACGAGCACCTGGCCGGTGGGGTCGAAGAAGAAGATCGACACCTGGCTGAAGCGCTGGGCGAACCAGGCGTCCCGCACGATCAGCGCGTTGGGCGCCTCGGCGATGCGCCACTCGCCGTCCTCGCGGACCATCGGGAAGTCGAGCTGCCCCTGGGCGGCGGTCAGCGGCCCCAGCCAGGCGCCCCGCTCGTCGAGGCGGCCGGCCTCCTCGAGCTCGATGGTGACGGTGGTGCTGCCGGTGGTGCTGCCCGTGGTGCTTCCGCGCGGGGCGGAGCGGGTGCCGTAGACGATGGTCGCCAGCGCCGGGTCCCAGGCCGCGGACGCCTCCTGCGACAGGAACTCCTGGGCCACGGTGGTGGACAGTGGGGAGGCCTCCATGGCGTCGAGGAAGCCGACGGCGATGTCGCGGGCGCTCTCCCCCGGCTGCGGGGGTCGCACCACGATGTCGGCGGGCGCGTCGGCATCCTGCGCGCCGGGGTCGTCGACCTCCGTCACCGGCCCGCCGCTCGGCATCGACATGCAGCCGGCCAGCACGGCGGACGCGAGCAGCGCGGCGAGCACGCGGGGCCAGGGGGTGGACGAGCTCACACCGCCACCTCCGCGTCGTCCGGCACCAGCGGCAGCGGACTGTGCCGCAGCTCGTCCCCGACCCGCCGCGGCAGGGTCAGCCGGAACTGCGACCCGCCGCCCGGCGTGCCCCACGCCTGCAGCCAGCCGCCGTGCAGATGGGTGTCCTCCAGCGCGATCGAGAGACCGAGGCCGGTGCCGCCGCTGGTGCGGGCCCGGGCCGGGTCGGCCCGCCAGAACCGGCTGAAGACCATCGCGGACTCCCCCGGCGACAGGCCGACACCGTGGTCGCGGACCGCGATCGCGGCGGCCTGGTCGTCGTGCGCCACCCGGACGACCACGTCGTGCGACTCGGCGTGGTCGATGGCGTTGGTGACGAGGTTGCGGACGATCCGCTCCACCCGGCGTACGTCGGCCTCGGCGAGGCACGGCTCGGGGGGCGCGTCGACCAGCACCCGCACCCCCCGCTGGTCGGCGAGCATCCGGGTCGAGGCGACCACCCGCTGGGCGACGTCGGTGAGGTTGACGTCCTCGGTCTCGAGCGCGGCGGCGCCGGCGTCGAAGCGGCTGATCTCCAGCAGGTCGGCAAGCAGCTGCTCGAAGCGGTCGAGCTCGGTCTGCAGCAGCTCGGCGGCCCGCGCCGTGGCGGGGTCGAACCGGCCGCGGGCGTCGTGCAGCACGTCGCCGGCCATGCGCACCGTGGTCAGGGGGGTGCGCAGCTCGTGGGACACGTCGGAGACGAACCGCCGCTGCACCCGGCTCAGCTCCTCGAGCAGGCGGATCTGGCGCTGCAGGTTGGCGGCCATCTGGTTGAAGGAGGTGGCCAGCCGGGCGAGGTCGTCCTCCCCGCGCACCCGCAGCCGCTCCTGCAGCTGGCCGGCCGCCAGCCGCTCCGCGACGCGCCGGGCCATCCGGATCGGCGTGACGACCTGCCGGGTGACGAGCCAGGTGAGGACGGCGACCAGCACCAGTAGCAGCACGCCCGCGGTGAGCATCGCGCGAGTGACCAGCGCGAGGGTCTCCTGCTCGTCCTGGAGCGGGAAGAGGTAATAGAGCGTGTAGGCGCCGCTGTCGGCGGGGAGCCGGACCCGGGACCCGACGATGACGCCCGGGGTGTCGGGCTGCCCCTGGCGGCTGATCGTCGTGTAGGTCCACGCCGTCGTGCCGGAGGTCGCGAAGTGCTCCACCAGGGAGTCCGGCAGGCTCTCGTCGAGGTCGAGACCCGGGGTGGAGTAGGTCTGCAGCGGCAGACCGGTGCCGTCGGCGGCGCCGAGGGCGGCGAGCACGACGTCGAAGCCGCGCACCCGGCCGCGCTCGAGGATGGGGTCGAAGAGCTCGCGTCGCTGCCCGGCGGCGTCGACGCTGGTGCCGGGGACGCCCTGCAGGCGGGCCCGCGCGGCCGCGCTCTCGGCGCTGGCCTCGGCGACCACCGCGCGCACGCGCTGGTCGAGGAGCCCCTCGCGGGTCTGCTGCAGCAGCACCCAGCCGACGCCGGTGGTGACCAGGGCGGACAGGATGACGGTGCTGGCGACGACGCGGGCCGCGATGGACCGCCGCCAGAAGGTCAGCCAGCGCGTCGCGGCCTGCGGAACGGAGGGACGGGCCATCGGCCTACGCCGAGCCGGCCTTGTAGCCGACACCCCTGACGGTCACGACGATCTCGGGCTTCTCGGGGTCGTGCTCCACCTTGGAGCGGAGCCGCTGCACGTGCACGTTGACCAGGCGGGTGTCGGCCGAGTGGCGGTAGCCCCAGACCTGCTCCAGCAGCACCTCCCGGGTGAACACCTGCCACGGCTTGCGGGCCAGGCAGACCAGGAGGTCGAACTCCAGCGGGGTCAGGTTGACCGGCTCGTCGCCGCGGGTCACGGAGTGGCCGGCGACGTCGATGAGCAGGTCGCCGACCTTGAGCATGTCGGTGCCGTGCTCCGGCAGCCGGCGGACCCGGGCGCGCACGCGGGCGACCAGCTCCTTGGGCTTGAAGGGCTTGACGATGTAGTCGTCGGCGCCCGACTCGAGGCCGACGACCACGTCGACGGTGTCGCCCTTGGCCGTGAGCATCACGATCGGCACGCCGGACTCGGCGCGGATCTCCTTGCAGACGTCGATGCCGTCCTTGCCCGGCAGCATCAGGTCGAGCAGCACCAGGTCGGGGTGGTAGTCGTGGAACGCCTCCAGCGCCTCGTCGCCCCGGGCGCAGACCCGCGAGTCGAAGCCCTCCTGGCCGAGCACGATCCCGAGCATCTCCGCGAGCGAGGCGTCGTCGTCGACGACGAGGACCCGGCCCCGCGAGGCGGGGTCGGCGGACGGCGTCGGGGAGCCCTCGGTCATGGCGTCAAGTGTGCCAGTCGCCGGGTCGGCGACACGGCACCTCGGGTCAGTAGCGGTACTGCTCGGGCTTGTAGGGCCCCTCCACGGGGACGCCGAGGTAGGACGCCTGGCCGTCGGTCAGCTCGGTCAGCGTGACGCCGAGCGACGGCAGGTGCAGCCGCGCGACCTCCTCGTCGAGGTGCTTGGGCAGGACGTAGACGCCGACCGGGTAGTCCTCGGTCTTGGTGAACAGCTCGATCTGCGCCAGCACCTGGTTGGTGAAGGAGTTGGACATCACGAACGACGGGTGGCCGGTGGCGTTGCCGAGGTTCATCAGCCGGCCCTCGGACAGCACGATCACACCGTTGCCCTCGGGGAAGGTGAACAGGTCGACCTGCGGCTTGACCGTCTTGCGGACGACGCCCGGCC
>JAUILS010000159.1 GCA_030432975.1 Actinomycetes bacterium
ACCACGTGCTGGCCAACGACGCGGCGCTGGCGACGGTGACCGGCGCCGACGTCTGGGAGATCAACGCCAACGAGGCCGTGGCCTTCGAGTACAGCCGCTACAACTACAACGCCACGCTGCTCTACGAACCCAACGCCTACCGCGCCTCCGACCACAACCCGGAGGTCGTCGGGATGACCGCGCAGGTGCGGGCCGAGGCCACCGTGCACGCGAAGGTCGCCCCGAAGGTCGTCAAGGTGGACCGCGGCCGGGCCAAGGTCAAGGTCCGGGTGTTCGCCGATGGCGCTCGCGCCACGGGCGACGTCGAGGCGTACGTCGACGGCGAGCTGGTCGCGTCGGCGACCCTGCGGAGCGGCAAGGCGAAGCTGAGGGTCGGGCCGTTCTCGACCACCGGGGTGCAGGAGATCGAGATCCGCTACCTCGGCAGCGACACCACGGCCCCGGCCGACACCACGGTGAGCGTCCGCGTCGTCCGGCGCGGCCGCTGACCGAGGCCCCACAGCCCCTGCGCCGGCCCCCGCTGTCCCGAGCGGTGGGGGTCGGTGCAGCTTTCCTTTTCATGATACCTTCACATATATGCAGATGAACGCAGCAACCCCTCTCGACGGGTGCGCGACGACCGAGCAGGACGTCGATCGGGTGGCGAGCCTGGCGGGATCCCTGATGGGGCACAGCGAAGCGACCGACCTGGCAGAGCTGTTCCGGCTGCTCGGCGACCCGACCCGTGTCCTGATTCTGTACGCGCTCCTGGAGGGGGGCGAGCTGTGCGTCTGCGACATCGCTGCGGCGGTCGGGACGACCGACACCAAGGTGTCCCAGGCGATGCGGCTGTTGCGGACCGCCCACGTCGTGCGGCACCGCCGCGCGGGGCGCAACGTCTTCTACCGTTTGGATGACGCCCACGTTCGGATGGTGCTCGACCTCACCCGCGAGCACCGCGGGCACGGCGGTGCGGAGGGTCACGCGTGACCGGGCAGGGCGTCCACGACGCGGTCGCGGTCCGGCGCCTGTACGACCGGCTGGCGCCCATCTACGACCTCGCTTCTCGGCCCTACTCCTGGATCGGCACGCGGAGACTGTCCGAGCGGGCCATCGCCGAGCTGCGGCTGCGGCGCGGCGACACCGTGGTCGACCTCGGCACCGGAACCGGCCGCAATCTGCCAGCCCTGGCGGCGGCTGTCGGCCCCCGCGGCCGGGCGGTCGGGGTCGACCTGTCTCCGGCGATGCTCGAGAGGGCTCGACGCCGGGTGGGCGACCTACCGCAGGTGGAGCTGGTCGAGGCCGACATGACCCGATTCCAGCTCCCTGACGGGACAGACGCGGTCCTCGCGACCTATGCGCTGGAGATGGTCCGGGAGTACGACGCCCTCGTCGCAAGGTTGGCGCGTGAGTGCCGGCCGGGGGCTCGGCTGGTGCTCAACGGACTCCGCAGCCCGGAGCGGTGGCCGACCTGGGCGGTCCGGCTCGGCTCGATTCTCAGCCGCCCGTTCGGCGTCACCCGCGCCTACCGGGACCACCGCCCGTGGGAGGCAGTCGCACGTCACCTGGTCGACACGACCTACGACGAGGGCGCAGGGGGAGCGGTTTACCTGGCCGCGGGCACCCGCCCCGACGACGGTAGCGCTTGACGGCGCCCGCGGCACTCGGCCCGACGCGCTCGCTCGGGTCGCCGCCGGGGGTCAGCGGAGGTCGAAGGCGGCGCGGACCAGCGCCAGGTGGCTGAACGCCTGGGGGAAGTTGCCGAGCATCCGGCCGGCGCGCGGGTCGTACTCCTCCGCCAGCAGGCCGACGTCGTTGGTCAAGGCCAGGAGGCGCTCCATCAGCGCCTCGGCGTCGTCGCGGCGCCCCGCGGCGGCGTAGGCCGAGACCAGCCAGAACGAGCAGGCCAGGAACGGGCTCTCGCCGCCGCCGAGCCCGTCGACGCCCGACTCGGTGCGGTAGCGGAGCACCAGCCCGTCGTGCAGCAGGTCCTCTTCGACCGCGCGGATGGTCCCGAGCATCCGGGGGTCGTCACCGGCCAGGAAGCCCACCCCGGGCAGCACCAGCAGGGCGGCGTCCACCTCGCGGGTGTCGCGGTGCTGGACGAAGGTGCCCCGCTCGTGGTCGAAGCCCCGGCTCTCGATCTCCTCGCGCAGGGCGTCGCGGCACGCGCGCCAGTCGTCGGCCGGCCCCGAGAGCCCGTGGTGCTCGATGCCGCGCAGCCCGCGGTCGAGGGCCGCCCACGCCATCACCCGGGAGTGGGTGAAGTACTGCTGGGGGCCGCGGATCTCCCACAGCCCGTGGTCGGGGGCGTCGACGTCGGCCACCAGCTGGTCGAGCAGGGCGCGCTGCAGACCCCAGCTGGAGCGGTTCTCGCGCAGGCCGCAGTCGCGGGCCTGGTCGAGCGCGATCATCACCTCGCCGAGGACGTCCAGCTGGCGCTGCCCGACCGCGCCGTTGCCGACCCGCACCGGCAGCGAGCCCTCGTAGCCCGGCAGGTGGTCGAGCTCGCGCTCGGGCAGCTCGCGGCCGCCGTCGACGGCGTACATGATCTGCAGGTCCTCCGGGTCGCCGGCCGCGGCCCGCAGCAGCCAGCGCCGCCAGCTGCGTGCCTCGTCGGTGTAGCCGGCGGTCAGCAGCGACTCCAGGGTGAGGGCGGCGTCGCGCAGCCAGCAGAAGCGGTAGTCCCAGTTGCGCTCCCCGCCGATCTCCTCGGGCAGCGACGTGGTCGGGGCGGCGACGATGCCGCCGGTGTCGGCGTGGCTCATCAGCCGCAGCGTGACCAGGCTGCGCACCACCGCGTCACGGTGGGGGACGTCGTCGGGGCACTGGTCGGCCCACGCCTGCCAGTCGTGGACCTGCCGCTCGGCGCGCTCGGGCTCGTGCGGCCCGGGGGTGTCCCACCACGACGGCGTCCAGGTGGTGGTGAACGTCAGCTCCTCGCCGGCCGCGATCTCGAACTCGTCGCGGTGGTGGCCGCCGTCGCCGACGGGCAGCCGCGGTCCACGCAGCGTGAGCTGGTCGGCACCGGACACGGCGACGATGACCTCGGTGTCGCCGTGCTGCTCGCGGGTGACCCAGGGCCGCACCCGGCCGTAGCCGGTGCGGACCACCCAGTCGTGGCGGATCCGCACGGTCCCCTCGACGCCGACGAGGCGGCGGACCAGGTCGTGCCGCCCGTCGTCGGCGGGCATCGCGTCGAGCAGCCGCACGCAGCCGCTGTCGGTGGTGAAGGTGGTCTCCAGGAGCGGTGAGTCGCCGACGTAGCGACGCGTGACGCGGGCCTTCTCCACCGGCCCGATCAGCCACCGGCCGTGGTCCTCCGACCCGAGCAGCGCCGCGAAGCTCGCGGGGGAGTCGAACCGCGGGAGGCACAGCCAGTCGATCGAGCCGTCGTCGCCGACGAGGGCCGCGGTGTGCCGGTCGCCGATCACGGCGTAGCGCTCGATCGGCAGCGACATGGCTCCAACGTAGACGACGCCCCGAACGCGGCCGCCCCGCGCCGGGCGGTCGTCGCTACCATCCCGGGGTGTCCTCGCCGCCGCTGCCCGCCGCCGCCCGGGTGCTGGACGTGCTCGCGGAGCGCGGCGAGACGCTGGCCACCGCGGAGTCGCTGACCGGAGGGATGCTGGCCGCGCTGCTCACCGACGTCCCGGGGGCGTCGCGGTGCTTCCGCGGGGGCGTGGTGGCCTATGCCAGCGACCTGAAGGAGTCCGTGCTCGGCGTGCCCGCCGCGGTCGTGGCCGAGCACGGCGTGGTCTCGGGGCCGTGCGCCGCGGCGATGGCCGAGGGCGCCCGGCGGCTGACCGGGTCGACGTACGCCGTCGCGACGACCGGCGTGGCGGGCCCCGACCTGCAGGAGGGCAAGCCTGCCGGGCTGGTCTTCGTCGCGGTGTCGGCGCCCTCGGGCACCATGGTGCGCGAGCTCCGCCTCACCGGCGACCGCGAGGAGGTGCGCCGCGGCGCCTGCGCGGGCGGGCTCGACGCGCTGGCCGAGGTTCTCACCCGGGAAGTTCCCGGCCTCGGGTAGCGTTGGACCAGGTCCCACCCGGGCCGAGCCAACGAGAGGACGCTCATGGTGCTGTTCCGCCGGTCGCTCGGCGACGTGCTGCGCAGCCGTCGCATGCACCGCGGGCTGACCCTGCGCGAGCTGTCCGCCGAGGCCAGGGTGAGCCTGGGCTACATCTCCGAGATCGAGCGCGGCCAGAAGGAAGCCTCCTCCGAGCTGCTCGCCTCGCTCTGCTCGGCGCTCGACGTGCCGCTGTCCGACGTGCTCCGCGAGGTCAGCGACGTCGTCGCGGCCCAGGAGACCGGCCGGGAGGTCGCCCGCAGCGTCGAGGCGACGCCGCTGCCCGTGGCCGCGCCCGGCTCCGGCGACGTGGTCGCCTCCGCGGCCTGACGCTCGACCTCAGGCCGGACTCAGACCGGCTGGCACCTCGGGCACCAGTACGCCGCCCGCTCCCGGCCCTCCTCGCCCGTCATCGCGACCTCCACCGGGGTGCCGCACCGGCGGCAGGCGCGGCGCTCGCGGCGATAGACCCACAGCCGCTCGCTGGGGCGCAGGTCGCCGGTCGTGGCCTGCACCGGTCGCTCCTTGTTGAGGTCGAGCATCGCCTTGGCGGTGCGGACCAGGCGGGGCAGGTCGGGCACCTCGCCGACCGGGCGGCCCGGGTGCACCCCGGCGACGAAGCACAGCTCGGCGGCGTACATGTTGCCGATGCCGGCGAGGTTGCGCTGGTCGAGCAGCGCCTCGCGGACGGGCCGCTCCGGGGCCGCCGTCAGCCGGCGCAGCGCCTCGGCCTCGTCCCAGTCGGGGCCGAGCAGGTCGGGCCCGAGGTGGCCGACGACGGTGTGCTCGTCGTCGGTCGCCAGCAGCTCGACGATGCCGAGCGAGAAGCCCACCGCCTCGCGGCGGGCGGTGCCGAGCACGACCCGGGCCTGGTGGGTGGGGCGTCGCCAGCGCTCGCCCGGCCGGTAGACCTGCCACGCCCCCTCCATCTTGAGGTGCGTGTGCAGGGTCCAGCGGCCGCTCTCGTGGTCGATCCGGGTGAGCAGGTGCTTGCCGCGGCTGCGGGTCTCGGTCACGGTGGCGCCGCGCAGGTCGGTGGTCGCGAGCTGCGGCACCCGCAGGTCGGTGCGGGTCAGCACCTGGCCGGAGATCGCGGCGTCGAGCTTGCGCGCGGCGCGAAAGACGGTGTCGCCCTCGGGCACGCCGTCACCCCCGCAGCCGCAGGCCGCGCGGGGTGGACACGAACCCGGCGTCCTGCAGCGCCTGGCGGAGGGGCGTGAGGCCCGAGCCGAGCAGTGGCTCGCCGTCGACGCGCTCGACGGTGAGCCGCCCGAGCGCACCCCGTCGGGTGGCCTCGGCCAGCGACGCCGCGGCCGGACCGAGCCGGTCGGGCTCGTCGCTCCAGGTGAGCAGGGTGCGGCCGCCGCGCTCGACGTAGAGCACCAGGTGGCCGTCGACCAGCACCACGAGCGCACCGGCCTTGCGACCGGGGCGGTGACCGGACTCCTCCGCGTCGCGCTCGGGCCAGGGCAGGGCGGCGCCGTAGGGGTTGGCCGGGTCGGTGGCGGCGAGGGTGACCGCCTCGGGCGCGGCGTCGGGGGGCACCTCGGCGTAGGTGCGGAGCCGGTCGACCGCCCCTGAGGTGCCGAACTGGGCGGCCCCGAGCCCGGCCACGAAGTAGCCCCGGCGACAGCGGCCGGACTCCTCGAACGCCGTCAGCACGCGATAGACGGCCGCGAAGCCGCCCGCCACCCGTTCGCTGACCACCGCGCCGCGGGTCACCACGCCGTGCCGGTCGAGCAGCCGCTCGGCGACGGCGTGGGCCCGCCGGGTCGGGTCGGTGTCGAGCGCGGGCAGCAGGGTCCAGCGGCCGGCCGTCTCGGGTGGCCCGGTGCGCGAGGGGAGGCGACGGCTCGCACCGCCCACCCGGGCCCGCGGCGGTGGCCGGCGGGACCGGTGGGTGGTGCTCCCGCTGCGGGTCAGCGCCCGCAGCGGGGTGAGGGTGTCGTTGCTGACGCGGCCGCTCCACACCAGGTCCCACAGCGCGCCGGCCAGGTCGCGGTCGCCGACGGTCTCGCCACGCAGCCCGGCCACCGTGTCGGCGAGCTGGCGGAAGAACCACGCGCCCCCGGGCGCGAGCGCCTCGAGCACCGCCGCGTGGAGCTCGCCCTGCTCGGGGTCGTCGCCGGCCGACATCGGCTCGGGGAGGGTGAGGTCGGCCTGGTCGGCGAGGTGCAGGCTCACCCAGCCGTCGGCGCCGGGCAGCGAGCCGTGGCCCGCCCAGAGGACCTCTCCCGCGGCGGTGAGCTCGTCGAGCATGGCCGGCTGGTAGTCGGCCACCCGGGCCGGCAGCACCAGCGACTCCAGGGCCGAGGCGGGCACCGGCGCCGCGGCGAGCTGCTCCACGGCGGCGAGCACGCCGTCGACGCCCCGCAGCGCGCTGCGCCCCGACGCCCCGGGTGGGCGCACCCGCTGCCAGGCCGGGAGGAACCGGCCGAGCGTGTCGGGCTCGACCGGCTCGACCTCCTTGCGGAGCCGGGCCAGGCTGCGGCGCCGCAGCCGGCGCAGCACCTCGGCGTCGCACCACTCCTGGCCGCTGCCGGAGGGCCGGAACTCGCCGTCGAGCACCCGACCCTGGGCCGCGAGCCGCTCGAGGGTGTGCCGGACGACGGCCAGGCCGAGCCCGAAGCGCTCGGCCACCGCTTCGGCGGGGAACGGCCCGTGGGTGCGGGCGAAGCGGGCGACCAGGTCGCCGAGCGGGTCGTCGACCGGGTCGGTGAAGGCCTCGGGCGTGCCCGGCGGGACCGGCACGCCGAGGGCGTCGCGCAGCCGGCCGACGTCCTCGACACCCACCCAGCGCTCGACGCCCGCGACCCGCACCTGCGCCACCCGGCGGGCGGCGCCGAGCTCGGCCAGCCAGCCCGCGACGTCGGCGTCCTGGACACAGCGCTCGGCCACCTCGTCGGCGTGGAGCGGGCCGAGCAGCCGCAGCAGGTCGGCCACACCCTCGGCGTCGCGGGCCTGGCGGTCGGGCGTGAGCCGCTGCAGTTCGGCCTCGACCTCGGCGAGCACGTCGGGGTCGAGCAGCTCGCGGAGCTCCGCCCGACCGAGCAGCTCGGCGAGCAGCCCCTGGTCGAGGGCGAGCGCGGCCGCTCGGCGCTCGGCGATGGGGGAGTCGCCCTCGTAGAGGAACTGGGCGACGTAGCCGAACAGCAGGCTGCGCGCGAACGGCGACGGCTGGGTGGTCGCGACGTCGGTGACGGTCACCTCGCGCCGCTCGATGCGGCCGAGCAGGGCGGTGAGCGCGGGCAGGTCGTAGACGTCCTGGAGCACCTCGCGGACCGCCTCGAGGACGATCGGGAACGACGGGTAGCGGGCGGCGACCTCGAGCAGCGCCGCCGACCGCTGCCGCTGCTGCCACAGCGGCGACCGGCGGCCGGGGTCGCGGCGCGGCAGCAGCAGCGCGCGGGCGGCGCACTCTCGGAAGCGCGACGCGAACAGCGCCGACCCGCCCACCTCGGTGGTTACCAGGTCGGCGATCTCCTCGGGGTCGAAGACGACCAGGTCGCCGGACGGCGGCTCGGCGTCGGAGTCGGGGATCCGGATCACGATG
>JAUILS010000160.1 GCA_030432975.1 Actinomycetes bacterium
CCGGTTCCGCAAGGTGCCCTTCGGCGTCGACGAGTCGTGGAACGAGCACATCGGGCGACCGCTCTCCGCCGTCCCCGACCCGTGGGAGTGCCACGCCTCCTGGGCCGAGCACTTCAAGCAGCCGCTCCGCGACGCGCTCGCCGAGATGGGCTGCGAGATGCACGAGGTCAACCAGACCGAGATGTACACCGCCGGCGCCTACCGCGAGCAGATCCTCGGCGTCGTGCGGCGCCGCCACGAGATCGACGAGGTGCTCGGCCGCTACCGCACGAAGGCCCCCGAGACCGAGAACGCCCAGGAGGCGGCCGCGCTCGAGGACTCCGTCGCCCTCGACGACGAGACCTCCGGGTTCGGCGACCTGGCGCGCTTCCCGTTCAAGCCCTACTGCCGCGGGTGTGGCCGCGACACCACCACGATCACGTCCTACGACGACGACACCACCGACCTGGCCTACGTCTGCAACTCCTGCGGCGACTCCTTCGTCACCAACCTCGCCACCCAGGACGAGGGCAAGCTGGTGTGGAAGGTCGACTGGCCGATGCGCTGGGCCTACGAGAAGGTCGACTTCGAGCCGGCCGGCGCCGACCACTCCTCCCCCGGGTCGTCCTTCACCGTCGGCCACGAGCTGGTCGAGCGCTTCTGGGGCTGGCCGCGGCCGTCGTACTTCGGCTACTCCTTCGTGGGCTTCGCCGGGATGACGAAGATGTCGTCCTCGAAGGGCGGGGTGCCGACGGCGCAGGACGCGCTGCGGGTGCTGGAGGCGCCGATCCTGCGGTGGCTCTACGTCCGCCGCCAGCCGCGGCAGGCGTTCGACATCGACTTCGGGCCCGAGATCATCCGGCTCTACGACGAGTGGGACGCGCTGGGCCGCAAGGCCGCCGACCCGTCGCGGCGCGACGCCCACGTGCTCGCCTTCGAGCGCGCATCGGCCACCTCGACGGCGGGGCGGCTGCCGACCCCGGAGGTCGTCGTACCGTTCCGGGTGCTGTCGTCGGTCGCCGACGTGACCGCCGGGTCGGCCGAGCAGATCAGCCGGATCGTCTCCGACGTCGGCCACCCGCACGAGTCGGTCGCGCAGCTCGAGCCGCGGCTGGCCAAGGCGATGGGGTGGATCGAGGAGTTCGTGCCGGCGGAGGACCGCACGCTGGTGCGCGAGGGGCCCGACCTGGAGCGGCTGGGGCGGCTGACCGAGTCGGAGTCCGGCTGGCTGTCGATCTTCCTGGAGCGGCTCGGCGACGGCGAGGAGCTCGACCTCGACCACGTGACCGCGCTGGTCTACGGCGTGCCGAAGGTCGCGCTGGGGATGGACATCTCCGACGACCCCACCGACGAGGTGAAGGCCGACCAGAAGGACTTCTTCCGGCTGCTCTACCGGCTGCTCGTCGGCGCCGACCGCGGCCCCCGGCTGCCCACGCTGATCGTCGCGCTGGGCGGGGCCAAGGTGCGCTCGCTGCTGACCGCCGGCTGAGGGCCCGTCGCCCGGAGCCGGCCGCCCGGGTGGGCTCGGTGGCGACCGCTGCCGGGCGGGCTGGCGCGACCTGGCAGGCTGACGCCATGGAGCACGTCGACCTGATGGCCGGTCCCCCGCCCACCCTGCTGCCCGAGGACCCCGCGGCGGCCGAGCTCGCCGGCGGGGAGGCGCCCGCGGCCGTCGTACGCCGGCATCCGGCGTCGCCCGCCGCCTGGGCCGGGCTGGCCGACGCCGGCCGTGACGGCGGGGCCGACGACGTGACCGTCTATGCCTATGCGCGGGTCGGCTACCACCGCTCCCTCGACCTGCTGCGCCGCAACGGCTGGAAGGGGCATGGCCCCGTCCCGTGGGAGCACGAGCCCAACCGCGGCTTCCTGCGCTGCCTGGGCGTGCTCGCCCTGTCGGCGCGCGCGATCGGCGAGACCGACGAGTGGGAGCGCTGCTCCTCCTTCCTGCGCGACTCCAGCCCCGCGGCGTACGACGCCCTGCTCGGCTGACCCACCGGGCCCCTCCCGCCCCTCCCCGCCGGGCCGCCGGTGGTTGCGGTGTTGTGCGCACTTCCGCGTGCGTGTGGTGACTGCCGCGCGCCCCGGGCAAGGCTGACGTCGCCATCAGCCCGCGGAAGTGTGGACGCCACGCCTGGTTCCGGCGCGCCCCCGACCCCCTCGTCCGGCTAGGCGACCTGACGTGGATGGGCGACGGCGAACGCCTCCAGGTCAGGCGGCAGCTCCCGTCCGAAGCGCCGCTCGGTGACGGCGTACTCCGCAAGCAGCCGCGCCTTGGCCCGGGCCCGGGCCGGCCCCCACAGATCGGCCCAGACGAGGCGAGACATCCCGAACCCGAGGCCGCAGATCTCCGTCTGCCGCACCTTCTCCTCCCACCAGGCGGCCTCCGCACCGCGCCCGGCGAAGCCGCCGTCCTCGACCGACCGCATCTTGACCCGCCCGTCGAACTCGAAGAGGTGGCGGCCCACCCGCAGGTCGACGTACGCCGTTCGTCCGGCGAGCGGGACGGGGAACTGTGCGACGACCGGCCCGACTCCGAGCTCGACCACCAGGATGCGCGCCAGCGACTCGCCCGGAGTCTCGGCCAACGGGTTGGAGAAGGCGAGGGCGGCGCGCGCTCGGCGCACGTGAGGCCACCGCGACATCAGTCCCAACTCGATCTCGAAGGCACGCAGGGCGGCGCCCCGCCGCCGGGCGGCGTCCATCGCGGCGACCCCGGTGGCGAAGCCGTGCTCGCGGGCAAGATCGAGGCTGGTCCTGGCCAGACCCGTCAACCGCACCCCCTCGACGGTGGCCACGTCACGAGGTTGTCGACGACCGAGGTGGTGCTTGATGCCATAGCGAGTGCGCGTGCCGGTGAGGCCGGGCCTCGTCACATGGGACAGGCCGCGCTCCACGCCCACCAAGGGCAGCTGGAGCAGCTGTGCCGCGGAGTCGTGGCTGAGGATGTGGGGCTCCTCGGTGGCGAGGTGCGCAGCCCGGTCGCGCCAGCCCCACCGAGCAGGTTCGTCGAGCGCGTCGACGTCGGCGCGGAGCGCATAGATGCCGCGGCGCAGCACGAACCAGGGTCCGCTGCGACCCGTCGCCCAGCGGACGTCGTGCTCGCTGTAGCCGGCGGCCAGCGCTTGGGCGCGGGAGAAGAGTCCATGCTGGCGAGCGGCGACCGCAGCCAGCGCCGGAAGCAGGTAGTCCATGGCCACACCCTGCGCGCTCACGCCCTCGCAGCCAACCGTCGCCCGTCGTCCCTGTGGATGACCATCCACTCCCGCTGGTGGACGGCGACGTCAGCCCTGCCCGGGGCGCGCAGGAGTCGCCGTACGCGCGCGGGAGTGGGCAAACCACCGCAACCCCAGGCAGGCCGGAGGCCCGCCCGGGGGCAGACGACAGCGTCAGGCGCCGAGCGTGTGGCCGGTGGAGCTGAGGTTCTCGCAGGCCTCCACGACGCGGGCGGCCATGCCCTCCTCGGCGGCCTTGCCCCACGAGCGCGGGTCGTAGACCTTCTTGTTGCCGACCTCGCCGTCGACCTTGAGGACGCCGTCGTAGTTGCGGAACATGTGGTCGGCCACCGGCCGGGTGTAGGCGTACTGCGTGTCGGTGTCGACGTTCATCTTCACCACGCCGAAGGAGACGGCGTCGGCGATCTCCTCGGGCAGCGAGCCCGAGCCGCCGTGGAAGACCAGGTCGAACGGCTTCGCGCCGGCGTCGAGGCCGAGCTTCTCGACGACCGCCTCCTGGGCGGCCTTGAGGATCTCGGGGCGGAGCTTGACGTGGCCGGGCTTGTAGGCGCCGTGCACGTTGCCGAAGGTCAGCGCCGTCATGTAGCGGCCGTTCTCGCCGATGCCGAGCGCCTCGACGGTGGCCAGCGCGTCCTCGGGGGTGGTGTAGAGCTTCTCGTTGATCTCGCCGACGATGCCGTCCTCCTCGCCGCCGACCACGCCGACCTCGATCTCGAGGATGATCTTCGCCGCGGCCGCCTTGGCCAGCAGCTCCTGCGCGATCTCGAGGTTCTCGGCCAGGGGTACGGCGGAGCCGTCCCACATGTGCGACTGGAACAGCGGGGCCTCGCCGCGCGCCACCCGCTCGGCGGAGATGTCGAGCAGCGGCCGGACGAACCCGTCGAGCTTGTTCTTGGGGCAGTGGTCGGTGTGCAGCGCGACGTTGACCGGGTAGGCCTTCGCCACCTCGGCGGCGTACGCCGCGAAGGCGACCGAGCCGGTGACCATGTTCTTCACCGACGGGCCGGAGAAGTACTCCGCGCCGCCGGTGGAGACCTGGATGATGCCGTCGGAGCCGGCGTCAGCGAAACCCTTCAGGGCCGCGTTGAGCGTCTGCGACGACGACACGTTGATCGCCGGGAACGCGAAGCCGCGCTCCTTGGCGGTGTCGAGCATCTGGGCGTAGACCTCGGGGGTGGCGATGGGCATTTCCGTGCAGCTCCTCAGACGACGGGCACCGGCCATCCGGGATCTCCGACCGGCTCGAAATCCACCCTAGTGGCTCTCCCGGAGGCACTCCCGCCCAGGTGACAACCCGTGGACATCGTTGTCGGCGCAACGACGTGACCAGACCGCTGCGCCAACCTGCTCCCCACCCGGCGTACGCCGTGTTACGGTCCGTCCGCCTCGGGGCCCGATCGGCGCCCCGTCTGTCTCGATTCGGGGGATCCACCGTGCTTCGTCGCCTGCTCACCATCGCCCTCCTGGGCGCCGCGCTGGCCGCTCCGCTGCCGGCCAGCGCCGGCACGGAACCCGACCCTCACTTCGAGGAGCCCACTGTCGGGGAGTGCCACAACTACGGCTGGAGCGTCTACAGCTCCCAGAGCGACACCAGCGCTCCCGTCGGCTGCGGCACCAAGCACACCGCCAAGGTGTTCAAGGTCATCCAGCTCCCGGCCGACGTGGACTGGACCGCCACCGACGAGCAGCTGGGCGCGCTCGTGAGCACGAAGTGCAACCCCACCTGGAAGAAGTGGATGGGGCGCGACGACGTCACGATCGCCAGGTCGGCCTACAGCGCCGCCTGGTTCAGGCCCACCCAGGCCCAGCGCGACGCCGGTGCCCGCTGGCTGCGCTGCGACATCGTGCTGCGCAAGAGCAAGGGGCTGGCCCCGCTCCCGAAGAACAAGGCGCCGATGATCCCCAAGCCGCTGTCCAAGAAGGTCCAGAAGTGCCTCAACGGCAAGTCGTACCTCACCACGTCGTGCAGCTACAAGCACCAGTGGAAGGCGACCGGCGCCTTCAAGATGGCCAAGGGCAAGTACCCCTCCACCACCAAGTTCGGCAAGGTGGCCGCGTCGCGCTGCCCCAAGCTCACGACGGGTCGCACGTACCTCTACGAGTACCCCGGCAAGACGCAGTGGAAGAGCGGCTACCGGATCATGGTCTGCTACACCAAGACCACGCGCTGACACGAGCTCACTGACGCGACGGGGCCTTGGCCGGGATTCCGGCCGGGGCCCCGTGCTCCGTGCTAGGTTCCGGCCTCGGGGCCTGATCGGCGCCCCGTCTGTCTCGATCGGGGGATCCTCTCGTGCTACGTCGCCTTCTCACCATCGCCCTCCTGGGCGCGGCGCTCACCGCGCCCCTGCCGGCCCAGGCGGGCACGGAGCCCGACCCTCACTTCGAGGAGCCGGTCGTCGGCGACTGCTACAACTACGGCTGGAGCGTCTTCATCGGACCGCACGACACCTCCGCCCCGGTCGGCTGCGGCACCAAGCACACCGCGAAGGTCCACCACGTCTTCCAGCTGCCCGCCTCGCTGGACTGGTCGGCCAGCGACGCCGAGATCCTCAGGCAGGTGTCCAAGCGCTGCAACCCGTCGTGGGACGACTGGATGGGCCGCGGGCAGCGCACCATCGCTCGCACGGCCTACTACGGCGCCTGGTTCTCCCCCACCCAGGCCCAGCGGGACGCCGGCGCGCGCTGGATCCGCTGCGACATCGTGATGCTCAAGAGCCGTGGGCTGGCTCCCCTGCCGAAGAACAAGGCACCCATGATTCCCAAGCCGATGATCAAGCGGGTCCAGAAGTGTCTCGTCGGGAAGAAGCGCCTCACCACACCGTGCAACTACAAGCACCAGTGGAAGGCGACCGGGTCGTTCGAGATGGGCGGGAGCTATCCGTCGTCCGACAAGTTCCGCAAGGTGGCCTTGTCGCGCTGCCCCCAGCTGGTCAACAGCCGCCGGTGGCTCTACGAGTACCCGAGCCGGACGCAGTGGAAGAGCGGCTACAAGATCGTCGTCTGCTACACGAAGACGACGAGCTGACGACCGCGCCTTGACGCGTCTCGAGGGCCTGGCCGGCGATCCGGCCGGGCCCTCGTTCACGTCCGGGAGTCCGCGGCTCAGCCACGCCAGGCGGACTCGTCGCCGAGGTCGGCGTACTCCCGGATCCAGGCGTGCATGGCGATCGCGGCGGCGGCCGAGGCGTTGATCGAGCGGGTCGAGCCGAACTGCGCGATCGAGAAGGTGCCGTCGCAGACCTCGCGCGCCTCGGCCGACAGCCCCGGCCCCTCCTGGCCGAAGAGGAAGCACACCCGCCGGGGCATCGCCATCGTCTCCAGGTGGTCCGAGCCCGGCAGGTTGTCGATGCCGAGCAGCCGCACCGGCTCAGGCTGATCGTGGAGGTACGCCGCCAGCGCGGCCGCGCTCTCGTGGTGCCGGACGTGCTGGTAGCGGTCGGTGACCATCGCCCCGCGACGGTTCCACCGGCGGTTGCCGACGATGTGCACCTCGGCGGCGAGGAAGGCGTTGGCCGTGCGCACGATCGTCCCGATGTTGAAGTCGTGCTGCCAGTTCTCGATCGCGACGTGGAAGTCGTGCCGCCGCCGGTCGAGGTCGGCGACGATCGCCTCCATCGTCCAGTAGCGGTAGCGGTCCACGACGTTGCGGCGGTCGCCGTGCGCGAGCAGCTCGGCGTCGTACTGCGGGCCGGTCGGCCACTCCCCCACCCACGGCCCGACGCCGACCTCGGGAGGCCCGTGCGGCATCGGGTCGTACGGCGCCCGCTCACCGCCCGCGTCGCTGTCCCGGCCCTCGACCATGGAGGAAGGGTAGGCGAGCTCTCAGGTTCTCCCGGTTAGGGTGACCGCCGTGACCTTCCTGCCGGCCGTGACGCTCGACGCCGCCCTCTCGCCGCTGCTGTTCGGCATCAGCTGGATGGACCCCGAGTGGCTGCTGGAGCGCTTCGGCACCGAGCTGTTCTGGATCAGCCTGGTCATCATCTTCGTCGAGTGCGGCCTGCTCTTCCCGTTCCTCCCGGGCGACACCCTGCTGTTCTCGCTCGGCATCTTCATCGCCGCCGGTCAGCTCGACCTGCTGCCCGGCAGCACGTTCGTCGAGCTCACCGCCGCGCTCATCGGCCTGCTCATCGCCGCGTTCTTCGGCAACGTGGTCGGCTACGAGATCGGCCGGCTGCTCGGGCCACGCCTGCACGAGCACGACGGCCGCATCATCAAGCAGAAGCATGTCCGCAAGACCGACGCGTTCTTCATCCGCCACGGCGGTCGCGCGCTGGTGCTGGGGCGCTTCGTCCCGTTCGTGCGCACCTATGTCACCGTCGTCGCCGGCGTGACCGT
>JAUILS010000161.1 GCA_030432975.1 Actinomycetes bacterium
GGACCACCGGGCAGGTCTGGAGATGCTGCGCCTCGCGCTCGATGGCTGGCGAGGCCGTGACGGCACCATCGGGTCGCCTTGGCACGCCGCCGTCGCCGCCGTCTGCCGCACCCTCCCCGACCTGCGGGGCGACGAGGTGGACGCCGTACGCCGGCTCGTCGAGCAGGGCCCGCCGGCCGAGGACGTCGGCCTCGACGGCTACGGCGCGGTCGACCCCACCCCCGTCATCGCCACCTCGATCCCCGTAGGAGCCCCCCGATGAGCACGTTCTTGTGGGTCATCGTCCCCTACCTGTGCCTGGCCGTGTTCGTCGTAGGCCACCTCTGGCGCTACCGCTACGACAAGTTCGGCTGGACCACCAGGTCCTCCCAGCTCTACGAGGACCGGCTGCTGCGGCTCGGCTCGCCGCTCTTCCACTTCGGGATGCTGGGAGTGGTGGGGGGCCACGTGATCGGCCTGCTCGTGCCCCGCTCCTGGACCGAGGCCGTCGGCATCGACGACCACCTCTACCACCTCGTCGCCGTCGTCGGCGGCATCGCCGCAGGCGTGCTGGCCCTGGCGGGGCTGGCGATCCTGATCTACCGCCGCCGCACCGTCGGGCCGGTGTTCTCCGCGACCACGCCGATGGACAAGGTGATGTACGCCGTCCTCGGCGTGGTGATCGCCCTGGGCATGTGGAACACCGTCGCCGGCTCGGTGTTCACCATCGGCGGGGAGTACAACTACCGCGAGGGCGTGTCGGTCTGGTACCGCTCGTTCCTCGCCTTCAACCCCAGCCCGGATCTGATGGCCGACGCGCCGCTCGGCTTCCAGCTGCACGCACTGGCGGCGTTCGCGCTGTTCGCGCTGTGGCCGTTCACCCGGCTGGTGCACGTGTTCAGTGCCCCGGTGGGCTACCTCACGCGGCCCTACATCGTCTACCGCTCGCGCGACGCCCGGCCGCTCGGATCGGCCGACCCCCGCCGCGGCTGGGAGCGCGTCGGCCAGTAGCGCCGACGCGGCTCACACGCCGTCGGGCTGCTCATCCACGGCCAGCGTGCGGTCGACGTGGGCCACCAGGTCCGGAGCGGCGCTGCGCAAGCGACCCATCACCTCGTCGCGACCACAGGTCAGCAGCTCGAGGTCGACCGCCGCGGCCTCGCGGTCGAGCAGGCGCCAGGTGCCGCCGGCACCCTCCCACCGGAGCAGCTGCTCGAGGTCGTCGGAGGCCATGACCGGCACTCTGCCACGGCCGCGCCGGGGTGGCGTCCAGCGGTGGCCTCGTCAGCGGATGGCCACCAGGTCGTGCACGTCGTCGCGGGGCAGACCGGCGTCGGCGACGGCGGTCACCACCGCGGACTCGAGGTCGGCGGGAGCGGACGTGGACATGAAGGCCGTGTCGGCGGCGTCGCGGCCGGTGGCGATCCGCACCAGGGACGTGCGGGGTGCCAGCGCGGTCGCGTCGACGGCGTACCACCCCTGCTCGACGTAGGCCTCCACCACCGCGTGGAAGTCCATCGGGTCGCAGCCGGGCGCATAGACCGCGACCAGCCGGGCCGGGATCCCCAGGCCGCGTAGCAGCGCGATCACCAGGTGCGCGTAGTCGCGGCAGACTCCGGCCCCGGCCAGCAGGGTGTCGGTCGCGCCGTCGGTCGGCCCACTGCTGCCGGGCACGTAGTCGAGGCGGGTGCCGACCCAGGAGGACACCGCTCCGAGCAGGTCCCGCTCCGGTACGCCGGCGAACTCGGCCGCCGCGAAGCCGCCGAAGGTGTCGGACTGCGCATAGCGGCTGGGGCGCCGGTAGACCGAGAGGTCCATCGGCGACGGCGCCGGCACAGCGGCGGCGCCGCGGACCGTCGCCTCGTAGCGGACCGTCGTCGACCCGGGCGGCAGGGTGGCCAGGTGTAGCCGACCCCCGTGCAGCGTGGGCCACTCCCGCACCGGCAGCGCCGCGTCGCCGTGCTCGACGGTCAGCTCCTCGGTGATCTCGAGCCCGTCCGCACGAGCGACGGCGATCTGCAGCTCGACCTCGCACTCCTCGTGGGCGGTGATCTCGAGCTCAGCGCTCACGGTTCGGTCCATGCCGGATCCTCACACGGCGCGGCCGCTCCGGCACCATCGCGGCCCGAGCGCGGGAGCGCTGCCTGCGGCGACCGACCACCCGACCAGGGTGTCTGGGGTAGGTTGACGAGGACTGCCATCGCTCAGGTCACTCTCGACTCTGAGGAGACAGCGATCCCTGAGGCGGTGGCCATGGCCACTCCATCCGACCCTCCCACCCGCCTGGCGCTGCTCGCGGCGCGCACCGGACGTTCCGCCGACGGGGCCTGGTGGCCGCAGAGCCGCCAGCTCCACGACCAGCTCGGCCGGCTCTTCGAGCTCTGGCCCGACGCACGCGGTCGCATCGTCCGCGTCCTCTACTCGTCCCCCGACTGGGACGACCACCCTCGTTCGGTGCCCGTCCCGGGCGGGAGGGTGAAGACCGGCAGCTTCCCGCGGGACGACACGCACACGCTGGTGCTGTCGATGCTCGACGGCTCACGTCGCACGCTCACCGTCGTTCCCCCGGACACCGACGCGGCCGAGGCGGCGAGCATGCTGCGACGTCACACGAGCCAGCCCCTCTGAGACCCGTGACCGATCCCGCACCGGTCTCCGCGCCCCCCGTCTTCACGCCGACTCCGCCGGCCCCGGCCGGGTACGCCGAGCTCGCACGGCGGGTCCGCGCCAGCGGCCTGCTGCGCCGTCGTCCCTGGAGCTATGCGACCCCCGCCGGTGTGCTGGTGGGCGCGCTCGTGGCCACGGTGGCGGTGATGGCGCTCGCCCGCGGCTCCTGGTGGCTGCTGCTCCTCGCGCCCGTGATGGCCGTCATCGCCACGCAGACCAGCTTCCTGGGCCACGACATCGGGCACCGTCAGGTCACCCGCGACGCCCGGCGCAGCCTGCTCCTCGGCCTGGTCGCCGGCAACCTGCTCAGCGGGCTCAGCTATGGCTGGTGGGTGCGCAAGCACAACGCCCATCACGCCCACCCCAACGACCCCGAGACCGACCCGGACGTCCGTGCCGGCGTCCTGGTCTTCACGGCCGCCGAGGCCGCGCCGCGACGCGGAGTCGCGGCGTGGTGGACGCGCCACCAGGCCCTCCTCTTCTTCCCCCTGCTGCTCGGCGAGGCCGGCAACCTGCACGTGGCCAGCGTCCGGGCGGTCACCACGCCGGGACTGCGGCTCCGCGCGGCCGAGGCGACGCTGCTGCTGGCGCACTTCGTCGCCTACGTGCTGCTGCTCGTGCTCACGATGACCTGGCTCCAGGCGTTGGTGTTCGTGGCGCTGCACAAAGGCATCCAGGGGCTCTATCTGGGATGCTCGTTCGCGCCCAACCACAAGGGGATGCCGGTGCTCGACGCCGAGCAGGCGCGGGACCCGCTGCTGCGCCAGGTGCTGACCTCACGCAACATCCGCGGCGGTCCGGTGGTCGACGTCCTCCTCGGCGGGCTCAACTACCAGGTCGAGCACCACCTCTTCCCGAGCATGCCGAGGGCCAACCTGCGTCGCGCCCAACCCATCGTGCGTGCCTTCTGCGCCGAGCGGCGGATCCCCTACGTCGAGTGCTCCCTCGTCGCGTCGTACGCCGCCGCGCTGGGGCACCTGCACGACGTCGGAGCGCGACTGCGCAACGGGACCTCGGCGGCTGCCCCGCCGTCAGGTGACCCTGGGTAGGCTGGCAACAACCCCTTGCGAGGCTGTGCTCGCCGAGCGCACGACCGCAGGACCGAAAGGTGATCGCCGTGCCGGCATCGCCGCCCACTGACCGCTCGTCGACCCCCGCCGCCCGCGAGCCGCTGCGCATCCGCCTCGACAACGGCTTCACCTCCGGCCCGCTGGATGGAGCGTGGTGGCCGCAGTCTCGCGATCTCCAGACCGAGGCCGCCGACCTGGTGGACCACTTCCCCGACCTGCTCGGCGGCATCGACCGCTTGCTCTTCTCCCGACCCGACTGGGACGCCGTCCGCGGCGCTCCCAGCCTGCGCCAGATCCATGCATCCATCGGCACGGTGAAGGTGGGTTCCTTCCCCAGCGACGACACCCACGTGATGATCGTCAAGATGCGCTCGGGCCAACGCCTCCGACTCCTGGTCGTCCCCAGCGACACCGACCCAGACCTGGCCGCCGAGGTGATGGAGCAGGCGGCCGACGACCGCAACACCCACTCTCCCAGCGCGTTGCTGGGGCTCTCGGGGCCGGACCAGAGCGAGGTTGCCCTCACCGTGTGGGACGACGACGCAGGCCGCAGTTGAGAGGGAAACACGCAGGAGGTCGACCGTGTCCAGACCCACCCATCGCACCGCTCCCCCCGACTGGGCGGTCGAGCAGGCCCGCGCCGACGCGGACTCCGCCGACCCGGACGTGGTGAACGCGCTGGCGCGCACGATCGCCGCCGAAGCCGCGCAGATCGAGGCCGAGCGCCACGACGAGTACGACGACCCCGACCAGGGCGGGGAGGGCTGAGCCGCTTCAGCGGCAGGCGTCGACCAGGGCCCGGAAGACGGCCAGCTGCTGGGGCGAGGTCTCCCAGGTGTCCTCGGGGTGCCACTGGACGCCGAGGAACCAGCCGTCGTACGACGGCAGCTCGACCGCCTCGACCACGCCCTCCTCGGACCGTGCCGTCACGACGAGCCCGTCGCCGAGCACCGCCAGGCACTGGTGGTGGTAGCAGGAGACCTCGACGGACTCCCCCACGACCGAGACGGCCCGCGACCCGTGGTCGACGGTGACGTGGTGGACGTGGTTGCGGTGGTGGGACAGCTCGCCGTCGTGCTCGTCCATGTCCTGCACCAGCGTGCCGCCGAGCGCGACGTTGAGCACCTGCGTGCCGCGGCACACCGTCAGCAGCGGGATGCGCCGGGCCAGCGCGACCCGCGCGACGGCGAGGTCGAAGGCGTCCTGCTCCTCGTCGACGTCGTAGAGCGTGTGATGGTGCCCCTGGCCCGACCAACGGCCTGACAGGTCGCCGCCGCCGGGCAGCAGGATCCCGTCGGCCCAGTGCAACCGGGCCGCGACCTCCGCGTCGCTGACCTCGCCTCCCGGCGCCGACGGGTGCACGAGCAGCGGCTCGCCGCCGGCGGCGTAGACCCCGTTGACCAGGTTGCGCGAGCCGACCTCGGCCTGCGCCCGCAGCGCCGACGTGCTCGCCGCGAACCGCGACGGGATCGCGATCAGCGGCCGGCGGCCCTCGCCGCCCGCCGACGCCCCAGCCACCTCAGATCTCCGAGGCGGGCGGCTTGGGCGGCCGGATCCCGCGGAACTCCCAGTCGCCGCCCTGCGCCGTCGACAGCACCTCCTCGGTCTCCGTCGGCTGCGCGCCGACGTCGTCACGGATGGGCGTCGGGCCCGACACGATGTGGTTGCGGAGCGTGCCGAGGCCCTCGACGTCCACCTCGACCACGTCGCCGGGATAGACGGTGCGCGAGATCGCCGGCGTCCCCGACAGCAGCAGGTCGCCCGGCTGGAGGGTGATGGTGCGGGCGATGTCGGCGACGAGGTAGTGCATGTCCCACTCCATCTCGTCGGTCGTGGCGTCCTGCTTGACCTCACCGTTGACGAGCGTGCGGATCCGCTTGCCGCGGAAGTCCCAGCCCTCCACGACGCCCGGCCCGACGGGGCAGAGCGTGTCGGAGCCCTTCACCCGCAGCATCGAGCCGGAGTCGGTGTCGCGGAAGTCGTGCAGGCCGTAGTCGTTGGCCACGGCGTAGCCGCGGATGTAGTCGCCGGCCTCGGCGGGCGAGACGTTGCGGCAGGTGCGGCCGATCACGATCGCGATCTCGCCCTCGTAGTTGAGCCACTTGCACAGCTCGGGGCGAACGACGGCGGCGTCGTGGGAGTTGAGCGCCGACACCGGCTTGTGGAAGTACGTCGGCGCGGGCGGCAGCTTCGTCATCATCTCGTCGACGCGCGACCGGTAGTTGAGGTGGACGCAGATGATCTTCGACGGCGTCACCGGCGGCAGGTGGACGGCGTCGGCGATCGCGACGACACGGCCGTCGCCGGCCACCAGGTCGTCGCCGTCGCGCACCACGTCGACGGGGTAGCCGTCCAGCAGGATCCGGCGGGTCTCTCGCATGTCAGTCCTTCGGTCAGCCGGCGGCGGGGACGTCGGCGCCGGGGTTGCCCATCTGGCGGAGGTACTCCGGGTCCTCCGGCGTCGCCTTCGGGCGCGGGAACCCACCCTCGGGCCGGTCGAACCACAGGTGCACCTGGCCGGTGCCGATGGAGTTCTCGTAGTCGCCGTACTGCCGGGCGCGGGAGGTGTTGGCCTCCTCGCCCAGCGCGCCGGCCATCATCAGGTAGTGGGCGAACATCGCCTCGGGGCGATAGGGCATGAACTCCGGCATGGTCTCGAGCACCCGCGCGTGGTCGCCGTCGTTGAACCAGGCGATGCGGTCCATGTCGGCGGCGTAGGCCTCGGGGGTGCGGATGTGCTCGACGCCGGCGGCCTCGTGGTCGCGCAGCTGACGCAGCTTCCAGAACGTGTGCGAGAGCGCACCGGAGGCGAGGACCAGCACCTTGCGGTCGGTCTCGGCGATCGCGTCGCCGATCACCCGGCCGGCTCGCAGGAAGTCCTCGAGCTCGCCAGTCTGCGCGACGCTGACCGAGATCCAGCGCTTGTCGAGGCCCTCGCCGAGGAACTTCCAGAGGTTGAGCGTGGCGTAGTACATCGGCAGGTAGGGGTCGTCGATCGCGGTCATCCACGTCGAGTGCTTCGCGTCGAGCCGGTCCATCGCCCAGGCCAGCTCGGGGTCGCCGACCCAGTCGTAGGGGATGCGGCACATCCCGCGCGGCAGCTCCTCGGCGGTGAACAACCCCGCCCGGCGGTCCTGCGCGGTCACCACGAACTCGACGGTGGTGAACCAGTGGGAGTCGAGGACGACGACGGTGTCGTAGTCGAGGGTCTCGAAGACGTCGCGGCGCAGCTGGTGCAGTGCGTCGACCAGGGTGAAGTCGGGTCCCTGGTTGAGCTCGCGCCGGGTCTCCTCCGGGAGCATGATCGTCGGGACGTGCGCCAACAGCCCGGCGCCCACCACCTCACCCATGGGTCACTCCTTCCAGCCGCTGGGGCTGAAGACGCTGTTCTTGATGTCGGTGTAGAAGTCGAAGCTCCAGATGCCGCCCTCGCGGCCGATGCCGGACCTGCCGTTGCCGCCGAACGGCGCACCGAGGTCGCGCACGAAGAAGCAGTTGACCCAGACCGTGCCGGCGTCGAGCGCGGCCGAGACCCGCTCGGCGCGGTCGGGGTCGCCGGTGGCGAGGGTGGCAGCCAGGCCGAACCTGGTGTCGTTGGCCAGCGCGACCGCCTCCTCCTCGGTGGCGAAGGACTCGATCGTGATGATCGGCCCGAACACCTCCTCGGTGAGGATCTCCGAGCCTGGCGGCGCGTCGACGATGATCGTCGGCTCGAAGTAGAGCCCGCCGAGCTCCGCGTTGACACCGCCGCCGAGCAGCACCTGCGCCCCGTCGGCCTTGGCCCGCTCGACGAAGCCCACCATCTGGTCGAGCTGGCGGCGGTGGATCAG
>JAUILS010000162.1 GCA_030432975.1 Actinomycetes bacterium
GGTGCGGCCACGTCTGGTCGCGCGGAGGCCCGGTGCCGCTCGACGACGCGGGGCGGGCAGCCCTGCTCGCCGCGGTCGAGCAGCAGGCGGCCCGGGGACGCCGGGTGCTCGCGGCCGCGTCGGCGCGGGTGACCGGACCCGAGCACCGCTGGGACGCCGACCGGCTGCTCGACGTGGCCGACGGGCTGGTCTTCCTCGGCGTCGCCGGCATCGCCGACCCGCCGCGGCGGGAGGCCGTCGACGCGGTCGCGCTGTGCCACCGCGCCGGCATCGACGTCAAGATGGTCACCGGCGACCATGTCGCGACCGCCGCGGCGATCGCCGCCGAGGTCGGCATCCCCGGCCGCGCGGTGACCGGCGACGAGCTCGACGCGATGAGCGCCGAGGAGCTCGCGGCGGCCATCGACGACATCGGTGTCTTCGCGCGGGTCACCCCCGCCCACAAGGTCGCCATCGTCGCCGCGCTCACCGCACGCGGCCACGTCACGGCCATGACCGGCGACGGCCAGAACGACGCCGCAGCCGTCCGCGCCGCCCACGTCGGCGTCGCCATGGGCCGGACGGGGACCGACGTCACCAAGGAGGCGGCCGACCTGGTGCTCACCGACGACAACTTCGCGACGATCGTGCGCGCGGTGCAGCAGGGGCGGGGGATCTACGACAACATCCTCAAGTTCATCCGGCTCCAGCTGACCACCAACGTCGCCGCGATGCTGACGTTCGTGGTCGCGGTCATCGCCGGTCTCGCGGCGCCGATGACGGCCGTGCAGGTGCTCTGGGTCAACCTGATCACCGACGGGCCGCCCGCCCTGGCGCTGGGCCTCGACCGGCCCGACCGCCGGACGATGACCCGTCGCCCGCGCAGCCCCGACGAGCGGATCCTGTCGCTGTCGCGGCTGGCCCGGCTCACGATGACGGCGGCGGTGATGGCCGCGGGCACCCTCGCGGCGCTGGCCGCGACCGACCACCGCTACGGGACGGCGTACGCGACGACGTTCGCCTTCACCACGTTCGTGCTGTTCCAGGTGGTCAACGCCCTCAACGTGCGCACCGAGGACGTGTCCGCGCTGTCGCGGTCGCTGCCGGTCAACCCGGTGCTGCTGGGCAGCCTGGCGCTGGTCGTCAGCCTCCAGGTGCTCGCCGTCGAGCTGCCGGTCGCCCAGGGCCTGTTCGGCACGGTGGCGCTCGAGCCGGTCCACTGGGCAGCTGCGGCGGGCATCGCCTCGCTGGCGCTGGTGGTCGGCGAGGCCGACCGGGCCGTACGCCGGCACCGTGCGGGCCGACGTCCGCGCCACGCCGGCCCCCCGAAGCGGAGGGCGGCCGACGGGTGACCCTCCTGCTCCTCGTGATCGGTGTGCTGGCCGCGGCGGCCGGCGGGGAGCTCTTCGTCCGCGGGACCGTCGGCGTGGCCGCCTGGGCTCGGCATCGCGCTGCTGGCCGGCCCGATGTTGGTGCGCCGCCACACCCTGCGTCGCGAGCTCGGCTTCGCGGCGGCGGCGCCGGTGCTGACGCTGCTCGCCCTCGTCGACGGCACGCTGGTGCGGCTGGAGGCGATGGTGCTGCTGGCGGTCTTCGCGGGCTGGCTGGTGCTGGTCACGCGCGAGGCCCGGCGCGCCCGCAGCGAGGCCGCCGCCGACGTCGGGGAGAGCCGGCCGCGGGTCGCCGTCGCCAGCCTGCTCCTCGGCCTGGTGCTGCTGGTGGTGGCCGGTCGGCTGATCGTGCTCGCCGCCAAGGGGATCGGGGAGGGGCTGGGCCTGGACCCGTTCGTCGTCGGCGCGACGCTGGTCGCCTTCGGGACCTCCACCCCCGAGCTCGCCACCACCGTGGTGGCCCTGCGGCGCGGCCACCTGGAGGTCGGCGTCGGCACCGTGCTCGGCAGCAACGTGTTCAACAACCTCTGGATCGTCGGCGTCGCCGCCATGCTGCATCCGATCACCGCGTCGGTCAGTGAGGTGCTCCTCGCGATCGTCGCCTGCCTGGTCGGCCTGGCCCTCATCACCCCGACCCGCCGGTGGGCGTTGGGGCGGACTCGTGGTGTGCTGCTGCTGGGCGTCGGCGTGCTCTATCTGGTCGGCACCGTGCTCCTGGGTGCTTGACTCCCCACCAGCGTCGGAAAGGATGACGAGGATGACCGAGAGAACAGTGATCATGGTGCTGCTGTGGCTCGTGCTCGGACTGGGCTCGGGTATCTGGATGGTGCGCCGCGGGTTCGACAAGCGCTGGATCTACATCGCGCTGGTGCTCGGACCGCTCTTCGTGCCGATCGCGGTGGAGCGGGTGCGCGGGCGCCCGGCGCGGGTCGAGCGGGAGCCGGTCTCCGCCGACGACGGCGTGCTCCGCGTGCTCGTGGGCCACGACGGCTCCGAGCACGCGCAGGCGGCGGCCGAGACGACGTACCGGCTCTTCGGCCCGGCCCTCGCCGAGCTGCTGCTGGTGCAGGTCGTGTCGTACGACGCCGCCGACGACACGGAGGCACCCGACCTCGACGAGGCGCGGCGCAGCCTGGAGCAGGCGGTCGCCGCCCTCGACAGCCCGGTGGTCCACAGCGACGTGCTGGCCGGGCCGCCGGCCGAGACGCTCTGTCAGGCGGCGGTCGACCGGGGGATGGACCTGATCGTGGTCGGCCCCCGTGGCGGCGGTCTCGCCGAGCGGGTGCTGGGCAGCGTCGCCGAGCACGTCGTCCACCAGGCGCGCGTGCCGGTGATGGTGGCGCCGGAGTCGCCCGACTCCTGACCGGGGCCGCCGCGACCGGGCCGCCGCGACCGGGCCGCCTCGACCGGGGCCGCTAGACGAGCTTGGGGAAGCTCAGGAGGATCGCCGAGAGCACGACGAAGCCCAGGCAGCCGATGCTCAGCAACGTCCACTGGGCCCGTGGTGAGCGCATCCGCCCCGACAGCGCGGCGAAGAAGAGGACCGTCGCGAAGCCGATGGTGAGCACGGTGTAGTTGTCGCCGCGCTGGTTGTTGCGCAGCGCGGTCGCGAAGCGCTCGTCGGCTCGGGCGTCGGCCTCCGCGGCGGCCTCCTGCTCGGGCAGGACGTACTGCTCCATCGCGAACGGCGTCGCGGGCGCATCGGCGTTCTGGAGCGGCTGGGTGTCGATCCAGGCCGGGAAGGTGCTGGCGAGCGGCTCCGGGAAGCGGCTCTCCAGGAAGTCGGCGAGCTCGGTGTCGCCGTCCTGGTAGGCCTGCAGCCAGGCGGTGTAGAGCGAGACCTGGATGGTCACCTTCGAGCGCGCCAGCGACTCCTGCCGACTCGCCTCGATCCGGCTCGACGACGCCTCCGAGAAGGCGATGGACATGGCGCCGCCCCACTTGCTGGCCTGGAAACCGGTCCACGCCGTGACGATCGCCGTCACCGACAGCAGCACCACGGCGACCAGCTCGCGCCAGCCTGCCGCCGAGTCCGGCAGCCGGGGGCCCTCGTCGGCGGAGTCGGGGCGGTCGTCCGTCACGTCGTCGCTCATGGGTCACAGGATGGCCGATGTGGCGCCGTCGCGCAGCACGGGGACCACGCTGCGACGCGTCGGCCCGCCATCAGCGTCGCGTCGGTGCGAGATCCGCGACGCGTCAGCGCGAGATCCGCGACGCTTCGGCGTCCTCCGCGGCGATCGCGGCGCCGAGGCGGGCGTTGTGGCGGACCAGGGCGATGTTGGCGGTGAGACTGGCGCCGTCGGTGAGCTCGACGATCCTCCCGAGGAGGTACGGCGTCGCGGCCTGCCCGCCGATGCCGAGCCCCTCGAGGTCGGCCAGCGCGTGCTCGATCACCGCGCCGATCTCGTCGGCGGGGATCTCGTCCGCCGCCGGGATCGGGTTGGCGACCACCAGGCCGCCCGGGAGCCCGAGCCCCCAGTGCGCCCGCATCACGCGGGCGACCTCGGCGGGGGACTCCACGGCCGTCGGGGCCCGGAAGCCGCTGGTGCGGGAGTAGAACGACGGGAAGTCCTCGGTGCCGACGCCCAGCACCGGCACGCCCAGCGTCTCGAGCGCCTCGAGGGTCAGGCCGATGTCGAGGATCGACTTCACCCCGGCGCAGACCACGGCGACCGGGGTGCGCGCGAGCTCGGTCAGGTCGGCGGAGATGTCGAAGCTCTGCTGCGCCCCGCGGTGGACGCCGCCGAGGCCGCCGGTCACGAACACCCGGATGCCCGCGAGCGCCGCGAGGCGCATCGTCGCCGCGACCGTCGTGGCGCCGTGGCGGCCCTGCGCCGCCAGCACCGCCAGGTCGCGGACGCTGGCCTTGGCCACCGACGGGTCGGAGGCGAGCACCTCGAGCTGGTCGTGAGCGAGTCCGACCAGCGGGCGCCCGCCGAGCACCGCGATCGTCGCGGGCACGGCGCCCGCGTCACGGACGATCCCCTCCACCTCGACCGCCATGGCGACGTTCTGCGGGTAGGGCATGCCGTGGCTGATGATCGTGCTCTCCAGGGCGACCACCGGTCGTCCGTCGGCGAGGGCGTCCGCGACCTCCGGAGCCAGGTCGACCGGGCCGCTCATCGCCATCTCCCCACCGGCCGAGCCAGCTGGGTCTCGACGAGCTCGGGGGTCAGGTCGGGCCGCACGGTCTCGTCGCTGGTGACGGTCAGCGCGGCGACGGCCTGGCCGTAGGCCGCCGCCTCGGCCAGCGGGTCGCCGAGCAGCCAGCGGTGCACCAGCCCGGCGAGCATCGCGTCGCCGCCGCCGGTGACGTCGACCGCCTTGACCTGGTGGGCTCCCAGCGGCACGGGGTCGCCGGCGCGAGGGACCAGCAGGGAGCCCTCGGCGCCCATCCGCACCCAGACGTTCTCGCTACCCAGCGCGCACAGCCGGCGGGCCGCGCTCACCAGCTCCGACCGCGACCCCGTGGAGGCCCCGGTGAGCGCCGCCAGTTCGTCGCGGTTGGGGCTGACCAGCAGCACCGGGTGCCTCGGGTCGAGCACCGCCGCCACGCGCCCTGCCTTGGGCACGCTGACCGGGTCGAGGACGACGGGCACCCGGGCGTCGCGGGCGCGGACGACCAGGTTGTGCAGGAACGACACCGGCAGGTTCGCGTCGGCGACCAGCATCGCGGCGCCGGCCACCAGCGGCAGCATCACGGCGAGGTCGTCGGGGGCGAGCGCCTCGGTGGCCGCGAGGTCGGCGACCCCCGCCACGAGCTCGCCGTGCTCGTCGAGCATCGCGGTGTAGGTGCCGGTCAGCTCCCGCCGGCCCACGGGCACGACGGTCACGCCCGCCGCGCGGGTCTTCTCGACCAGCTCGGTGCCCAGCGGGTCGTCGCCGACGGCCCCGACGAGGTGCACGGCGGTGTCGAGGCGGGCGAGGTTCTCGGCGATGTTGCGGGCGACCCCGCCGGGGCAACGGGTGAGCGTGCCGCGGTTGCTGGAGCCGCGCACGAGGGCGGCATTGGCCCGGGCCTTCAGGTCCAGGGCGATGCCACCGGTCACGACGACGTACCCACCCACCACGGGTGGACCCTATCCGCGCCCGCGGCTCCGACGCCGCCCCCGCTCCGGCGCGCGGTGAGGGATAGTCCAGTGCGTATTCGGGGCGATTCGGGCTGATCCGGCCCGAAAACGCACTGGACTATCTCCGACCGGGGCGTCAAGGGATTCTTGACAAGGGGGTGCGTCAAGAATATGTTGACGCCATGAAACGACACCTCGGACTCACCGCAGGACTGGCCCTCGTCGTCCTCGGCGTCGGTGCCTTCGCACTCAGCCTGGCCTTCGAGGGAGGCTTCCCGAAGGGCTTCTTCCAGGGCGCGACCCTGGCCCTGGTGGTGCTCGGAGTCTGGGCTCTGGTCAAGGAGCGGCGCGGCCCCCGCGACGCCTGGCTCCCCAGTCGTGACCGCGCCGACGACGAGCCGGACCCGGCGTGACCGTCGAGGCGGGCCCGCTCGCCGATGCGATCGGCAAGGCGATCCTGGCCGGCGAGGCCGGCCAGCCGTTCGACCCGACGGATCCGGCCGACCACCTCGCCATCGTGGCGCGGGCGGCTGAGGCGGACGTCGTGGTACGTGACCTGCTGCGGCAGTCCGTGGTCGCAGCGCGGGCCCACGGCCACAGCTGGGCCGCGATCGGCGAGGTCCTGGGGCTGACCCGGCAGGCGGTGCAGCAGCGCTTCGGTGCCGCGCCACTTGAGGCGGACCCCGAGACCCGGACGCTCGGCCCCGTCACCGCGTTCGACGAGATGCGGGAGCTGGAGCTGGCGGGGCGTCAGGGATGGCACACGGTCGGCGCCGGGATGCTGACCCACACCATGGTTCGCACCGACACGCAGTGGGAGCACCGCCGCGTCGTCTGGCGGCGCGCGGCGGCCTCCTACGAGCGCGACGGCTGGCAGATCGGCTGCCGGGCCTTCCCGTGGCTCTACCTCGTCCGCGACCTCGGCCTCCCACCGGAGTGACACGGCGCGCGGTGAGGGATAGTCCAGTGCGTATTCGGGGCGATTCGGGCTGATCCGGCCCGAAAACGCACTGGACTATCCCCGACCGGGGCGTGCCATGGGCAGGTGCATGATGCCGTCCTCGTCAAAGGCCGGGCCGGTGGCGACGAAGCCGAAGCTGGCGTACCACTCGGCGAGGCCGAGCTGGGCGTCGAGCCGGGCGGGGCGGTCGCCGACGACGCGCATCGCCTCCTCCATCAGCAGCCTCGCGAGACCGCGGCCGCGCGCGGGGGCGGCCACCACGACCCGGCCGATCCGCAGCGCGTCGCCGTCGTCGAGAAGCCGCAGACAGCCGACCAGCGCCCCGTCGTCCTCGAGCAGCAGGTGGCGGGTGCCGGGCTCGGGGTCGCGGCCGTCGAGGTCGGGGTAGGGGCAGGCCTGCTCCACCACGAACACGTGCTGCCGCAGCCGCCACAGGGCGTACGCCGTCCGGGGGCCCAGCTCGTCGAAGGAGTACGCCGTCACGCGGGGGGCCGCTCCACGGCCGGCGGCGTCGCTCACCGGCAGTGCTCCACGGCGCGCCGCAGCGCGCGGCGTCCCTCGGGCAGGCCGGGCAGCAGCGTGTAGACGTGCATCGCCCCGGGCTCCTCGACCGCGGTGAGCGACCACCCGGCCTCCGCCGCGCGGCGGGCCAGCATCCGGCACGTGGGGGTGAGCAGCTCCCGGCCGCCGTAGAACATCACCGTCGGGGGAAGCCCGGAGAGGTCGGCCAGTGCGGGGCTCACCTCGGGGCGGCCCAGGTCGGCGGGGGACCCGGCCCACCACCCGCCGTACTCGTGGGCCTTGCTGAGGAACAGCCAGGCGTCACGGCGGTCGAACTCGTCGGTGTCGGGGGCGCTCATCGTGAGGTCCGCCCACGGGGAGTGCAGCACCATCGACCGGGGCTGCGCTCCGCCGCGGTCGCGCAGCGTCTGCGCGACGGCGAGCGCCAGCCCGCCGCCGGCGGAGTCGCCGACCAGCACCGCACCGCCCGGGCGGCCGGACCACGCCTCGGTGAGGTCGGCGAGCTGGGTGTGCGAGTCGCGCCAGGTGTGCTCGGGCGCCAGCGGGTAGTCGGGCAGCACCAGCCGGGCGTCGAGCGCCTTG
>JAUILS010000163.1 GCA_030432975.1 Actinomycetes bacterium
CACCCTGGACCCCACCCGCGACTACCAGCCCACCGGCCGACCACCAGGCCCCACAAAGCAATAGCCGGACCTACGACTTCGCAGGTCCGGCTATTCCAATGTCTTGCGACATCACATCGGTCGGGCTGACAGGATTTGAACCTGCGACCCCTTGACCCCCAGTCAAGTGCGCTACCAAGCTGCGCCACAGCCCGATGCTCGCCGCGCGAGCGGAGTGAACAGTACCGCAGGAGGGCCGCACGGCCCCAAACGGGCCCGCCTCTCGGCCCGCCTCGGTCCCGGTCAGCGCTTGCGCTTCTCGCGCGGCCGCTGCTGCAGCACGATCGGGGTGCCGACGAAGCCGAACTCCTCGCGCAGCCGCCGCTCGATGAAGCGTTCGTACGACGCCTCGAGCTTGCCGCTGGTGAACAGGATGAAGACCGGGGGCGCCGTCGAGGCCTGGGTGCCGAACAGGATCTTGGGCTGCTTGCCGCCGCGGACCGGGTGTGGGTGCTCCGCCACCAGCCGGCCGAGGAAGGAGTTGAGCGCCCCCGTGGGGACGCGGGTCTCCCAGCCCTCCAGGGCGCGGTCGATCGCCGGGACCAGCCGGTCGACGTGCCAGCCGGTGCGGGCGGTGATGTTGATCCGGGGGGCCCATGCCACCTGCACCAGATCGCGCTCGATCTCGCGGTCGAGGTAGTAGCGCCGCTCGGCGTCGACGAGGTCCCACTTGTTGAAGGCGATCACCACGGCGCGGCCCGCCTCGCGCACGGTCTGGATGATCCGCAGGTCCTGTTCGGAGATCGACTCGCCGCCGTCGACGAGCAGTACGACGACCTCGGCGCGGTCGATGGCGGTGGCGGTGCGCAGCGACGCGTAGTACTCGTGGCCCGAGGCCTCCTTGACCCGCTTGCGGATGCCGGCGGTGTCGATGAACCGCCAGCTGCGGCCACCGAGCTCGACCAGCTCGTCGACCGGGTCGACGGTGGTGCCGGCGACGTTGTCGACGACGACGCGCTCCTCACCCGCGAGCCTGTTGAGCAGCGAGGACTTGCCGACGTTGGGCTTGCCGACCAGCGCCACCCGCCGCGGCCCACCGACCGTCGCCTCTCGCTCGGGCGGGGGCTCGGGCAGGGCGGCCAGGCAGGCGTCGAGCAGGTCGCCGGACCCGCGCCCGTGCAGAGCGGAGACGACGTGCGGCTCGCCCAGGCCGAGGCTCCACAGGCCGTAGGCCTCGGCCTCGGTGCGGGCGTCGTCGACCTTGTTGGCCGCGAGCACCACCGGCTTGCCCGAGCGGCGCAGCACCTTGACCACCGCCTCGTCGGCGTCGGTGATGCCGACCGTGGCGTCGACCACGAACAGCACCGCGTCGGCCAGCGAGACCGCGATCTCGGCCTGCGCCTTGATCCGCTCGGCCATGCCACGAGCGTCGGGGTCCCAGCCGCCGGTGTCGACGACGGTGAAGGCGCGACCGCTCCACTGCGCGTCGTAGGACACCCGGTCGCGGGTGACGCCCGGCCGGTCCTCCACGACCGCCTCGCGGCGTCCGATGATCCGGTTGACCAGGGTGGACTTGCCGACGTTGGGGCGGCCCACCACGGCGAGCACCGGCAGCGGGCCGGTCTGTTCGCCGGAGGAGTCGGCGTCGAGCTCGACCGCGTGGTCGTCGAGGGGTCGGTCGTCGCTCATCACGGCCCCTCCCCCGCGGCCACCGACCGGGCCAGCGCGACGACCTGGTCGATCACCTCGTCGAGGGTGTGTGCCGTCGTGTCGAGGTGGGCCGCGCCGTCGGCCATCACCAGGGGCGATGTGGCACGCGTGGAGTCGATGGCGTCACGCTGCAGCAGCGAGGCCTGCGTCGCCGCGACGTCGGAGCCGCCCTCCTCCAGGGCCCGGCGGGCCGCGCGAGCCTCGGGGTCGGCGGTGAGGTAGACCTTGACCGGCGCGTCGGGGAGCACCACGGACCCGATGTCGCGGCCCTCGACGACGATCCCGCCCTCGGCGGCTGCCGCGCGCTGCAGCTCGAGCATCCGCGCGCGGACCTCGGGGACCGCGCTGACCGGGCTCACCGCGCCGTTGACGGCCTCGCCACGGATCTCAACCGACACGTCGACGCCGTCGACGCTGATCGTCGGCGCCAGCGGGTCCGTGCCGGACTCGACCACCGGCTCCTCCGCGTGCGCGGCCACGGCCGCCGCGTCGGAGACGTCGACGCCGTGGTCGAGCATCCACCAGGTGACGGCGCGGTACATCGCCCCGGTGTCGAGGTAGCGCAACCCGAGCCGCGCGGCGACGCCGCGAGAGGTGCTGGACTTGCCCGAGCCGGAGGGACCGTCGATCGCGATCACCAGCCGGTCGGTCGCGTCGGCGACGGGCGCGTCGGTGCTCACGGGGTGCCTCTCGAGGGAAGGGTGGCCGCGCGGAGCCGGGTGCGGCAGGGCGGCGTACGATCCGGGTCAGCCTACCGGTGGGCGACCCAGCCCTTCGACTCGAGAGCGGCGAGCAGCCGGTCGGCGAGCGCCTCGTCGACAAGCAGCTCCATGAGACCGGTCTCGCGGCCCGGGTCGTGGTCGATGCGGACGTCCTCGATGTTGACGCCGCTCTCGCCCGCGTCGGTGAAGAGCCGGGCCAGGTTGCCCGGGTGGTCGGGCACGGTGACGAAGACCGAGGCGGTGGGGGTCGGCGCGCCGCCGTGCTTGCCGGGGATCGCCTGGGTGCCGGCCACGCCGCGCTCCAGGACGCGCTCGATCGCCTCCCCGGAGCCGCTGCCGACCGCGGCCATCAGCGCATCCAGCTCGCCGCGCAGCTCGCCCAGCATCGCCAGGACCGCGTCGGCGTTGCCGGCCACGATCTGCCGCCACAGCCCCGGGTCGCTGGCGGCGATGCGGGTCACGTCACGCACCCCCTGCCCGGACAGGGCGAGATGGTCGGCGGGGGCGTCGGCGAGCCGCGCCGCCACCAGCGCCGACACCAGCTGCGGCAGGTGGGAGACCCGGGCCACGGCGCGGTCGTGCTCGTCGGGCGCCAGCCGCAGCGGCAGGCCGCCGCACACCCGGGCCAGCTCCTCGACCAGCGCCACCGCGTCGGCCTGGCTGCCCTCGTGGGGGGTCACCGCCCAGGGGCGGCCGTCGAACAGCGCCTCGCTGGCGGCCAGCGGGCCGGAGCGCTCGCTGCCGGCCATCGGGTGCGACCCGACGTAGCGGGTCAGCTCGCCCGGCGACACCTCGCCCGCCACGGCGGCCAGCGGCTGTGACTTGATGCTGCCGACGTCGGTCACCACGGCGTTCGTGGTGAGCAGGGCGGCGGCCACGGCGTCCGCGAGATGGTCGGGCGGCACCGCCACGACCACGACCTGGGGCGCGTCGTCGTCGCGGAGCGGGCGCCCTGCGCCCAGGCCCGAGGCGGTGCGCAGGTGTTCGGCCGACACGTCGGCGAGCAGCGTCTCGATGCCGGCGCGTCGGCAGGCCAGCGCCACGGACGTGCCGAGGAGTCCGGTGCCGACCACCAGCACCGGGCCGGTGAGCCGGTCGGTCACGAGCCCGACCCCTCGGCCTCGTCCTCGTCGGGCACCGAGCGGGTGCGGGTGAGGTCCTTGCGGAGCGCGGCGGCGCCGTGGAGGTAGCAGTGGGTGACATCGGCGCGCGGCAGGTCGGTCTCGACGTGCGCCATCATCCGCACCACCCGGGGCATCGAGCCGTCGATCTCGAGCTCGCGGGCGCAGAGCAGCGGGATGTCGCCGAAGCCCAGCCGGCGGGCGGCGTACGCGGGGAACTCCGAGACCAGGTCGGAGGTGGCGGTGAAGATCACCGAGATGAAGTCGTCGACCTCCAGGCCGTTGGACTCCATCACGTCGGTCACCATCTCCGCGACACGCTCGAGCATGTGCTCGCGGGTGTCGCTGTCGAGCTGGGTCGCGCCCCGCACGGCACGCACGGCCACGGTCTCGTCTCCTCCGGTGTGGGGAGGGCCGGCCGGCCCGGCCCCTGGCACACCCTAGTGCGGGCGGTCGGTCAGAGCCCGACCCCGTCCAGCAGGGCGCCGAGCTCGTCGCTGGTGAGCTCGCGCAGCTGGCCGGTCGCCAGCGGGCCCAGCCGCACCGGGCCGAGCTGGGTCCGGGTCAGCCGCCGGACGGGATGGCCGACCTCGTCCAGCAGGCGCCGCACGATGCGGTTGCGGCCCTCGTGGATGACCAGCTCGACGATGGACCGACCGGCGGCCCCGCCCTCACCCCGGCTAACCACCCGCGCCCGCGACACCCTGACGGGGCCGTCCTCCAGCGTGACCCCGTCGCGGAGCCGCTGCAGCGTCGCCTTGGTCAGGTCGCCCTCGACCTCCGCGACGTAGATCTTGTCGACTTCGTACGACGGGTGGGCCAGCCGGTGCGCGAAGTCGCCGTCGTTGGTGAGCAGGATCAGCCCGGAGGTGTCGGTGTCGAGCCGGCCGACGTGGAAGAGCCGCTCCGGGCGGTCGGCGACGTAGTCCTGGAGCGTGCGCCGTCCCTCCGGGTCGGACATCGTCGAGACCACACCGCGCGGCTTGTGGAGCGCGAGGTAGACGTGCGGCGAGGCCGGCGGCAGCCGCTTGCCGGACACCCGGATCACGGCGGTGCGGGGGTCGACCTTGGTGCCGAGGCGGGTGACGACCTCGCCGTCGACCTCGACCTGGCCGTCGAGCATCAGCTCCTCGCAGCGCCGTCGCGACGCCACGCCCGACTGGGCCAGCAGCTTCTGCAGGCGGACCAGGCCGTCGTCGGCGGCTGCCGCGGGCGGGGTGGGCGCGTCGGTCACGCCCCGGCCTCGGAGCCCTGCTGGACCGGCTCCGGGGCCTCCGAGCCGGGGTCGGCGGGCGCGGTGTCGACCGCGGCGGTCGACGCCTCCGCCAGCCCGGCGAGCTCGTCCTCGAGGTCGTCCATCTCGGGGAGGTACGGCGCCAGCTCGGGCAGCTCGTCGAGCGACTGGATGCCGATCCGCTCCAGGAAGTAGCCGGTGGTGCGATAGAGCGTGGCGCCGTGCTCGCCGTCGTGGCCGGCCTCCTCGACCAGGCCTCGGGTGAGCAGCGTGCGCATCACGCCGTCGACGTTGACGCCGCGGATCGCGGAGACCCGGGCCCGCGAGACGGGCTGCTTGTAGGCGACGACCGCCAGCGTCTCGAGCGCCGCCTGGGTGAGCCGTGCCTGCTGCCCGTCGAGCACGAACCCCTCGACCACCGGGGCGTACTCCTCGCGGGTGTAGTAGCGCCAGCCGCCGGCGACGTTGCGCAGCTCGAAGCCGCGTCCCTGCTGGGTGTAGTCGTCGGCCAGGTCGCGCAGCGCCTGGGTCACCTCGCCCACGGGGTAGCCCACGGCGGAGGCGAGGGCGACGTCGTCGAGGGGCTGGTCGGCCACCATCAGGACCGCCTCCAGCGACGGCCGCAGGTCGGCCATCGGCACCGCCAGCGTCGCGTCGTCGGCCTGCTCGGTCATCGGGTCTCCTCCTCGGCCTGGTCGGCCTCGTCAGTCTGGTCGGCCCCATCGGTCTGGTCGGCCCCATCGGTCTGGTCGGCCTCGCCGGTCGGCTCGGTCTCGTCGGGCTGGCCGATCTCCTCGGCGGGCGGCGGGTCGTCATCGCCGGGCGGGCGGTCGAACTCGTCGTCGATCTCGACCTCGCCCTCCTCGCTCCCGGTCCACCGGACGGTCAGCTCGCCGAGGGGCGACACCTGGTCGAAGCCGACGGCGCCCTCGCGGAAGAGCTCCAGCAGCGCCAGGAACCGAGCGACGGTGGTGAGGGTGTCGGGCGAGTCGCCGCACAGGGCACGGAACGTCATGGTGCCGGAGCGGCGCAGCCGGTCGACCACCAGAGCGGCCTGCTCACGCACGCTCACCTGGGGCGCGTGGATGTGGGCCAGCGACAGCTCGTGGATCGGCTTGGGCTCCATCGCCTTGGCGGCCAGGGCGGCGAACTGGTCGAGGCCGATGCCGATCAGCACCTCGGGCAGCAGGGTCGCGAACCGCTCCTCGAGCCCGACTGCCCGCGGGTGCCGGTGGGTCTCCTCGGCCAGCCGGCGCTCGAGCACCCCGGCGACCTGCTTGAAGGCCTTGTACTGCAGCAGCCGCGCGAAGAGCAGGTCGCGCGCCTCCAGCAGCGCGAGGTCCTCCTCGTCCTCGACGTCGCCCTGGGGCAGCAGCCGGGCGGCCTTGAGGTCGAGCAGCGTCGCTGCCACCAGCAGGAACGACGTGGTCTGCTCGAGGTCCCACACCGGCCCGCCCGCCTTGACGTGGGCGATGAACTCGTCGGTGACCCGCGACAGCGAGACCTCGGTGATGTCGAGCTTGTGCTTGCTGATCAGCTGCAGCAGCAGGTCGAACGGTCCCTCGAAGTTGTCGAGCCGGACCTCGAACGCCGGTGTGCCCTCCTCACCGCGGGTGGGGGCAGGCTCGACCGCCTCGCCGGGGGCGGCGACGACGCCGCCGGGTGCCGGCGTACTCATGTCGCCGTCATTCCTCGGTCAGCCGCCTCACCAGCGCCGAGTCCTCGCCGGACTCCTCGAGCTCGGCGAGCACCAGCGCCAGCGCCTCTCGCACCAGCCTGCCGCGGTCGACGGCGAGGCCGTGCTCGGCACGCAGCCGCAGCCGCGCCTGCTCGAGGTGCAGCAGCTCGGCCGAGGTGACGTAGACCGTCATCTTCTCGTCGTGCCGGACCCGCCCGCTCGGCCGCGGCGGACCGCTCGGCTCCTCCGGGGCGTCCGGGACGGCGCGCACCCGCGACGTCGACCTCGAGGGGGCGACGTCGCTGGCGGGGCCGGTGGCCGGGTCGGTGGGGCGGAACAGGTCGTCCGCCGTGGGCATGCTCACCCGTCGTGCCAACGGTCGAGCACCTCCTTGGCCAGCTGGCGGTAGGCGTCGGCGCCGGTCGAGTCGGCGGCGTACGTCGTGATCGGCTCGCCGGCCACGGTGGAGTCCGAGAACTTCACGGTGCGGCGGATGACGGTGTGGAAGACCTGCTCGCCCCAGGCCTCGACGAGACGCTGCATGACCTCGCGGCCGTGCAGGGTGCGCCCGTCGAACATCGTGCCGAGCACGCCGTCGATCTCGAGCTTGGGGTTGAGCCGCTCCTGCACCTTGTCGATGGTGTTCTTGAGCAGCGCCACGCCGCGCAGCGCGAAGTATTCACACTCCAGCGGCACGATCACGCCGTCGGAGGCGGTCAGCGCGTTGACGGTGAGCAGGCCGAGCGAGGGCTGGCAGTCGATCAGTACCACGTCGTAGTGCTCGACCGCCGGCGCGAGCACCCGCGCCAGCGTCTGCTCGCGGGCGACCTCGTGGACCAGCTGCACCTCGGCGGCGGAGAGGTCGATGTTGGAGGGCAGCAGGTCCATGCCGGGGATGCCAGACGGGACCACGACCTCCTCGAGCTTGGTCTGCCGGTCCATCAGCAGGTTGTAGACCGTGAGCTCCATGTCGTGCGGGTTGAGCCCCAGCCCGACCGAGAGCGACCCCTGGGGGTCGAAGTCGACGAGCAGCACC
>JAUILS010000164.1 GCA_030432975.1 Actinomycetes bacterium
CCCTCTCCACAGGCCGGCACCGACGGCCGACCCGGCGGTCTCGAGCCTCGCCGAGACCGCCCACCCGGGCGTCCCCACGACGCGCGCTGCCCGCACCCGCCACCCAGGCGACGTGGCCGCCCCGCGACCTCCCCAGCCGGCCCCCGACCCCGCAAGCAAGACCCGGCAGCCGTCAGCAAGCCCGAGCCAGGCACGGCTCTCGGCTCATCACTGACAAGCACGGCCACCCACAGGCACCCGTCGGCCGCCAGCGGACCCGGTGTCGAGACCCCTTGCGACGGCCCTGGCGGACCTCCTCGGGCCGCCCGCCGCCGCGCGCGCTCAACCAGCGCGCTAGGCGACCACCTCGACCAGCGCTCACCCCTCGGGCGAGGACACCTCCAGCAGCCGACTGGGACGGAAGCCGTCCCACCGGAAGCGCAGCCGCTCGGGGTCGAGGAAGAAGTCGAGGTCCGCCTGCCAGGTGTGGCCGCCGGAGTCGCCGCGACGGAAGAGATAGCCCAACCCCTGCGTGCGATAGACCGTCCCGCCCGCGGCGAGCAGGTCGGAGAGCAACGAGGCGTCGGCGTACCGCCGTGCCGCCCGGAAGTTGCCCAGCTCCCGCATCGTCTGCCGCGAGATCATCATCGTGCCGCCGGCGACGAAGCGGCCGAACTCCTCCGAGCCGTCGTTGCGGCGGACGGTGGTGTCGAGCGGCTCGAGGTAGAGGTACTCCGCGGGCATGCCCACCAGGTCGGCGCCGCTGTAGCCGCGGGCGAGCAGCAGGTCGGCGACGAAGTCGGGGCCGTACCAGTCGTCGTCGTCCATCTTCAGCACCAGGTCGCCCGACGCGGCCTCGACACCGGCGGCGAGCACGTCGCCGAAGAGCGTGTCGGAGGGGTGCGGCCGGACGACCGTGCGCACGTGCGGCCCCGCGACCTCGGCGACCCGCGCGGGGTCGGCCTCCCAGCCGTGCGGGAGATAGACGACCTCCAGGTCGACGCCGCGCTGCCGGCCGACCTGGGTGAGCACGTGCTCCAGGTTGTCGGGCCGCATGCTGGCGGCGACCACGCTCACGCTCGGGGTGTACGGCGGCCGCAGACCCGCGCCGTCGGCCACGCGGGCCCGCCAGGCGGGCATGGAGAACGCGCGCAGCGCCCCACGCCGGAGCACCACGGAGTGCTCCTCGCGGGCCAGCTCGTCGCCGAGCTCCACGGACGCACTCAGCGCCGCGGCCACCGGCTCGCCCAGCAGCGAGAGCGTCCAGGCCGGCGCGGCCCCGACGAGCGGTACGCCGGCCATCGCCAGCCCCGCCACGGTGCGGGCGAAGCCGACGTCCTCGCCCTCGGGCCACGACACGTCGACACCCAGGTGCGGCCGCAGCGCGTGCACCATCTGCTCGGTCGCGCCGCGGACAGCAGTCGTCGCGATCTCACGGCCGGGCAGCCGCAGCACGGGCACCCCGTCGACGGACACCAGCGACCCCACCGGCTCGGTGACCACCCGCTCGAAGCCGATCGGGTTGAGGATCCGCTCCTCCAGCGCTCCGATCGCCATCGGGCCCGACGACTCGTCGACCACCGCCGGCGCCCGGGCGATGACGTGGTGCTCGGCCAGCGAGATGTCGGGCTGGTCGGTGACGATCACGTCGGGCGGCACGTCGCGGTCGGCGTCGCTGGCGGCGTCGAGCTCGTCGAGCCGGATCGCGTGCACCTCGCCGGGTGGCGCGACCGCGCCGCCGTGGACGCCCACCCGGAGCCCGGTGTGCGGGGTGAGCCCACGCCGGACGGCCTGACGGGCGAACTCCGAGAGCACCGCCTTGCCGGCGGTCCAGTTGGAGAAGCGCGCGACGGTGACGTATTCATGCCGGTCGCGGCGCGTGCTCATCATCGTCATCCGCGGCCAGTCGTCGCGCGGGGTCAGCGTGACCACCTCGTCGGCGTACTCCAGGAAGATGCCGACGTTGCGCGTCGCCCGGGTGGCGGGCAGCCGGGCGACCGTGCGCTGCAACGCGTCGCGGTCGGGCACGATCAGCACGATCGTCCCCCAACGGCCCGTGTCGGGCACGGTCTCGGTCGGAAGCTGCACGACCGTCGAGCCCTCCGGCAGCCGCGGCGCGAGGTGCGCGCAGTCGGGGTGCACCAGCCCGAGCACGGGCGTCGCGGCGTTGCGGAGCGCCACCTGGAGCGGGTCCATGGTCCGGCCCGGTCCGGCGGCCGGCGTCCCCTGCGCAGCCTCGCTGGCCGAACCCGCGGTGCCCGCCGAGCCGGCCGACCCAGCCGTCCCTGCGGGAGCCGCGGCAGGCCGCGGGCGCCCCACCAGCGGCCGCTCGGCGCGCGGCAGCCACTCGTTGACGACGTGGTCGACGATGTGGACCCCGGGCGGCGCCACGATCTCCACCAGCCCGTCGATCTCGCCGCCCCGCCCCTCGCGCACCGCGCGGTCGATCTGCCACTCCCGCAGCTTGCGCGGCGAGCGCTGCGCGTTGAACTGCGACGGGTCGGTCCAGTGGGCGAACTCGTCGGAGTCGAGCCACTTCAGCTCCACCGCCAGCCCGTCGGGCAGCACCAGCCGCTCGGCCCGCTCGGGCCACTCGCGGACCTCCCACTCGAAGGCCTTCACGAAGGTGTAGTCCGGGCCCATCGGATAGACCCAGGGCTCCAGGAACGACTTGCCGAGGTCGAGCCAGCCGGTGCGCTCGTCGACGATCGTCAGCGGGTGCCGCGGCACGACGACCACGGCCTCGCGCCCCTCGAGCTGCCACGACAGGTCGCGCAGCGCGTCGACGCCCTCGGGCGTCAGCACCATGTCGCCGTCCCACTTCATGGAGTACGCCGTCCGCACGTGGCTGAACGACCAGTTGTAGAAGTGCGTCAGCGAGTGCACGGAGTCGGCGGGGGTCTCGCGGTGCTCAGCGCCCGCGCGACTCACCCGGTGCGGATAGGCGAGCCCGGTGTAGCGGTCGAGCGCGCCGCACTCCTCGGCCACGTCGTGCCCCACCCGGCCGGTCTCGTCGTCGCTCATGTTGTCGACGAGCACGACGCGCTGCACCGCCCGGAACATCGGCGGCAGCACCCACGGCAGGTTGCGCGCCTCGTTCTTCACGCGGAAGACGCAGGTGAGTCCGGGCTCCAGCGGCCCGTCGTGCCAGGCCCAGCGGACGTCGTACGCCGGGTCGCCCTCGAGGCAGGCGATGTCGGGGGTCCCGCTCCCGACCGTGCCCCCACCCGCGCTCACGAGGCGGTCCTCCGCGGCTCCTCGATGCTGCGGTCGACCAGCGGCCGCGGCGCCTGGGGCAGCCAGGTCTGGGTGACGTGGTCGACGACGTGGACCCCGGCCGGCGCCTCGATCCGGGTGATCCCCGGCTGGCCCTCCCAGCGGCCGGCGGCCAGGTCGGTGAACAGCTGGTACTCGCGGCGCTTGCGGCGGGTGCGCGCGCTCTCGGCGAACGCCTCGGGGCTGGTCCAGTGGGCGAACTCGTCGGAGTCGAGCCACTTCAGCTCGACCGAGCTGCCCTCGGGCAGGCGCAGGTGGCGCGCGGCGTCGGGGTAGAGCCGCAGCTCCCACTCGAACGCCTTGACGTGCACGTAGTCGGGCCCCATCGGGTAGCCGTAGGGCTCGGCGTTGGCGAAGCCGAGGTCGAGGTAGGCGACCCGGTCGGACTCGACGTAGAGGCTGTGCCGCGGCACCGACAGCACCACGTCGCGACCGGGCAGCTGCCAGGCGAGGTCGCGCAGCAGCTCCTCCCCGTCACGGGTGAGCACCATGTCGCCGTCCCACTTCAGGGAGTACGCCGTCCGCGCGTGGCTGAAGGCCCAGTTGTAGAAGTAGGTCAGCGAGTGCACCGAGTCGGCCGGCGTGTGCAGGTGCTCGGGACCGCACCGGCTGACGGCGAAGGGATAGTCGGTGACGGTCAGCCGGTCGGCCGCGCCGAGCTCGCCGACGACCTTCGCGGCGACCTCCGGGGTGCCGTCGTCGGAGCCGTTGTCGACCAGCACGATCGCCTCGCAGGTGCGCACCAGCGCGGGCAGCACGAACGGCAGGCTGCGGGCCTCGTTGCGCACCCGGAGCACCACGGTCGTCGCCTGCGGCAGGCGGGCGTGGTCGGGGAGCGCGGCCCACGGCCAGGTCGCGTCGTAGTCGTCGCGGCCCTCGCGGTTGACCAGCCGGGCCGTCGGGTCCAGCGGGGACGGCGCGGCCGACGTCGGCGCAGCCGACGGTGGGGCGGCCGACGGTGGGGCGGCCGAGGAGGACGGGGCGGGGCTCACCCCGCTCAGCGCTCCCGGCCGAGGGCCTTGCGGAGCCCGCGGCGGACCCGGCCGGGCACCATCGCCCGGACGCCGTGCGGGATGCGGTCCACCCGGCGGGTGGGCGCCGGCGGAGGCGGGGGCGCCTGGCGCTGGCCGGCCCGCCGGGCGGCGATCACGCTGGACTGGGCGAGCGCCTCGGACTCGTCGTAGAGGTCGGCGTAGGCCACCCGGAGCTGGTCGAGAGTGGCGCGCGTCTCGGCGGTGTCGCCGTCGGGCTCGGCCATCGAGTCCAGGGCCTGCCAGGTCTCGTCAGCCACCTCACGCAGCCGCGGAGGCACGTGCAGGTCGTCCCAGGTCGCGCTCACCCGGCGCAGGCTCGGGTCGATGAAGTTGTGGACCTTGCGGATGTCGTTGGCCGACGCGGTCTGCACGCCCGTGAGGTCGAACTGCTCGCCGATCGCGAACAGCGGGACGGTCCAGTCGCTGAGCAGGTCGTGGTAGCGCACGAAGGCGCGCACGCCGTCGCGGGTGGCCCGCTCGGTGTGCAACATCATGTTGACCCAGGCGGCGGTGCGGCTGACCTCGCCGAAGCGCGAGGAGTAGTACTTCTGCTTGCTGCCGACCACCTCGGTCACCGGCCGCAGCATCGTGATGTACGACGGGGTGGCCCCGGCGCGGACTGCGGCGCCCCGCCACAGCCCGAGAAACCACGACAGCCGCGGGTCCTTGACCACGATCTCGTTGCCGCCCTCGACGAACTGCTGCTCGACCCAGTCGTGCAGCCGCTCGCGCAGCTCGTCGACGGTCGCGAGCTTGCCGGCCTCGAACCACGCCGCCGGGCGGGCGTCGGAGACCTGCACCTGGCAGCGCTTGAGCAGCTCGTCGTGGAAGTCGACGACCCACTGCGGCTCGCCGAAGCCCTTGGGGTTGGTGTCGTCGGCCGACACCTCCGGCTGCGGCACGTGGATCCCGAGCGTCTGCAGCGTCCCCGACATGGTGCTGGTGCCGCTGCGGCCCGATCCCACGACGAAGACGAGTCGCCGGTCTCCCGACGGCGGCGCCGAGGCGCCCGCCGCCGGCGTCTCTGCCGTGCTGCTGGCCATGGCGGACAGCCTACGGCGTGGCCCGCCGGAGCCCCGAGTCGCCGCTCCGCGCCGCTAGGCTGCGCGGTGTGGCCGAGCCGTCGTACCTGTTCGTGATGACCTACGGACGGTCCGGCTCGACGCTGCTCCAGGGCCTGCTCAACGCGCTGCCGGGCTACCTCATCCGTGGCGAGAACGCCGGCGCCGTGCGCGGCCTCTACGACTTCCACTCCCGCTGCGTCCACGAGGTCGGCCACCGCAACCACGAGCGCACGGAGCGGCCGACGATGCCGTTCTACGGCATCACCGGCTATCCCGAGGCCGAGGCGCTCGCCGCGCTGCGCCGGCTGGTCGTCGACACGCTGCTCCGTCCGGCGCCGGACACCCGGGTCACCGGGTTCAAGGAGATCCGGTGGGCCTACGACGACCTGCCGGCGTACGTCGACTTCCTGCGGCAGGTCTTCCCAGGAGCGCGGTTCGTGGTCAACACCCGCGACCATGCCGCGGTGGCCCGGAGCAAGTGGTGGGCCAAGCGCGACGACGCCGCCGAGGCGCTCCTCCGGATCGAGAGCAGCATCCTGGCGGTGGCCGCCGACCTCGGCGACGCGGCCTACCACGTGCACTACGACGACTGGGCCGCCGACCCGACGACGCTGCGCGGGCTGCACGACTGGCTCGGCGAGCCGTTCGACCTCGACCGGGTGCGGGCGGTGATGGAGGTCAAGCACTCCTTCTAGCGCCACACCCCGCATCTCGGGGCGCCACGGCGCGCATCTCGCGCCGCCATAGCCCGCATCTCGCGGTCAGCGGGTGGCGGCGACGACGCGGGCGTACCAGTCGAAGGAGCGCTTGGGCGTGCGCGCCTGCGTCTCGTAGTCCACGTGCACCAGCCCGAAGCGCTGGGTGAAACCCTCGGCCCACTCCCAGTTGTCGAGCAGGCTCCAGGTGTAGAAGCCGCGGATGTCGATGCCGATCCGGACCGCCTCGGCGACGGCGCGCAGGTGGGCGTCGAGGTAGTCGATGCGCGGCTGGTCGTCAACGACGCCGTCCTCGTCGGGGCCCATGCCGTAGGAGCAGCCGGCCTCGGTGATGTAGATCGGCGGGATCGCCGCGCGGTAGCGGGCGCGCATCGTGATCAGCCACTCGCGCAGCGCGTCGGGGACGACCGGCCAGCCGAAGTCGGTGGTGGGGTAGCCGACGATGGGCATCTGCTCGAACGGCAGCTCGGAGTCCTCCGGCGTCGCCGCGATCTTCATCGGGTTGTAGTAGTTGATGCCGTAGAAGTCGAGCGGCTGCCGGATCATCGCGAGGTCGCCGGGCTCGACGAACTCGTCCATGAACGGCGCCAGGTCGACCGGGTAGCGGCCGAGCAGCATCGGCTCGAGGTAGAGCCCGTTCCACAGCGCGTCGAAGAGCTTGGTCGCGCCGACGTCGGCGTCGTCGTCGCTCGCCGGCCACATCGGCGCGTGGTTGTTGGCGCAGCCGACGCTCATGGCGCCCGCCTCGCGGAGGGCGACGGTCGCCCGGCCGTGGGCGAGAAGCAGGTGGTGGGCCACGGGGAGGGCGTCGAAGAGCAGCTGGTGGCCGGGCGCGTGGACGCCGGTGGCGTAGCCGAGCATGGTCACGACGTTGGGCTCGTTGATCGGGATCCAGTGCTCGACCCGGTCGCCGAGCCGGGTGGCGACGATGCGGGCGAACTCGCCGAAGACGCCGGCCATGTTGCGGTCGAGCCAGCCGCCGCGGTCCTCCAGCTCCTGGGGGAGGTCCCAGTGGTAGAGCGTGACCATCGGCTTGATGCCGGCCTCGCACAGCTCGTCGACGAGCCGGTCGTAGAAGTCGAGCCCAGCCTGGTTGACCTCGCCGAAGCCGAGCGGCTGGACGCGCGGCCACGAGATCGAGAAGCGGTAGCCCGGGGCGCCGAGCTGCTTCATCAGCGCGACGTCCTCGCGGTAGCGGTGGTAGTGGTCGCAGGCGTCGCTGCCGGTGGAGCCGTCGAGGATGCGGTCGGGGAGGTTGCTGAAGGTGTCCCAGATCGACAGGCCCTTGCCGTCCTCGAGCCAGGCGCCCTCGATCTGGTAGGCCGAGGTGCTGGTGCCGAAC
>JAUILS010000165.1 GCA_030432975.1 Actinomycetes bacterium
GAGCGGCTCCGCGCCGACGCCGGCATCGAGGCCGTCGAGATCGCCGGGCCCGGGTTCCTCAACGTCAGCGTGGCGGCCGACGCGCAGGGGCGGGTCGCCGCCGACATCGTCGCCGCCGGGTCGGCGTACGGCCACACGAGCACGTTGGCGGGACAGAGGGTCAACGTCGAGTTCATCTCGGCCAACCCGACCGGCCCGCTGCATCTGGGTCACACCCGGTGGGCGGTCGTCGGCGACGCCATCGCCCGGGTGCTGGAGGCCGCCGGGGCCGAGGTCACGCGCGAGTTCTACATCAACGACCGGGGCCGGCAGATGGACCTGTTCGGCGCCTCGCTCGAGGCGCGCGCGCTGGGGCAGGAGGTCCCCGAGGACGGCTACCACGGGGCCTACGTGCAGGACCTCGCCGACGCCATCGTCGCGGCGGACCCCGCCATACTCGACCTCGAGGGCGAGGAGCGGACCGTCGCCTTCCGCGAGGCCGGCTACGCCCTCCAGCTGGCCGAGCAGCAGCAGCAGCTCGACGGCTTCCAGACGCACTTCGACGTGTGGTTCTCCGAGCGGTCGCTGCACGAGAGCGACGACGTCGCCGCCGGGCTGGAGAAGCTGCGCGACCAGGGTCACCTCTTCGACGCCGACGGCGCGCTGTGGATGCGCACCACCGACTTCGGCGACGACAAGGACCGCGTCCTGATCCGCTCCAACGGGGAGCTGACCTACTTCGCGAGCGACACCGCCTACTACGTCGAGAAGCGGCAGCGCGGCTTCGACACGCTGCTCTACCTGCTCGGCGCCGACCACCACGGCTACGTCGGCCGGCTGCGGGCGATGGCCGCCTGCACCGGCGACGACCCCGACCAGACGCTGGAGGTGCTGATCGGGCAGCTGGTCAAGATCGTGCGCGGTGGCGAGGAGGTGCGGCTGTCCAAGCGGGCCGGCAACATCATCACGCTCGGCGAGCTGGTCGACGAGATCGGCGTCGACGCGCTGCGCTACTCCCTGGCGCGCTATCCCGCCGACTCCCCGTTGACGCTCGACATCGAGCAGATCACCCGCACCAGCAACGACAACCCGGTCTACTACGTGCAGTACGCCCACGCGCGGACCTGCCGGATGATGGCCAACGCCGCCGACCTCGGGATGAGCGTCGACACCGACGGCTTCGACCCGGCGCTGCTGGTCCACGAGCGCGACGGCGAGGTGCTCGGCGCGCTCGCGGAGTTCCCGCGGGTGGTGGCCAGCGCGTCCGAGCTGCGCGAGCCGCACCGGGTGGCGCGCTATCTCGAGGACACCGCGTCGGTGTTCAACAAGTGGTACGACACCAAGGAGTGCCGGATGCTGCCCCAGGGCGACGAGCCGGTCCGGCCCGTCAACGAGGCACGCCTGGTGCTGGTGGCCGCCACCCGTCAGGTGTTCGTCAACGGCCTCGCTCTGCTCGGCGTCTCGGCGCCCGAGCGGATGTGACCCGGCGGGAGTGAGCTGAGCGATGCGCGCGCACGAGGCCGGGTGGGCCCATGCCGAGGGGGCCCTCAAGGGCCCGGCGTGGCTGCGGGAGCCGGTCGACCCCAACGCCCTGGTCCCGCACCTCTGGTCGTCGACGGCCCATCGCGACGACGACGGCGCGCTGCGGGTCGGCGGGATGGCCCTCGCCGACGTGGTCGCCGACCACAACACCCCGGCGTACGTCCTCGACGAGGCGGACTTCCGGGCCCGGGCCCGCGCGTTCCGTGACGCCTTCGACGACTACGAGGTGTTCTACGCCGGCAAGGCCTTCCTGTGCACCGAGGTGGCTCGCTGGGTGGCCGAGGAGGGGCTGAGCCTCGACGTCTGCTCCGAGGGGGAGCTCCGGGTGGCGCTGGCCGCCGGCTTCGACCCCGCGCGGATCGGCTTCCACGGCAACAACAAGACGACGATGGAGCTGCGTCACGCCGTCGCGGTCGGGGTGGGGCGGATCATCGTCGACTCCTTCCACGAGATCGACCGGCTGGCCGAGATCGCCGCCGACACCGGCCGTTCCGCCCGGGTCATGGTGCGCGTCACCGCGGGCGTCGAGGCGCACACCCACGAATACATCGCCACCGCCCACGAGGACCAGAAGTTCGGCTTCTCGATCACCGCGGGCGACGCGCTCGAGGCCGTGCGCCGGGTGCTCGCCGCCGACGGGCTCGAGCTGCTGGGCCTGCACTCCCACATCGGCAGCCAGATCTTCGACACCTCCGGGTTCGAGGTGGCGGCCCGCCGGGTGCTCGCCCTGCAGGCGCGGATCTCCGACGAGCTCGGCGTGACGCTGCCCGAGATGGACCTGGGCGGCGGCTTCGGCATCGCCTACACCACGCAGGACGACCCGGCCGACCCCGCGCAGCTGGCCACCGAGATGAGCAAGATCGTCGAGCACGAGTGCCGCGCGCTGGGCATCCCCGAGCCGGCGCTGTCGATCGAGCCGGGTCGCGCGATCGTCGGACCGGCCATGTGCACGGTCTACACCGTCGGCACCGTCAAGGAGGTCGAGCTCGACGGCGGCCAGCGGCGCACCTACGTCAGCGTCGACGGCGGGATGAGCGACAACATCCGCACCGCGCTCTACGACGCCGACTACTCCTGCGCCGTCGCCTCGCGCACCTCGGCGGCCGCCCCGACGCTGGCGCGGGTCGTGGGCAAGCACTGCGAGGCCGGCGACATCGTGGTCAAGGACGAGTTCGTGCCCGGCGACGTCGCGCCGGGTGATCTACTGGCGGTGCCGGGCACCGGCGCCTACTGCCGGTCGATGGCCTCGAACTACAACCACGCCCTGCGCCCACCCGTGGTCGCGGTGCGGGACGGCGTCGCGCGCGTCGTCGTACGACGAGAGACTTATGACGACCTGTTGGCGACCGATGTGGGTGTGACGGATGAGTGAGCGACCCGTGCGGTCCAGTGTCCGCGTGGCCGTGCTGGGCTGCGGCTCGGTCGGCTCGCAGGTGGTGCGGTTGCTGGACGAGCACGCCGACGACCTCGCGGCCCGGGTCGGGGCGCCGGTCGAGCTGGTGGGCGTCGCGGTCCGCCGCATCGACGCGCCGCGCGAGGTCGAGGTGCCCGACGGGCTGCTCACCACCGACGCCCACGCCCTGGTGGCCCGCGACGACGTCGACGTGGTCGTGGAGGTGATCGGCGGCATCGAGCCCGCCCGGTCGCTCATCCTGGCGGCGCTGGAGCACGGTGCCTCCGTGGTCACCGCCAACAAGGCGCTGATCGCCGAGGACGGCTCCACGCTCTTCGAGGCCGCCGACAAGGCGGCCGGGGGAGAGGGTCGCGACCTCTACTTCGAGGCGGCCGTCGCGGGCGCCATCCCGATCCTGCGCCCGCTGCGCGAGTCGCTGGCCGGCGACCGGGTGACCCGCGTGCTGGGGATCGTCAACGGCACCACCAACTTCATCCTCGACAAGATGGACACCCAGGGCAGCGGCTTCGCCGAGGCGCTCGAGGAGGCGCAGGAGCTGGGCTACGCCGAGGCCGACCCGACCGCCGACGTCGAGGGCTTCGACGCCGCGGCGAAGGCGGCGATCCTCGCGTCGCTGGCGTTCCACTCGCGGGTCACCGCGGCCGACGTCCACCGGGAGGGCATCACCGAGGTCACCGCCGCCGACATGCGCTCGGCCCGCGACACCGGCCGGGTGGTCAAGCTGCTCGCCATCGCCGAGCTGCGCGACGGCGCCGACGGCGAGGCCGTCGCCGTGCGGGTGCACCCGGCGATGATCCCGCGCAGCCACCCGCTGGCCTCGGTCCGCGAGGCGTTCAACGCCGTCTTCGTCGAGTCCGAGGCGGCCGGCCAGCTGATGTTCTACGGTCCCGGCGCCGGTGGCGCCCCCACCGCCTCGGCGGTGCTCGGCGACCTGGTGACGGTGGCCCGCAACCGCCTCGCCGGCACCCGCGGCGCCGGCGAGTCGGCGTACGCCGCCCGCGAGGTGCTGCCGATGGGCGAGACCCGCACCCGCTACCACGTGGCGCTCGACGTCGACGACCGCGCCGGCGTGCTCGCCGCCGTCGCCACCGCGTTCGCCGACCACGACGTCTCGATCCAGACCGTCCGGCAGGAGGGCCGCGGCGCCGACGCCCAGCTGGTCGTGGTGTCCCACCAGGCCACCGACGCCCAGCTCAGCGCGACCGTCGAGGCGCTGCGCGCGATGGACATCGTCCACGAGGTGTCGTCGGTGATGCGCGTGGAGGGAGAGGCCGAGTGAGCGTCTGGCCCACCCACCAGTGGCGCGGGGTGATCGAGGAGTACCGCCCGCTGTTCGACCTCCTGCCCGAGGACATGCCGGCGATCACGCTCGGCGAGGGCGGCACCCCGCTGGTGCACTCCGAGTGGCTGTCCGGGCTCACCGGCGGCACCGTGTGGCTCAAGGTCGAGGGCAGCAACCCGACCGGCTCCTTCAAGGACCGCGGCATGACCGCCGCGATGTCGGTCGCCAAGCACGAGGGCGCCGAGGCCGTCGTCTGCGCCTCCACGGGCAACACGTCGGCGTCGATGGCGGCCTACGCCGCCAAGGCCGGGCTGAAGCCGCTGGTGCTGATCCCCGAGGGCAAGATCGCCGCCGGCAAGATGGCGCAGGCGATCGTGCACGGCGCGCAGATCATCATGGTGCGCGGCAACTTCGACCACTGCCTGCAGATGGCGCGGGCGCTGTCGTGGGACTACCCCGTGGCGCTGGTCAACTCCGTCAACCCGGTGCGGCTGCAGGGCCAGAAGACCGCGGCGTTCGAGATCGTCGACTATCTCGAGGACGCCCCCGACTACCACCTGCTGCCGGTGGGCAACGCCGGCAACATCTCGGCGTACTGGCTGGGCTACGAGCAGTACTTCAACCTCGGTCTGGCCACCAAGAAGCCCGTCATGCGCGGCTTCCAGGCCGAGGGCGCGGCGCCGCTGGTGACGGGCGAGCCGTTCCCCGACCCCGAGACCAAGGCGACCGCCATCCGGATCGGCAACCCCGCGTCCTGGAAGCTCGCCGAGGCGGCCGCCGCCGAGTCGGGCGGCCGGTTCGCCGCGGTGTCGGACCAGCAGATCCTCGACGCCCAGGCCGAGCTCGCGCGCCGCGACGGCGTCTTCGTCGAGCCGGCCTCCGCCGCCGGGGTCGCCGGCATCCTCGCGGAGGCGGGGCAGCACGACGACTACGCCGGCAAGACGGTGGTCCTCACCGTGACCGGCCACGGCCTCAAGGACACCGCCACCGCCCTGGAGGGCGCGGGCGAGCTGGTCGACGTGGTGGTCGACGCCGACGTGGAGCAGGCGGCCAAGGCCGCCGGGCTCGACTGAGGCGTCGGCGTGACCTTCGTCGACGGGCCGGTCCGGGTCACCGTCCCCGCCACCTCGGCCAACCTCGGCCCCGGCTTCGACTGCCTGGGGGTGGCCCTGTCGCTGCGTGACGAGCTGACCGCGGTCGTGGTCGACGGGCCGCTGTCGATCACCGTCTCGGGCGAGGGGGCGGACGAGGTCCCGCTCGACGAGTCGCACCTGGTGGTGCGCGCGATGCACGCGGCGTTCGACGCGATGGGCCTCCCCGCTCCCGCGGTCGACCTGCGCTGTCGCAACGCCATCCCGCACGGCCGGGGGCTGGGCTCGTCGTCCGCGGCGATCGTCGGCGGCCTCGTCCTCGCGCGCGCCCTGGTGGCCGGCGGCACCCTGCTGCTCGACGACGACGCCGTCTTCCGGCTGGCCGCCGACCTGGAGGGGCACCCCGACAACGTCGCGCCGGCGTTGTACGGCGGCTTCGTGATCTCCGGCCGCGAGGCGGACCGCTGGTTCGCCGTCCGCTCCGGCGTCGACCCCCGGGTCTCGGTCGTGGTGTTCGTGCCGGCGACGCCGTTGGCGACGTCGGTCGCCCGGCGGCTGCTGCCGGCCTCGGTGTCGCACGACGACGCCGCCGCCAACGCCGGGCGGACCGCGCTGCTCGTCGCCGCCCTCGCGGGGCAGCCCGAGCACCTGCTGGCGGCGACCCGCGACTTCGTGCACCAGCACTACCGCGAGCCGGCGATGCCGCAGACCCTCGGCCTGGTCAAGGCGCTGCGCGACGACGAGGTCCCCGCGGTGGTGTCGGGCGCCGGACCCACGGTGCTCGCGTTCTGCGAGGCGGGACCCGGTGAGACCGGGCTGTGCGACCGCGCCCCGGAGGGCTGGAGCGCCTGGCCGCTGGCCATCGAGCGGGACGGCGTCCTCGTCGGCTGAGGTGGTGGTCGGCCGGCCCGCGCGCGGCGCGAGGACCGCCGTGGGAGATGTCACGCCGCCACGAGCTGGGTGTTAGGCTGGCGCTGCGCCGTTCGGCGTCGCCTTCGGGCAGATCCCGCCTCGAAGCGCACTCTCCCTCGTGATCGCGCCGCCCCGCGGCGTACGCGTGTGGTCCGCTGCCCGACCGATCCGTCGAGGCCCGCGGCCCCGGGGAAACAACGACCATGACGCCGCCGGCTCCCGTCGAGCGGCGCAGAGACGTGGGAAGGACCTCACGTGACAGACACCAACGAATCCACCTCGACCGCGCCCGAGCCCGACAGCGGCTCGAAGAAGCGCGGCGGTGGGCTCAGCACCATGCTGCTCGCCGACCTCAAGTCGATGGCGGCCGGCATGGGCGTCGCCGGAGCGGGCTCGATGAAGAAGGCCCAGCTCGTCGAGGCGATCAGGGCCGCCCAGAGCGGCGGCAAGCAGAGCGGCCAGCAGGACGGCGGTCAGCAGGACCGCGACGAGCACAGCCGTGACCAGCGCGACGGCGCCCAGCAGGACGGCCAGGAGGACGGTCGGCAGGATGGTCGGCAGGACGGCCGGCAGGACGGCCGGCAGGACGGCGGCCGACAGGGCAAGGACCGTCGGCAGGGCGACCAGGGCAAGGGCAGCCAGGGCAAGAGCGACCAGTCGAAGGGCGACCAGTCGAAGGGGGGCCAGCCGAAGGGCGACGGGGGCAAGGCCGCCAAGGGCAAGGGCGACCAGGGCAGGGGCGGCGACGAGCCGGCCGGTGACCAGTCCCGCCACGACGGCAACGACCAGGGTCGGTCCGGACACCCGGAGCAGAGCCAGGACGACGAGGGCGGCAGCCGCCGCAACCGCCGTCGTCGGGGCCGCAGCCGCGACCGCACCGGCCGCGCCGAGCCCGACACGCAGATCTACGACGACGACGTGCTGGTGCCCGCCGCCGGCATCCTCGACGTGCTCGACAACTACGCCTTCGTCCGCACCAGCGGCTATCTCGCCGGCGCCGACGACGTCTACCTCTCCCTCTCGATGGTCCGGAAGTACGGCCTGCGCCGTGGCGACGCGATCGTCGGGCAGGTGCGCCAGCCCCGCGAGGGCGAGCGCAAGGAGAAGTTCAAC
>JAUILS010000166.1 GCA_030432975.1 Actinomycetes bacterium
CAGACGCTCGGGCGCCACCAGGCAGTAGGAGTCGGTGAGGAGCTCGGCGAGCTCGGCCCAGTCGGTGTCGTCGTCGAGCAGCATGCCGATGACGTTGGCCCCCCACTCGGCCCGGAAGTACGGCGCCCCGAGGTGCTGGAAGGCCATCACCTCGTCGAGCTCCCCGCGGAAGGTGATCCGGAACAGCTGGTCCTCGCCCCCGAAGACGTGGGCGATCGTCGCGCCCTGGACCCGCCAGCGGGTGCCCACCCAGGCCGGCTCGCAGACCACCTGGGGCAGGTCGCGCAGCAGGGTGTCGAGCCGGTCGACCCACTCCTCCGGCACCAGGGGCCGGTCCTTCGTCGCCACGGCGTCAGCCTGCCACGAGGCGCGGACAGCCCGCCCGCGGGCTACGACAGCCCGACACCCAGGGCCAGGGCATGCACCACGAGCCCCACGACGAGCCCGACGGCGACGTTGCCCGACCGGCGTACGGTCCAGAACGCGGCGAGCACGGCGAGCACGGCGCCGGTGGCCGGCACGGAGGCGCGCCCGTGACCGAGCAGCAGGGCGGAGGCGATCATCGCGGCCAGCACGGCCGGGGTGACCAGCGCGGTGAGCTCGGCGAACCGCGGTGACTCGACCAGCCGGCCACCGGCTACGGTCATCCAGGCCCGCAGCGCGAACGTGACCGCGGCGGCCAGCGTGAAGGTCAGCAGCACGGTCATCGCCACCACCTCCCCGCACCCGCCGCGACGCCCAGGGCGATCGCGATCGGCAGCGTGGCCGGACCGGCGACACCGCCGACCAGGGGGACGGCGAGGGCGGCGGCCACGGCGGCGAGGCGGGCGGGGCCGGTCTCGAGATGCCGGGCCAGCATGCCGGCGAACACCAGCGGCGCGGCCAGGTGCAGCCCGAGCGCGGGCGGCAGACCGGCACCGAGCCGGTAGCCCACGACCTGGCTGGTCACGAACGGGACCGCCAGCATCAGGGTGGCCATCAGGTAGTAGCGCCGCCGCCAGGTCAGGTCGCCGTGGTCGGCGAAGCGCTGCTGTCCGAGCAGGAAGGTCTGATCGACGAGCGGGAAGACAAGGAGCAGCCGCTGCCACGTCCTGGCCCCGCTGAACCACCGGGCGGCGCCGGCGCCGTAGTAGACGAAACGCAGGTTGACGAGCGCGGTCACCACCAGGGCGGCGACGATCCCGTCGCCACGGCCCAGGGACTCCACGACGGCGAGCTGGGCGGCGCCGGCCAGCAGGACGACGGCGCCGAACATCGCCTGGGTCAGGGAGAGGCCGGCGGCGACACTGGCGCTGCCCACGGCCAGACCGAAGGGCACCAGTGCCACCACGAACGGCCCGGTGTCACGCACGGCCAGGGCCACCGGTGACGGGGCGGCGACGGCTCCGGCCGCGAGGCCCGGGCGGGGCTCAGCCACGGCGGCGCTCATCGCAGCACCCCGGCGGCGAGCGGGAGACGGAAGGTCTCCTGGTCGATCCAGCGACGGTACGTCGCCTCGCCCATCGCGGCGGCCACGATGTCGCTCTGGCTGCCGTGGGCGGCCAGGGCGGCACGCTTGCGCTCGATCTCGGCGGGCGCCAGGTCGAGCAGCAGGGCGATCTCGTCCTCACGCACGCCGGTGGGCTCCTCGGTCATCCAGACGCCGAGGCGGTCGTGCAGCTCGCGCCAGCGCGCCAGCCAGCCGTCGGTCTTGGCCGCGTGCCACAGCTCGCCGTGCCCCACCCGGCGCCAGGCCTCACCGGCCAGGCGCGAGGTGGTGGTGTGGTCGTCGTGGCCCGTGATGCCGTCGGGGCCGAAGGTGACCACGACGTCGGGGCGGACCTCGCGGACGACGGCCTCGAGGGCGTCGACGAGCGGGGGCTCGGGGGCGGTGGAGAGACCGCCGTCGGGGATCCCGAGGAAGCGGACGTCGTCGACGCCGTACACCCCGAGCGCCGCGCGCAGCTCGCTGCGGCGCAGCCGGCGGAGCTCCTCCGCGGAGCGGGGGTCGTCCTCGGGGAAGCCGGCCTCACCGTCGGTGAGGGTGACGACGGTGACCTGCCCGCCGGCCCGGACCACGCGGTCCATCAGGCCGGCGGACAGGTACGACTCGTCGTCGGGGTGCGCCCACAGCCCCAGGAGCCTCCGGGGCGGGTCCGTGGGGGTGTGGATGCTGGTCATGACGGTCCCTCTCAGGCCTCGGCGCGGGCCACGGAGACCCGGGTGGGGGCGGTCAGCATGTCGAAGACGGCGGAGTACTTCGTCGCGGAGGCGATCAGCGCGTCCACCTGCTCCTCGTCGGCGTCGGCGTCCACGTCGAAGGAGACCTCGATCGCGCTGAAGCCCTTGCGGACGTCGGGGTCGACGCCGAGCACGCCGCGCACGTCGATCTGCCCGGTCACCGTGGAGGTGACGCTGCGCAGCCGGATGCCACGGGCGGCCGCGCCGGTGGCCACGCCGGCGGTGATGCACGACGCGAGGGCGTGGAGCACGTACTCCTGCGGGGTCGGACCGTAGCCGTGACCCAGGGTGGGGTGGTCGCTGGTGAAGCCGAACTCCGCGACGTGCTGCTGGTCGGCGCCGATGCCGTACCAGTCGTGGATGCGCGAGGTGCTCGCGGTGCCGTCGACCCAGGTGTTGCGCGCGGTGAAGCGGAACGCCGCCAGGTCGGGGTTGTCGGTGAACTTGGCGATGGCGCCGAACATCTTCTCGGTGGGCACGCCGTTGGTCTCGCCCGGACGCTCGCTGGTGGGGCGCTCGGTGGTGGGTCGGCCGTGGTCGACGATGGTCATGAGATCTCTCCTGTGGTGGTGGCTCCCTCGGTCGGGAACCGGTGACCACCACCTTCGTGCCGAGCGGCCCGACGGGGCTTGGAGAGGATCTGCAGATCGCCTGGAGGGACCCTGAAGGGGGTCGAGAAGCGGCGGGGTCAGGCGACAGGCTCGGCGGCGGCGAGGCGGGTGAGGCGGGTGAGGCCCGCCGCGGCCGCCTCGTGCGCCACCACGCGCACCATCGCGTCGGCCTCGGGGGCGTGGCCCTGGGCCCGCCGCACCCGGGAGAGCCACAGCCGGCTCTCGTTCGCCCACAGCACCGACCCGCCCGCAGCATCCCCCTCCAGGGCCGTCCCGAGCTGCTCCTCGGCGGTCGCCAGGTCCCCGAGGGTGAACGACAGCATGCCCAGGTAGCGGTCGCCGCGGCCGAAGCACAGCTGACCGGAACCGGTCACCACGTTGGTGCCGGCCAGCCCCGCCAGCCGGTCGCGCAGGGTCGCGCACGCCTCCTGGTCGCCGAGCAGCACGACCGTCTCCGTGAGCATCGCCATCACCGTGCCCCACATGGCGTCGTGCGGCACCCTGAAGTCGGTGGCGCGCAGGTCGGCCAGCGCGGCCCTCGCCTCGTCGATCGAGCCGGTCTCGGCGAGCAGCCAGGCGAGCCCCGGTGTCCACAGGGGGTCGCCGCCGGCCCGGGCCACGACGGTCCGGAGGACGGGTGCGACCACCGCCAGCCGGTCCTGCTCGCGACGGATCAGGAACATCCTCAGGCCGTAGACGCCGGTGCCGTCCTCGTCGGGCAGCCGGTCGGCCAGCGCCCGGCAGTGCTCGGCCAGCCGCTCGCTCTCGGCCAGGTCGCCGAGGTAGAACGCCTCCATCGCCTCCTGGTTGGTCCGCACGAACTGCCAGAAGCGAGAGCGCCAGCGTCGCTGCTGCTCGGCCATCACGTCCACCAGCCGCCGGGCCTCGGGGACGTCGCCGGTCAGCGTGGCGAACATGATCCGGTCGTGCAGCGCGTGCAACGCCACGTCGCCGTCGTGGATCGCGGGCTCGAGCTCGACCAGCCGGGCGATCAGCGGGCCGCCCTCGTCGACCCCCCGGTGCAGCACCAGGTGGCCCAGATAGACGCTCAGCACGTTCGCCTCCATCGTGGGCGACCCGGCCGCGAGCGCCAGCGCGTCGGCGTCGGCCGCGTCGGCCTCGCGGCTGCGGCCGGACATCGCCAGGGCCCGGAGCCGGGCGACGGCCAGGCGGACGCGGAGCTCCCCCTCGGCGGGCTCCGACTCCGCCGGGTCCAGGCCGTCGAGGAGTGCCGCCGCCTCGTCGAGATAGCGCAGGGAGCGCTCCCCCGCCAGCCCGGGCCGCCAGCGGGCGTCCTCGTAGCGGATGGCCGCCTCCACCCGGAGCAGCACGTCGTCGGTCTCCCGCGCCGCCGCGATGGCCTCCTCGGCCAGCCGCGAGCCGGGCACGCTGCGTCCGGCGCGGACCTCCGCTGCGGCGTGGGCGAGCGCGAGCCGGGCGCGCTCCCCCGCCGGCGCGTCGGTGGCCAGCTCGCGGGCCTGCGCCAGCAGCGCCGAGGCCTCCTCGAACGACAGCCGGGCGACGGCCGCCTCGGCGGCGCGCCCGAGCCGCGTCACCGCGGTCGCGCGCAGCTCCGGGTCGGCCCGGGCCGCCTCGGCGGTGTGGTAGGCCAGCTCCGGCAGGTGCGCGGGATCATCGCCGAAGACCCGTTCCAAGGCGCTCATGATCCGGCGGTGCATCCGCGACCGGCGGGCGGCGCTCAGCTGGTCGCGAAGCGAGGACCGCACCAGGGCATGGGTGAACCGGAACCAGCTCGTCGAGGTCGTGAGCGGCGGCAGCGACCGCCAGCCCGAACTCCAGACCGAGCACGGACATCATCCGCAGCGTGTCCTGCACCTCCGCCGGGAGCGTGGCCAGCCGTCGGCGCACGGCGCCCTCGATGTGCACCGCCCCGACCACCGGGTCGACCGCCTGCAGGAACAACGGGTTGCCGGCGGTCTGGGCCAGCACCTCGGCGAGGTCGGCGCCGGCGTCGGCTCCGATCAGCTCGGCCGCCGCACGCTCGTCCAGGCCGTCGAGGTGCAGCAGCGCGGTGCGGGCGCGCCCCTGGGCGGTGGCCATCAGGTCGTCGACGACCTCGCGGGCATCGGGCGCGGTGTCGCGGGCGGTGAGCACGACGCTGACGGCCGCCGCCCCGGGCCGCTGCTGCAGGTGGCGCAACAGCTGCAGCGTGGAGTCGGCCGCCCAGTGGACGTCGTCGACGACGAGGGTCAACGGCCGGTCGGTCGCGCGCTCGGCCAGCCAGCGGGCCAGTGCCTCGAAGAGCTCGAACCGCAGCCCCTCGTCGTCGACATCGGACGGCCGGGCGCGGGTGCGCTCCGTCGGCGTCGGCAGGAGAGGGGCCAGCTGCTCGGGGACGACGTCGTCGTCGGAGGTCAGCTGGCCCACCATCTCCACGAACGGCTGGTAGGGCACCCGCAGATCCTCGCTGTTGCGCCCGAAGACCACCTGGTGACCGGCGGCGTGGGCGTCGGCGGCGAGCTCGGCGGCCAGCCGGCTCTTGCCGATCCCCGGCTCGCCGAGGATCCACACCCAGCCGACCGGCTCGTCGTCGGCCGCGCTCAGGAGGACGTCCACCCCGTGCCGGCGTTCCTCGACGCGGCCACAGAACGGGCGCCGGCTCTCCATGCGCAGCTCGTCGGGCAGCGCCCGGGCCGGCGTCGACGAGGGGCGCTGCGGCGCCACCCGAGGTGTCGGATCGGGGGGCTCGGTCGGCCCGGCGGCCGGGGCGCCCTGCTCGACCCGCTCGACCTCGGGCACGAACCGGTAGCCGCGGCCATGGACGGTCTTGATGGCCCACTGCCGGTTGCCGTCGTCGTCGAGGGCGCGACGGGCCTGCTTGATCCGCGTGGTCAGCGCGGACTCCGAGACGAACCTGTTGCCCCAGACGTTCTCGAGCAGCTCGTCCTTGGTGACCAGCCGGTCGCCCTGCTCCAGGAGGTACTGCAGCACCGAGAAGACCTGCGGCTCGACGTCGCGGACCCCGTCGGGCCCGATCACCTCGACGGTGTCGGTGTCGACGGTGAAGTCGCCGAACCGGAACCGCGACACGCTCAGACGGGGATCTCGGCGACCAGCGTGATCACGTCGGCCGGCAGGCCGAGGTCGGCGGCATGGCGGCGCAGCACGTCGACGTCGTCCGCCTCGTAGAGGCAGTAGGTCTTCTTCTTGTCAGCGGACAGGAAGGAGGTGAGCCACGTGATCTCGTGCTCGAGATTGTAGTCCTTGATCAGACGCTTGGTCTGGTCGTCGAGGTCGAGCTCCTCCGCGAACTCGCGCTCGACCATGTAGATCGGCATGAACCGGCCCTTCCTGCTGCTGCACCCGCCCCCCGCGGAAACCTGTCCAGTGTGGCACAACCGGCCCCGGGGACGCTGGCCCATTCGGGCCACCTCAGGCCGGCTTCTCCGCGACCACGAACTCCTGGTCGTTGCGGAAGCGGTAGAGCCCGTGCTCGTCGACCAGGGTGTCGAGGAAGGCCATCACCTGCGGCCGGAGCACCTCGGCGCCCACGGCCTCCAGCGCGGGCTGCGCGGGTCCGGCGCTGGAGATCGCCCGCCAGGCGGTGTCGGGGTCCGGCCACTCGACGGTCGAGACCCGCATCCCCCGCTCGAGGACGGCGAACCCTGCGCCCTCCAGCATCTCCTCGGCCACCCCCGGTCGGGCGATGTCGTTGGTGCGCCGCATGCCCTGCTGATGGGCCTCCGGCGAGTTGGCGGCGAAGATCTTGAAGCACGGACGGAGGTCGAGGTGGCCCCGTCCCCAGAAGCTGACGGCGATCCGCCCGCCCGGGCGGAGCACCCGGTGCGCCTCGGCGACCGCGGCCTCGCAGCCACCCCAGATCCCGTTGATCGAGGTCACCGCGTCGAAGGAGGCGTCGGCCCAGGGCAGGTCGAACATCGTGCCCACCCGGAGGTCCGCCTCCGGCGTGCGGCTGCGTGCGATCGCGACCAGGCGCTCCGCGGCGTCGATGCCGGCGGCGTCCGCGCCCGCGGCGTGCGCCATCTGCACGGCGAGGCCGGAGCCGCAGGCGACGTCGAGCACCCGGGTGTCGGGGCCGACTCCCAGCCGGTCGAAGGCGACCTGCAGCACGCTCACGGCGTAGTGCTCGTAGAAGGCGGCCCAGTCGGCGGCACGCCTCCCCCAGGCGTCGCCGGCGGTCTCCCAGCGGTGGCCGTCCGGCAGGGACGGCGTACGAACGGTGGTCTCGGTGGCAGTCGTGCTCGTCATGCCAGCAGCGTGGCCCCGGCGGTGGCCCCGTGTCTTGGAGGGCACATGGAGATCGAGAACCACCGCTTCTCCACGCGGTCTCCAAGGCTCGGCCTCGCGTCCGGGTCACGGTGGAGCCATGCACCAGACCACGAGCACTCCCCGCACCGACGTCGTCGTCATCGGCGGCGGCCAGGCCGGCCTCGCGATGAGCCGCTGTCTCTCCGACGCCTCCGTCGACCACGTCGTCCTCGAGCGCGGCAGGGTCGCGTCCTCGTGGCGC
>JAUILS010000167.1 GCA_030432975.1 Actinomycetes bacterium
GCAGTTCTTGGGCCGTGACCGGGAGGTGCGGGGGATGCGTCGAGGGGGGTACGTCGCCGCGGTGGTCGCCTGCGCCGCCGTCGCGGCCGGGGCGCTCACCGGGTGTGAAGGTGGCGGCGGCGACCCGACGCCCTCGCCCAGCCAGTCCGCCAGCAGCTCGGCCCCGCCGCCCAGCCCCAGCGAGTCGACCTCTGCCTCGCCCCAGGCCGAGACCGCCGAGGAGTTCATCCGGCGGTGGGTGGAGGTGCGCAACGAGATGCAGAACACGGGGGATACCAAGGAGTACCGGATGCTCAGCAGAGGGTGCGGACCGTGTTTGGACGTCGCCGATCGAGTCGACGAGGTCTATCAAGCGGGCGGTTTCATCCGCACGGATGGCTGGAGCGTCCTAAGTGTGAAGGAGGTCCGCAACCAGCCACGCGTTGCGACTTACCACGTGAAAGTCGACAACGCCCCTACCGAATACAAGGAGAGCAGCGGAGGCGCTCTGAAGTCCATTGAGCCGGGCAGGCCGACCCTAGAAGTGACGATCAGGGGTTCCAGAGTATTTCGTGTTGTTGAGCTGGCACAGGTGCCTGACTGATGCGCGCCCTAGTCATGCTGGTGGCAATACTCGGATTGGGTTTGACCGCAGCCCCGGCGGCCGCTGACACGGAGGAGTCCTGCAGTTCCTCGACGGGATTTGAGGGAGCGTCTGTTCAGTGCAAGTACTCGCCCGACGAGATGCGCGCCATGTATGCCACGGCCAAGTCCTCGGGCGTGGTCTATCGGATCCAGCCGGCCTGCACGGTGGGCGGCACGGCGACCTGCTCGGAGCCGGCAAGGTGCTCCGATCCTCCCAACACCTTCCTGTTCGACGTGTTCCGCAGCCCCGACACGGTGCCACGCAGCTGGCAGGTGATCGGGCAGACCTGCCTCACCGAGCAGGACGCGGGCGAACTGGGGGCGTTGACGCCGGGGATGGTGCTGCGGGCGTTCCGGGCGCTCGACTGGCCGGCGCCGGAGCTCAGCGTCCAGCCGCCCGACGGCGAGACGCTGGTCAACTTCGACACCAACTTCTTCACGACCCTCACCGACCCCGAGGTCCGGACGGTGACGCTGGTCGGCATCCAGGTCGAGATCGAGGCGACGCCCGGTGACTACCACTGGCACTTCGGCGACGGCACCGACGAGACGACCAGCTCGCCGGGGTCGGCGTACCCCGACCTCGAGGTCACCCACTCCTACGCCCGCAAGGGCGAGGTGAGCGCGTCGGTCGACGTGACCTACACGGGGCGCTACCGGATCGGTGGCAGCGGCGCCTGGGCCGACATCCCCGGCACCCTCACCGTGCCAGGGCCCGCGGTCGGGCTGTCCGTGCTCGAGGCCAAGCCGAAGCTGGTCGGTGGGTAGCGCCTAGCCTGGACCGCGTGCCTGGGTCTGCTGCGAGTGCGACGCCTCCGGCACCCGGGCCGGGCCCGACCACCGACCACCGCGCCCACGACCGCGAGATCGTCCGGCTGGCTGTGCCGGCGTTCCTCGCGCTGGTGGCCGAGCCGGTGTTCCTCCTCTCCGACGCCGCGATCGTCGGACACCTCGGGACGCCGCAGCTGGCCGGCCTCGGCATCGCCGCGGTCGTGCTGCAGACGGTGGTGGGGCTGTGCGTCTTCCTCGCCTACGGCACCACCGCGTCCGTCGCCCGGGCGCTGGGGGCCGGCGACCGGCGGCGCGCGCTCGCGCTCGGCGTCGACGGGCTCTGGCTCGGCGTCCTGATCGGGGTGGTCGCGACCGTCGCCGGGGTCGCGCTCACCGGGCCCGTCGTGGCGGCGTTCGGAGCGGACCCGGCGGTCGCCGAGCACGCGACGACGTACCTCCAGATCGCGTTCCTCGGGGTCGGCCCGCTGCTGCTGATGCTCGCCGCGACCGGAGTCCTGCGCGGCCTGCAGGACACCCGCAGGCCGCTGGTCGTCGCGGTCGCCGGCAACCTCCTCAACATCGCCCTCAACGTCGTGCTGGTCTATGGCGTCGGCCTGGGCATCGCCGGGTCGGCCCTCGGCTCGGTGCTCGCCCAGGTCGCGTCGGCCGCCGCGCTGGTGGCCGTCGTCGTGCGCGGCGCGCGGCGCGAGCAGGCCCCGCTGAGTCCCGACCGCGCCGGCATCCTCGCCTCCGCGCACGCCGCCGTGGCGCTGGTGATCCGCACCCTCACGCTGCGGGCGGCGCTCATCGTGACGACGTACGCCGTGGTGCTCGCCTCCGACGGCGCCCCCGAGGAGATCGCCGCGCACCAGCTGGCGTTCACGGTGTGGACGTTTCTGGCGTTCGCGCTCGACGCCATCGCGATCGCGGCCCAGGCACTGACCGGGCGCTACCTCGGCGCCGGTGACGTGGCCGCCGTGCGCGCGGTCACCCGCCGGATGATCGGCTGGGGGCTGGTGTCCGGCGTCGTCACCGGGCTCGGGTTGGCGGCGCTGTCGCCGTGGCTGCCCGCGCTGTTCACCAGCGACGACGCGGTCCGCGACCTGGTCGTGCCGGTGCTGCTCGTGGCGGCCCTCGGGCAGCCGATCTGCGGCGTGGTGTTCGTGCTCGACGGGGTGCTGATCGGGGCCGGCGACGGGACCTACCTCGCGTGGGCCGGGCTGCTGGTGCTGGCGGTCTTCGCGCCCGTCGTGCTGCTGGTCGCCTGGTCGGTCGGCGGGCTGGTGTGGGTGTGGGTGGTGTTCTCGGGGGTGTTCATGGGCGCCCGCGCGGTCGTGCTGCTGGCCCGCGAGCGCGGCGACCGGTGGCTGGTGACCGGGCTGCGGTAGGGCTCGCCTGGGTGGTCGGGCTGTCGCCCGGCCTCTGCTAGCGGCCGGGCTCTCCTAGGGGCCGGGCTCGGGGCGCGGCCGCTCGAGCAATGTGTGGTCGGGCGGCGCGAAACCGTGGTCGGCATAGAGGCCGTGGGCGTCCTCGGTGTGCAGCAGCCAGCGGTACGCCGCCCCCGGACCCTCGTCGACCATCGCCGCGACGAGCGCGTGGCCCAGGCCGTGTCCACGATGCCCGGGGAGCACGTAGACGTCGGCGAGGTAGGCCAGCCCCACCCCGTCGGAGAACGCCCGCGCGAACCCGACCATGCCGCCCGACGTGACGTCGTACGCACCGACGACGCGCCAGGCCGCCGCCAGCTGCGCCTCGACGTCGGCCCGGGTGCGCCAGCGCGCCCAGTAGGCCTGCGTGGACAGGAAGTCCCACAGCGCGTCGACGTCGACGCGGGCCGGGTCGTCGTCGAGCTCGTATCCCTCGGGGGTCACGTGGGTGATTGTGCCGGGGCGGCTCGTGGGGATGTCTACTGGTGCGTACGACGAGTTCTACTGGTGCGTACGGAGCGCCTGGTGCGTCGTACGCACCAGTAGACAGCGCCGGCCCGAGCGATCGTGCCCGGCTGGGGGTGCGCGGGCGTCGGTGGTCGGGAAGGCTTGCGTGGCGGGCTCAGCGGAGCCGGTCGGCCAGCAGCACAAGGCCGGCGCCGAGACCGGTGACGACGGCGCAGGCGAGGAAGACCGAGGGGTAGCCGAGCCCCGGCAGGCCGGCGATCGCGATCAGCAGCCCCGCCAGCACCATGCCCACCCGGGTGGTGACCATGAAGAGGCTCGACGCCAGACCGGGGCGCGGCACGACATGCTGGAAGAGCGTCAGCCCGACGCCGGCGACGGTCGCCACGAACGCCGCGTTGAGCACCTGGACGGCGATCAGCAGGAGCGGGCTCTGCAGACCTGCCATCGCCAGGTTGTAGCCGAGGCCGGCGACCGCGCCCGCCACCACCAGGCGACTGCCCGCGACCCTCTCGGTGAAGCGGCCGAGCAGCAGCAGGGCGGGGATCTCCAGCGCCGCCGCGGTGCCGAGGGCCGCGCCTCCCCACAGCGGGTCGAGGCCGAGGTGCTCGACGACGTACAGCGTGGTGACCGAGACGGCCGCGAAGTTCGTCGCCTGCAGCAGCACGAAGGCCAGGACCAGCACCAGGATCTGCGGACGGCGGACCAGCGCCAGGATCCGCTCGCCGCCATCGGCCGGGAGGGTGGGCACGCCGGCGCGGGTGCGCTGGCGGATCATGAAGTACGTCGTCGCGATGGTCACGAAGGCCACGAGGGCGACGCTCCACAAGATGGCGCGGTTGCCGGCGAAGCCCACGATGAACGCCGCCAGCGGCGGGCCGGCCACCCACGCGAAGCTGAACATCGCCCGGGTGCGCATCACCTCGCGGTCGGAGGCACCGGTGTGCCGCTGGTGGGCGAACAGCAGGCCGATGCCGACACCCGCGGGGCCGCCCAGGGCCACCAGCGCGACGACCGCCATCGGCAACGTCGTCGCCAGCGCGAGCGCGGTGACGAGGGCGACCGTCAGGACGCCGCACCACAGCATCGGCCGGAGGTAGTCGCCCCGCCGGTCCGCCCGGGCCGGGACGATCAGCGTCGAGATGAAGCCGCTGACGTTGTAGGCCGCCAGCGACCAGCCCACCTGGGCCGGCGTGGCGTCGTACAGCACCACCAGGAGCAGGCCGATCGTCGGGTTGAGGAACGCGAACTGCAGGCCCCAGAGCAGCGACGCCGACCCGATGAGCAGGCCGCCACCGCGTGGGCGGGTCTGCGCCGTGGCGCTCATGGCGACTCCTCTCGGGGCGACCAGCGTGGACCGGAGGGCGCCGAGTGGGCGGAAGCTGCGGGGGTCGGGGCGGGATTCTTGTTGTTTGGACCCAAACAACAGGGAAACGCCCGGAATCCATGTCGTTGTGGGCCAAACGTCGCAAATCCCGACCCACCCCGGGTCCCACGACCGCCAGGCAAGACAACGCCGGCCCGCCCCCGGGAGGGACGGGCCGGCGTCAGACGACGAGGGGCGTCAGCTGGGAACGACGTTGAGCGCGACCGCGGCGGTCACGTCGTCGTGCAGCTTGACGCTGACCTGGTGGGCGCCGAGCGTCTTGATCGGGTTGGCGACCACGATGGTGCGCTTGTCGACCGGCTCGCCGGTGGTGGCCTCGAGGGCCGAGGCGATCTCGGCGGTGGTGACGGCGCCGAAGAGGCGGCCGGCCTCGCCCGCACGGACGGACACGTTGACCGGCGACTCCTCGAGCTTGGTCTTGATCTCGCCGGCGTGGGCCTCGTCGCGGGCGGCGCGCTTGCCGCGGGCGGCGACGATCGAGTCGATCGTCTTCTGGCCGCCACGGGTCCAGCGGGTCGCGAGACCGCGGGGCACGAGGTAGTTGCGGCCGTAGCCGTCCTTGACCTCCACCACGTCACCGGGGGAGCCGAGGCCGTCGACCTCCTGGGTCAGGATGAGCTTCACGGTGTCGTCTCCTCTCAGCGACCGGTGGAGGTGTAGGGCAGCAGGGCGACCTCGCGCGCGTTCTTCACGGCGATGGCGACGTCACGCTGGTGCTGGACGCAGTTGCCGGTGACCCGACGGGCGCGGATCTTGCCGCGGTCGGAGATGAACTTGCGGAGCAGGGTGGCGTCCTTGTAGTCGACGCCGGTCGCCTTCTCCTTGCAGAACTGGCAAACCTTCTTCTTCGGCTTGCGAATCACTGCCTTGGCCATTGTGGTGCTTCCTCTCTGAAAGCCCGGCGCCGAGTGATCGGCGGCGCCGGAATGGGGGTGGTGGATGGTTGGTGCGGGCGTGAAGACGGTCGCGGCGCGACGGCCTCAGCCAGCGAGCTGGATCAGAAGGGCGGCTCGTCGGAGCTGACCCCGGGGGCAGCCCACGGGTCGCCGCCGGAACCACCGGAACCGCCGGCCGCCTGACCGCCGCCGGCACCGCCGGACGGGGCCGGGGTGGCCCACGGGTCGTCGGCGGACGCGGCCGCGCCGCCGGCCTGACCGCCCTGGCCGCCACCGCCGGAGTAGCCCCCGCCGCCGCCCTGCCGGGTGGTGCGGGTGACCTTGGCCGTGGCGTACTTCAGGCTCGGGCCGACCTCGTCGACGTCGATCTCGAAGACGGTGCGCTTCTCGCCCTCACGGGTTTCGTACTGACGCGACTTGAGCCGCCCCTGCACCACGACCCGCATGCCGCGCTGCAGCGACTCCGCGACGTTCTCCGCGGCCTGCCGCCACACCGAGCAGGTGAGGAACAGCGCGTCGCCGTCCTTCCACTCGTTGGTCTGCCGGTCGAACTGACGCGGGGTCGAGGCGATGCGGAAGTTGGCCACGGCCGCGCCGGACGGGGTGAACCGCAGCTCGGGGTCGTCGACGAGGTTGCCGACCACGGTGATGATGGTCTCGCCTGCCATGTGGGATCAGGCCTCCCTTTTGATCAAGGAACGGATGGAGTACGCCGCCGCCACGGTCGGCTCGCGAGAGTCATCGTGGCCGACACCACCGACGGTGCGGTAGTGCTCGTCCACAGGGACCGCGGCGCGACGCCGGCTCAGGACGCGTCGACGGCCCGCTGCACCTTGGTGCGCAGGATCGACTCGTTGAGCGTGAACTGCCGGTCGAGCTCCTTCACGGAGTCGGGCTCCGCGGTGAGCGTGATGACGGCGTAGATGCCCTCGGCGTTCTTCTTGATCTCGTAGGCCAGCCGACGGCGGCCCCAGACGTCGATGTTGTCGACGCTGCCACCGCTCTTGCGGATGACGTTGTCGAGGTACTTGTCGAGCGACGGTTGGACGGTCCGCTCGTCGAGGTTCGGGTCGAGGATGACCATCACTTCGTAGGCACGCACAGCGTTCTCCACCTCCTCTGGACTCAGGGCGGCCACGGTCTTTCCGTGGCAGGAGGGCTTTGCGTTGGTCGAGGTCGGCGGCCACCGGGTGGCGGCGCCGCGCCTCTCGAGCGCGCCGGAGCCGTGGGGCTGCCGGAGCGAACGCCCCAGGCTATCAGCGGCTCTCCACAGGCCACGAATCCGTGCTGGCGGCGGCCGCAGGAGCGGGCCAGGATCGACGTATGACGGCCGGGCGGGGTGGCGGGTGACGCCGGCACCGGGGCTGCTGGTGGCCGGGCGCTACCGCCTGCTCGACCCGCTCGGCGCGGGCGGGATGAGCACCGTCTGGCGGGCGTACGACGTCCGCGCGCGGCGGGTGGTGGCGCTGAAGGTGCTGGCCGAGCGGCACCCGACAGCGCTGCTCCGGCTGGTCCAGGAGCAGTCGCTGCGGCTCGTTCACCCGCACGTCGTGACGGCCACCGGGTGGGCGGCCGACGACGGCGCGGTGGCCGTCGCGATGCCGCTGCTGCGCGGGGGTTCGGTCGCCGAGCTGCAGGGCCGACACGGCCGGCTGCC
>JAUILS010000168.1 GCA_030432975.1 Actinomycetes bacterium
CACCGGCGCGGGTCGCCGGTCACGTTGACCGCGAGGTGGGTGCCACCGTGGTAGGAGCGGTAGGTGCACAGCACCTTGGTGCGGCCGGTGTGCAGCCGGGCCATCCGGATGGCGTGCTCGACGGCGTCGGCGCCGCCGTTGGTGAAGAAGACCTTCTCGAACCCGTCGCCGGCGAGGTCGGTGATCAGCCGGGCCGCCTCCGAGCGTGCGGCGTTGGCGAACTGCGGGGCGATCGTGCAGAGGTGGGCCGCCTGCTCCTGGATCGCGGCCACCACCCGGGGGTGCTGGTGGCCGATGTTGGTGAACACCAGCTGCGAGGTGAAGTCGAGGTAGTCCTTGCCCTGGTCGTCCCAGACCGTCGACCCCTCGGCCCGGGCGATCACCATCGGCTTGATCTGGGCCTGGGCGGACCAGGAGTGGAAGACGTGCTGGCGGTCCAGCTCGTAGGCGCGGCTCTCGTCGATCATGGGGCCATCCTGCCGCACCCGCCCGGGGATGCACGAGGGGCGGCCACCCGGGTGGGTGGCCGCCCCGCGGCGGTGTCTGCGTGGCGCAGACGGTGTCTACGAAGAGACGGGCAACGTCACTTGACGGTGACGGTGGCGCCGGCGCCCTCCAGGGCCTCCTTGGCCTTGTCGGCGGCGTCCTTGGCCACGCCCTCGAGGACGGGCTTCGGAGCGGCCTCGACCAGGTCCTTGGCCTCCTTCAGGCCGAGGGAGGTCAGGGCGCGCACCTCCTTGATGACGTTGATCTTCTTGTCGCCGGCGGCCTCGAGGATCACGTCGAACGCGTCCTGGTCGGCGCCCGCGTCGGCACCGCCGGCCTCGCCACCCGCGGCGGCCGGCGCAGCGGCGGCGACGGCGACGGGGGCAGCGGCGGTGACGCCGAAGGTCTCCTCGAACTGCTTGACGAACTCGCTCAGCTCGATGAGGGTCATCTCCTTGAACGCGTCGAGCAGCTCGTCGGTGGTGAGCTTCGCCATGATGGCGTTTCCTTCCGTTCGGTGGTGCGGCGCCGGGCGTCGCACCGGGGTGTTCTCAGGTGGTGGTCAGAGGCCCGGTCAGGCCTCGGTGGGCTCCTCGGCAGCCTCGGGAGCGGCCTCCTCGGCAGCGGCCTCGGGGGCCTCCGCCTCGGGAGCAGCCTCGGGAGCAGCCTCCTCGGCGGCAGCGTCGGCGGTCTCCGCGGCGGGAGCCTCCTCGGCAGCGGCCTCGGGAGCGGCCTCGGCAGGAGCCTGGGCGGCACCAGCACCACCTGCGAGGATCGAGGGGTCCTGCTCGGCCTTGGCCTGCAGCGCACCCGCGAGACGGGCGGCCTGGGCGATCGGCGCGTTGAGCAGGTAGACGGCCTGGGAGAGCGAGGCCAGCATCGCGCCGGCCAGCTTGCCCATCAGCACCTCGCGCGACTCGAGGTCGGCCAGCTTGGCGACCTCCTTCGCGTCGAGGGGCTTGCCGTCGAGGAATCCGCCCTTGATGACAAGGGTCGGGTTCGCCTTGGCAAAGTCACGCAGTCCCTTGGCCGCCTCGACGACATCGCCGTTGATGAAGGCGATGGCGGTCGGGCCGTTGAGGAGGTCGTCGATGCCCTCGACGCCCGCCTCCTTCGCGGCCAGCTTGGTGAGCGTGTTCTTGACCACGGCGTAGTTGGCGTTCTCGCCGAGAGAGCGCCGCAGTTCCTGCAGCTGCTTCACGGTGAGACCGCGGTACTCGGTCAGCACGGCACCGCTCGCGGCGCTGAACGACTCAGCGATCTCCGCGACGGCGGTGGCCTTCTCCTCCCGCGCCATGGGTCTCCTTCCGGGCCGCGGCGAGCTCGTCGCCACGGTGAGTGTGGTCGAGACCTCCGGCCGTCTGAAAAAGACGAACGCCCCGGACGCAGGGCCCAGGGCGCGGATGCGGGGACGTGACGGGCACGGCTCCGGTGTTGCACTCTGTCACCTGCGCGGGCCGTCCGCTCTCGCGGAACCTTCGACCATCCTGCGGACAGGATGGCGACCGGCGGTCTCTGGCTTCAGCCGCCGACTGTACGCCGTGCGGCCGGCGTACCTCAAATCGGGCGGGCGCCAGGACGCCTCCGCCGACGTGACCCGAACCATCGACGGGTTTCCCCGTTCCCCGGCGACGACTGGTCCAGTCATGCTGGAATGCTGGGCGTGGATCTCGACCTGAGCTCGTTGACGACCGTCCTCAACGACGTCGACGCCCGCCTGCGCGCGGAGACCGGTCCGGCCCGGATGTGGCCGACCGGCTTCTCGGCGTTGGACGAGGTCCTCAGCGGCGGTCTCCGCGGCGGCAACCTGATCCTGCTGACCGGTGCGCAGGGTCTGGGCAAGACGACGATGGCCGTCCAGATGGCCCGCAACGCCGCCCGCTCCGGACGCCACGTCCTCTACTTCTGCTACGAGCACGACGCCCAGTCGATCCTCGAGCGCGTGCTCGCCCTCGAGATCGGCGAGCAGAACGACCCGCAGTCCGCCGACCTGGTGCGGGTCCGGCAGGCGTTCGAGGGCGTCGACCACGGCTTCGGCGGGCTGGCCGAGCGGATGACCGACGTCCGCGGCGCCATCCCCGCGCTGGGCCGGATCATGGAGTACGCCGACCGGCTGCACGTGCACAACTCCAGCGGCAACACGACCACGATGACCGTGATCACCAACGCCGTCGAGCAGGTGTGGCGGCAGACCGGCGAGGCGCCGATGGTCGTCGTCGACTACCTCCAGAAGGTGAAGCTCGACGGCGGCTCCGACGTGGAGGCCGAGCGGGTCACGGTGGTGGTCGAGGGGCTCAAGGACCTCTCGCTCGACGCCAAGGTGCCGGTGCTGGCCATCGTGGCCGCCGACAAGGAGGGCCTCGAGACCGGCAAGCGGCTCCGCGCCCAGCACCTGCGCGGCTCGACCGCCCTGGCCTACGAGGCCGACGTCCTCCTGGTGCTGGCGCACAAGTACCAGATCATCGCCCGCCACCACCTGGTCTTCGACTCCGGCGCCGCCGAGCGCTGGAAGGACTGGGCCGTCGTGTCGGTCGAGAAGAACCGCAACGGCCGCGACGGCGTGGACCTGGAGTTCCGCAAGCGCTTCGACCAGTCGCGCTACGAGCAGGACGGCTCGATGGTCGCCGAGAAGCTGGTCGACGAGCGGTTGTACGTCGAGTAGTCGCCTCGCGCCGTCCGGGTGTTGTTGTTTGGGCTCAAACGTCGCCATTTCGCGACATCCGCTTGCCGTTTGTGCACAATCGCTGGCCCGACGCCCGCGGGGTTGACGTGTGGACCCAAACAACAGCATTTGGGGCGCCAGAGCTGTCGTTTCTGCCCACTGGGTGAGCATCGGACGGCGATCGTCGCTCCGGACCCCGGCTGCGATCCGGCCACGGACCATCGCTCCGTCCTTCGACAGGACGGCCATCGCCCGCGGCAGCGCCATCGCCCGACCGCGGCGCCAAGGTCTACTGGTGCGTACGACGCGCCTGATGCGCCGTACGCACCAGTAGACCCGCACCGCCTCGTCGTACGCACCAGTAGACCCAGCACACCCGGTCACCCGAGGCACCCAGCACCCCGCCGGAGACCGCAGCCGCCCGGCCACGGGCCCACCCCAAGCGACGCCCACCCGACCCCAGACGCACGAGGGCCCGCCCGGATCACTCCGGGCGGGCCCTCGTCACGTCAGCGGCACGCAGCCGTCAGGCGCTCGCCTCGTCCTCGCCGGCCACGTTGCGGGTCCGGTTGGGGTCGATCTGGACACCGGGGCCCATCGTCGTGGAGAGCGTGACCTTCTTGATGTAGCGGCCCTTGGAGCTGGCGGGCTTGAGCCGCAGCACCTCCTCGAGCGCCGCGGCGTAGTTCTCCGCGAGCGCGGCCTCGTCGAAGGAGGCCTTGCCGATGATGAAGTGCAGGTTGGCGTGGCGGTCGACGCGGAACTCGATCTTGCCGCCCTTGATGTCGCCCACGGCCTTGGCCGGGTCGGGCGTCACGGTGCCGGTCTTGGGGTTCGGCATCAGGCCGCGGGGGCCGAGCACGCGGCCCAGCCGGCCGACCTTGCCCATCATGTCGGGGGTGGCGACGACGGCGTCGAAGTCGAGCCAGCCGCCGGCGACCTTCTCGATCAGCTCGTCGCCGCCGACGACGTCGGCGCCGGCCTCACGGGCGGCGTCGGCCTTCTCGGCGTTGGCGAAGACCAGGACCCTGGCGGTCTTGCCGGTGCCGTGCGGGAGGTTGACGGTGCCGCGCACCATCTGGTCGGCCTTGCGGGGGTCGACGCCGAGCCGCATCACGACGTCGACGGTCTCGTCGAACTTCTTCTTCGACGAACCCTTGGCGATCTTGATCGCCGCCAGGGGGCTGTGGAGCTCGTTCTTGTCGAACGTCGCCTCGGCCTGGCGGTAAGCCTTGCTGCGCTGCATGTCTGGTCTCTTCCTTTGATGTCGTTGCCAGTGATGGCCAGTTGTGGTGGAGCGGGCCAGCGCGGCCCTGCCACAGGGGGTACGACGTCCGGTGCGGGCGGCGTACGAGCGGAGCGTCAGTCGGTGGTGACGCCCATCGAGCGGGCGGTGCCCTCCACGATCTTCATCGCGGCCTCGATGTCGTTGGCGTTGAGGTCGGGCATCTTGGTCTGGGCGATCTCGCGCACCTGGTCCTTGGTCAGCTTGCCGACCTTCTCCTTGTGCGGGACGCCCGAGCCCTTCTGCAGGCCGGCGGCCTTCTTGATCAGCTCGGCGGCCGGCGGGGTCTTCGTGATGAAGTCGAAGCTGCGGTCTTCGTAGATCGTGATCTCGACCGGGATCACGTTGCCCCGCATGGACTCGGTCTGCGCGTTGTAGGCCTTGCAGAAGTCCATGATGTTGACGCCGTGCGGACCGAGGGCGGTACCGACCGGCGGCGCCGGGGTGGCGGCCCCGGCCTGCAGCTGGACCTTGACCAGCGCAGCGATCTTCTTCTTGGGAGGCATCTCTCTTCAGGGTCCTTCTCTTGGATATGTCGTGGTCCGACGAGCCGGGCTCCCACGGGAGCGGCGGCTCTGCCACCTGGTGTCGAGCCCGGCTCAGACCTTCTGGATCTGGCTGAAGCTCAGCTCGACCGGGGTCTCCCGGCCGAAGATCTCGACGAGGGCCTTGACCCTCTGGGACTCCGCGTTGATCTCGGTGATCGTCGCGTGCAGCGTCGCGAACGGGCCGTCGACGACCATGACCGAGTCGGACACGGAGAAGTCGGCCACCTCGACCGGCTTCTTGGCCGCGCCGCCGCCGGACGCCGCGGCACCGGAGGCAGCGGCGGCCGCCTCGGCCTCGACGACGACGCTGGGCGCCAGCCAGTTCTCGACCTCGTCGAGGGTCAGCGGCACCGGCTGGTGGCTGTGCCCGACGAAGCCGGTCACCGACGGGGTGTGCCGCACCGCGGCCCACGACTCGTCGGTCATGTCCATCCGCACCAGCACGTAGCCGGCGTAGCGGGTGCGCTTGACCATCTTGCGCTGGCCGTTGCGGATCTCCGCGACCTCCTCGGAGGGCACCACGATCTCGTGGATGTAGTCCTCCATGTTGAGGGAGTGGATGCGGTTCTCGAGGTTCGCCTTCACCCGGTTCTCCATGCCGGAGTAGGTGTGCACGACGTACCAGTCGCCGAACTTGTTGCGCAGCTCCTCGCGGAAAGCCTCCAACGGGTCGACGGCCTCGCCCTCGGCCTGCTCGACGACCTCGACGGCCTCGACGGCCTCGCCCTCGGCAGGCTCGACGGCGTCGTCGGTCTCCGCCGGTACGTCGTCCGCGGCGGCGTCCTCGACCACCGGCTCCTCGACCGGGCTGTCCTCGGCCACCGGCTCCTCGACCGGGCTGTCCTCGGCCGCCGGCTCCTCGGCGACGTCCTCCACCACCGGCTCCTCGGCGGGGGCATCCTCGAGCACCGGCTCGTCGACCGGGGTCTCCTCGGTGGGGACCTCGTCAACCGGGGTCTCCTCGGCCAGAGCTTCGACCTCGGGGGTCTCGGGCTCGTACTGCTCCGACACGTGCTGCTCCGTCGCTTCGTTGGTCATCTCAGGGGTTCTTCCGATCGCGGGTCGTGCGCGGCCGCTCAGCCGTCGCCGGCGAACACCGCGAACACGAGCTTGCCGAAGCCCAGGTCCAGCGCCGAGACCAGCGTCATCATCACCAGGACGAACACCATGACGACGATGAAGTAGGTGACCAGCTGGTCCTGCGTCGGCCAGACCACCTTGCGCAGCTCGGCGACGACCTGGCGGTAGAAGGTCGCCGGGCTGGTGCGCTCGGTGTTCGACGAGGCACCGCTGCTCGTGCGGTTCTCCGACACGTCTGCCACCTTCTGTCTGGTCGTGCTGCTGTCCTGGTCGTGCTGGCCGGCCGTCCGGCCGGCCGTTGCTGTGCTGCCGGCCCGCTCGGCGGGCTTCGCAGGGCACGAGGGACTTGAACCCCCAACCTTCGGTTTTGGAGACCGATGCTCTGCCAGTTGAGCTAGTGCCCTCCGGGGAACTCCGCCGCGCGGACCTCCCCGACGAGGATCGGACGGAGGGCAGCACGAAGCATGTGGAGAACCACCAAACGTGGAGTCTACGGGCAAGGGGGAGGCGGCGTCCAAACGCGCTCCGCGAGCGCGCGCCGAGACCGCGCCCGGCGGGGCGGGCGCCACCGCCCCTACGATGGCCCCATGAGCACCCCCGCCTCGACCAGCCCCCGTGACCGCCGCGTCTCCCGGCGCCTCGGCGCCATCGCCGAGTCCGCCACGCTCAAGGTGGATGCCAAGGCCAAGGCGCTCAAGGCCGAGGGTCGGCCGGTCATCGGCTTCGGCGCCGGCGAGCCCGACTTCCCGACGCCGGGCTATGTCGTGGAGGCGGCCGTCGAGGCCTGCCGCGACCCCAAGAACCACCGCTACACCCCCGCCGGTGGCCTGCCCGAGCTCAAGAAGGCGATCGCCGACAAGACCCTGCGCGACAGCGGCTACGCCGTGGAGCCGGCCCAGGTGCTGGTCACCAACGGCGGCAAGCAGGCGATCTACGCCGCCTTCGCCGCGATGCTCGACCCGGGCGACGAGGTGATCGTGCCGGCGCCCTACTGGACGACGTACCCCGAGGCGATCGCGCTGGCCGGCGGCGTCTCCGTCGACGTGCTGGCCGACGAGACCCAGGACTACAAGGTCACCGTCGAGCAGCTCGAGGCCGCGCGCACGGACCGCACCA
>JAUILS010000169.1 GCA_030432975.1 Actinomycetes bacterium
GCCCTGCTCCACGCCGGCGCCCCCATCCACGTCCGGGTGCGCGGCACCCGCGACCACCCGCGGGTCGAGGTGGCCGACGGCTCGCACGAGCCCCCCACGACCGCGCTGGCCGTCGCCCTCGACGACGAGGACGAGCTGATGTTCACCTTCGGGCGAGGCCTGCAGATCGTCGCGCAGTGCTCGGAGGCCTGGGGTGCGGCGATCGAGCCCGACGGCAAGGTGGTGTGGTTCGAGCCGACCACGAGCCCCCGTCAGGACGCCGGCCCCGAGGGTGCGGTCTTCGACCTCTCCGACCTGCTGGCCGGTGCCGACGCCGAGTCCGACCACGTGGCGCAGGTGCTGATCCCCGGCGTGCCGATCGCTCCGCTGCTGACGCTGCGCCGGCACTACCAGGAGCTTCGTCGCGAGGTGCGCCTGCTCTCCCTCGCCCACGAGGACGAGTACCCCTTGGCCAAGACGCTCACCGACGTCTTCGCGGCGTTCGACCACGCCTACCCGCCCCTGGTGACCCACCAGGTCGCCACCGCGGTGGCCGACGACCGCACCACCGTCGACCTCGACATCGGGCTCGACCCCACCAGCGTGGCAACGTTCGAGCAGATGGTCACCCTGCTCGACCTCGCCGACGAGTTCTGCCGCGGTCAGCGGCTGCTGGCGCTGGCCCGCACCCCGGAGCAGGCGGAGTTCCAGCGCTGGTTCCTCGGCGAGTTCGTGCAGCAGGCGCGCGGCGAGAAGCCCACCCCCTGGGTCGGCCCGTCCATGGTCCCGACCCCCGCCGACGAGGATCGATCCGCCAAGATCGTGTCGTGACCCTCCCCCGGCTGACCGCGCCGCTGCTGGCCGCGGTCTCCCTCGGGGGCGCCGCGGGAGCGCTGGCCCGCTGGGGGCTCTCCGAGCTGGTGCCGGACGGTGCCGGCTTCCCGTGGACCACCTTCGCCATCAACGTCGTCGGGTCCTTCCTGCTCGCCGCCCTGCCCGCGCTCGCCGCGGTGCGACGCCGGCCGGCCCTCGCCGTCGGGCTCGGCCCGGGCCTGCTGGGCGGCTTCACCACCCTGTCGGCGTACGCCGAGCAGGGCCGGCTGCTGCTCGCCGACGGCGAGACGCTGGTCGCCGCGGCCTACCTCGCCGGCACCCTGGCCGCCTGCCTGGTCGCCGTCCAGCTCGCCCACCACTGGTCGAGCCTGGCCGCCCAGGCGGAGTTCGAGGACGAGGAGGGCAACGAGTGACCGCCCTGCTGGTCGCGCTGGGCGCCGCGGTCGGCGCGCCGGTGCGGTTCCTCGTCGGCCACCTGCTCGACCACCGGCGGTTCGCCGTCGGCACGCTCCTCGTCAACGTCGTGGGCTCCACCCTGCTCGGGCTGTTCGCCGCCTGGAGCCTCACGGGTCACGCGCTGGCGCTGCTCGGCACCGGCTTCTGCGGCGGCCTGACGACGTACTCCGCCTTCGCGGTGCGCACCCACGAGATGGGCTGGGCCCGCGGCAGCGTCTACGCCGGCCTCACCATCGTGCTGTCCCTCGCCGGGTGCGCGGCCGGCTTCGTCGTGGGCAGCTGAGCCGGGCCCGGGCTCAGCCGTAGCCCAGCTCGTGCAGCCGGTCGTCGTCGATGCCGAAGTGGTGCGCGACCTCGTGGACGACGGTCACCCGCACCTCATGCTCGAGCTGCTCGATGGTGTCGCAGTAGTCGAGCAGCGGGCCGCGGAAGATCAGGATCCGGTCGGGCAGCTGGCCGCCCCACCACCCCTCCCGCTCGGTCAGCGCCACCCCGTCGTAGAGCCCGAGCAGGTCGGGGTCGTCGGCCGGCGCCTCGTCCTCCACCAGGACCACGACGTTGTGCACCAGGCTCGCGATCTCCTCGGGGATCTCGTCGAGCGCACGGTCGACCAGCGCCTCGAAGGCGTCGGCATCCAGGTCGACGGGCATGAGGCCGAGCCTAGGCCGCGGCCCCTGGCAACGTCAGAAGGGAGCGATCCAGAACCGGCCCACGGCGACGAAGAGCGCCAGGAGGCCCAGCACCAGAGGCGGCACTGGCGTCTCGTCGCGACGCACGTGGGTGGCGACTGCCCCCGCCATGACGAGCACCAGCCCGGTCGCGGCAAGCGGCGCGAGCACCGGCGCCACGTCGACCAACGGCGGCAGCACGAGGCCGACGGCGCCGAGCAGCTCGAGCGCACCGATCCCTCGGACCTGCGCCTGGCTGAAGTCGTCGACCCAGCTCATCCCCTGGTCTCGCAGGGCCTCCTTCGGGCGGGTCAGCTTCATCGCGCCGGCGGCGAGGAAGACGAGGGCGAGCAGACCGGCGACGATCCACAGGGCGATGTTCATGGGGCTTGCCTTTCAATTGAACTGTCAACAAATCTCCTCCCTACCATAACTTGACCGCTCAACAATTGCTACTCTTCGGTGGTGAGCACTCGCTGGCTGGATGCCGACGAACGAGCCGCCTGGCTGGCCCTGGCGGCGCTCGCCACTCGTCTCCCGGCGACCCTCGACGCCCAGCTCCAACGTGAGCACGGCCTGAGCCTGTTCGAGTACCTCGTGCTGGCGGTGCTGTCGGAGCAGGACACCCGGTCTCTGCAGATGAGTGAGCTGGCGGCGCTGACCTCGTCCTCCCTGTCACGGCTGTCCCACACTGCCACCCGGCTCGAACGTCAGGGGCTTCTCGCCCGCGCCCGCTGCGCGGGCCGAGGCCGGCGTACCGTCGCGACGCTGACCGACCAGGGCTGGACCGTCGTGGTTGCCGCCGCGCCTGACCACGTGGCCGCGGTACGCGCCCACCTGATCGACCTGCTTGCCCCCGATGACTTGGCCGCCCTGCGTCGCATCGGCGACACGGTGGTCACGCACCTCGACGAGGTTGGCTCCGCGCAGTCGTCCACAGACGGCTGCAGCGACGCTCGGTGACCGGTGATCGACCCCATCTGGTTGTGCCCAGACCCGCGATGGGGTAGACGCCACAAGAACAACGCCCGCCCGAGGAACTCGGGCGGGCGTGCTGGCGACCCCGACGGGACTCGAACCCGCGGCCTCCGCCGTGACAGGGCGGCGCGCTAACCAACTGCGCTACGGGGCCTGGCGACCTCATCAACGAGGCGTCGGCACTCTATCCCATGGTGCCGCAGCGCTCCCAATCGCGGCCCGGCGTCGCGAGGTACGCCGCCGCGGCGCCGTCGGCCTCTATCCTGAGGTCGGCGACCAGACGCCCACCCGGGCGGCGTCGGCCGCATTCTCGGAGTGCCCAGCCGGAGGTGCAGTGGAGAGCGGTCAGGACCTCTCACCCTCGTCCGGGGCGCCCGCAAGCGGGGCCGCCCACCGGAGCGCGCGGTCTCCTCGGCAGGGCACTCACCCTCGCCGAGGGGGTCGGCGCCGGCTGTTCCGACGCGCCCGCAGCGTGCGCGGAGCCCTGGCCGTGACGTTCCTCGGCGCCCTGCTGCCGGGGGCGGGCTACGTCTGGAGCAGACGGCGCGCGGGCCTGGTGATCCTCGCGGTCAGCCTGACCGCCGGCGTTCTCGCGGCGGTCCAGCTGCGCGACACGCGCTCCCTGCTGGAGTTCGCCTTCGACCCCACTCGGCTGCGATGGGCCGCAGCTCTGGTCGGCCTCGGCTTCGTCCTCTGGGCCTTCGTCGTCGTGACGACCTATCTGATGGTCCGGCCGGCGCGGCGTACGACGGCCCGGGAGGTCGGCCTCGGCGCCGTGGTCGCGGTCGTGCTGGTCGCGGCGGTGCCGATCGTGCAGGCGCACCCGGTCCACCACCGCCCAGGCCGACCTGGTCAGCACCGTGTTCGGCGGGACCGAGCAGACGGCGACCGCACCCCGGGACGTGTCGCGGGAGGATCCCTGGGGCGGCAGGGACCGGATCGGGATCCTGGTGCTCGGGGGTGACGGCGGGGAGGGGCGCACGGGGGTCCGCACCGACACGGTGATCCTGCTGAGCGTCGACACCCGCTCCGGCCAGGCGGTGATGTTCAGCCTGCCCCGCAACCTGCAGCGCGCGCGATTCCCCGACGGCAGCCCGCTGCACGACCTCTACCCCGACGGCTTCGGAGGCTACGGCGACGTCGGCAACTGGCTGCTCAACGCGATCTATCGCGAGGTGCCGCTGCTGCACCCGGGCGTCCTCGGCGAGTCCAACAACGAGGGCGCCGACGCGATCAAGCAGGCGGTGCGGGCCACGCTCGGCACCCGGGTCGACTACTACGTGCTGGTCAACCTCGCCGGGTTCAAGGAGATCGTCGACGCCATGGGTGGGGTCACGGTCAACGTCAACACCCCGGTGGCGATCGGCGGCGACACCGACCGCGGCATCCCGCCGGACGACTATCTTCAGCCCGGGCCCGACCAGCACCTGGACGGCTTCGAGGCCCTGTGGTTCGCCCGCGGGCGGTGGGGCTCCGACGACTACCAGCGCATGCTCCGGCAGCGATGCATGGTGCAGGCTCTGGTCGACCGGGCCAAGCCGGTCAACCTGTTGCAGCACTACCAGGAGCTGGTGGCGGCCGGCAAGGACGTCGTCTACACCGACATCCCGCGCGAGCTGATGCCCGCGTTCGTCGACCTGGGCCTCCGGATGAAGGAGCACAAGCTCCGTTCCGTCGCGTTCACCCCGTCCGCCGAGTTCGCCCCGGCCGCGCCCGACGTGGAGTGGATGCAGACGACGGTCGACCGGGCGATCGATCGGTCGATGGCCCCGAGAAGGTCCGGATCCGGCCGCAAGGCCACGGGCGCGCCCAGCGAGGCCCCCGCCGAGGATTCCGTCGAGGCCCCCGTCGAGGACCCCGGCGCCAGCGTGAGGGTGGCCAACACCTGCGGCTACCAGCCGGTCGGCTGAGCCGCGGGTGAGGCAGCGTCAGCCGTCGTAGGCGCCGTACGCCGTCACGAAGGGCTGGTCGCTGGGCACGATCTCCTTGCCCAACGGCGCCAGCGTGATCGGGATGACCTTGAGGTTGGCGATCGCCAGCGGGATGCCGATGATCGTCACGGCCTGGGCGATCGCCGTGGTGATGTGGGCGATGACCAGCCAGATCCCCGCGACGAGGATCCAGATGATGTTGCCGATCAACGACCCCGCCCCGGCGCTCGGCTTGCTGACGATCGTCCGCCCGAACGGCCAGAGCACGAAGCCCGCGATGCGGAAGGACGCGATGCCCCACGGGATGGTGATGATCAGCACGAAGCAGATCAGGCCCGCCAGCGCGTAGCCGAGGGCGAGCCACAGCCCGCCGAAGACCAGCCAGATGACGTTGAGCAGCAGGCGGAGGAGTCCCATGCCTCCATCATGGCGAGCGGGACAAGCCTCGCGACTCCGGGCGGGCCGATGGCGGGCAGGTCACACCGCCGGTGTGGGCCACGAGACTGCGCCGCCCGGTCGGCGGGTCGAGCATGGGGGAAGGGCCGGGCGGTCCCCCGGCCGCGGGAGGCTTCCGATGACCAGGCTGACCACCCTCGTCCCCAGCACCCTCGTCGCGACTGCTGCCGGAGCCGCCGTGGGTCTGGCCGCGCGGGCCTACCGGCACGACCTGGCGGCGGCACGCGACCGGCTGGCCGCGGTGCCCCGCCGGACGGTGGCCACCCGCTTCGGCACGCTGGAGTACGCCGACCGGGGCAGCGGCGACCCGGTCCTGGTCAGCCACGGCATCTTCCACGGCTGCGACGGGGGCCTGCTGTCCGTGGAGCGCACGCTGGTCGGCCGCCGCATGGTCGTGCCGTCCCGCTTCGGCTACCTCGGGTCGGACCTCCCGCCGGGAGCGACCACCGCCGACCAGGCGGACGCCTTCGTGGCGCTGCTCGACCATCTGGGGCTGCCCAGTGTGGACGTGGTCGCCGTCTCGGCCGGGACCAGCGCGGCCACCCAGCTCGCCCTGCGGCACCCGTACCGTGTCGCGCACCTGGTCCTCAGCTCGGGCAACCTCCCGGGCAGCGGCACCGCCGTCGCCCCACCCGGCTGGGCACGCGGCTTCTACTCCGACCCCGCGATGTGGTTGCTCAAGCGGCTGGCGCGCCCGATGTTCGCTCGGCTGATGGGCGTGCCGCCGGGGTTCCCCCGCACCGACGACGACCGGCAGGTGATGACCCAGATGCTCGAGAGCATCTTCCCGGTCTCCGCGCGTGCCACCGGCGCGGTGTTCGACGCCTACGTCGCCAACCCCGAGGTGGCGGACTACCCCTGGGAGTCGCTGGCGGTGCCCACCCTGCTCGTGCACGCCGTCGACGACCCGCTGGCGTCGTACGACGCCGCGGCCGCCGCGGCCGACCGCATCCCCGGAGCGACGCTGGTCAGCCTCGACTCCGGCGGCCACCTGCAGCTCGGACAGTCGGCCCGGGTGCGGGCCGCGATCGAGGAGTTCCTGGCCCGGCCGTCGCGGCCGGTCGCGGCGGGCTGAGCCGCCTCCTCGGCACCGGCCCGGGCGGCCGCCACTAGCCTGTGATCCGCAGGCTGCCGACGAGTGAGCGGAGGTCGCGATGCGGGTCCTGCTGATGACCCTCGGGACGCGCGGGGACGTCCAGCCGTTCGTGACGCTGGCGAGGGGCCTCAACGCGGCCGGGCACGAGGCGGTGGTGGCCTCGAGCGCGGCCCTGGGGTGGCTGGCGGAGGAGCAGGGGGTGGCGTTTGCTCCGTTGGACCTGGACTTCACCGAGCTGCAGAACAGCGCGACCGGGGCGGCGGTCATGCGCGGCGAGGTGCGCGCGGTCGCGGCCGCGATGCGACAGGTGCGGCCGCTGTACGCCGCGTCGCTGCGCGACCAGCAGCGGGTGGTGGCCGAGTGCCAGCCCGACGTGCTCCTCACGCACCCCAAGACGCTCGGCGGTCGTCACCTGGCCGAGTGGAAGGGGATCCCGCACGCTGACGCGCTGGTGGTTCCGGGGTTCACCCGGACACGAGCCTTCCCGCCGATCCCGCTGACCTGGACGGGCACGCCCGCCTGGCTCAACCGCCTGGCCTACGCGGCGGTGCCCGCAGCGACGTCGTCGTTCACGGGGGTCATCACCTCCTGGCGCGAGGAGGTCGGCCTTCCCGGCAAGGCGCGCGTGTGGGACGGCGGCGTGCGCACGCTCTACGGCTACAGCCCGTCCGTCGTGCCCGACCCCGCGGACTACCCCGCAACCGCGCGAGCGGTGGGCTACTGGCTGCCCGAACCGCCGGAGACATACG
>JAUILS010000170.1 GCA_030432975.1 Actinomycetes bacterium
CCGCACCTCGCCCATGTACGACGCCCAGAAGGCCGCGGGAGCGTTCTTCTTCGAGGCGGCCGGCTGGGAGCGGCCGTTCTGGTACGAGTCGAACGCCGGCCTGCTCGACGAGTACGGCGACGCGGTGATGCCGCGTGAGCACGAGTGGGACTCCCGCTGGTGGTCGCCGATCATCAACGCCGAGCACCTCCGGATGCGCGAGGCCGCCGGCATCGTCGACCTCACCGCGTTCGTGATGTTCGACCTCGAGGGCCCGGCCGCGCTCGACGCCGTGCAGAAGGCCTGCGTCGCGCAGTGCGACGTCGCCGTCGGCAAGGTGATCTACACGCCGGTGCTCGACGCCAACGGCGGCTTCATCTCCGACCTCACCGTGATGCGGCTCGGCGACGCGCACTTCCGCGTCGTCACCGGCGGCGCGCACGGCATGGTCGACAAGAAGTGGTTCGCCGACCTGCTGGCCGGCGTCGACCCGAGCGGCGCGACCACCCTCACCGACCTCACCGCCGACGTGTCCACGATCGGCATCTGGGGCCCGAAGGCGCGCGACATCCTCTCCTCGCTGACCGACGACGACGTCTCGCACGAGGGCTTCCCGTTCGGCAGCTGCCGGGAGATCTCCGTCGGTGGCCAGCCCGTGCTCGCGTCGCGGATCTCCTATGTCGGCGAGCTGGGCTGGGAGCTCTACGTCCCGATGTCGGGCGCCGCCGCCCTGTGGGATGCCCTGCACGCGGCCGGGTCGCCGTACGGCGCGGTGCCGGTGGGCATCGGCGTCTATGGCGCCACCGGCCGGATCGAGAAGGGCTACCGCGCGTTCGGGGCCGAGCTCGACGCCGAGCGGACCATCGTCGAGGCCGGCATGCAGCGGCCCAAGGTGAAGGCGCAGGACTTCGTCGGGCGCGAGCCCTACCTCGCACAGCGTGACGAGGCGCCGAAGACGGTGCTGTGCACGATGACCGTCGACGACCACACCTCCGCGAGCGGGATGAAGCGCTACATGCTCGGCGGCGAGCCGATCCTCAAGCGCGACGGCTCGACGCTCACCGACGGCCACGGGATGCACCCCTACGTCACCTCGGCCGGGTCGGCGCCGAGCCTCGGCAAGCACGTGCTGATGGCCTACCTCCCGCCCGAGGAGGCCGTGATCGGCAACGAGCTGGCCGTGTCCTACATGGAGGAGCTCTATCCCGTCACCGTCGGCTCCGTCGACGCCACCTCCCTCTTCGACCCCGGCAACGACCGGATCCGCTCGTGAGGGGTGGGGTCGTCGGGAGGTTCACCATGTTATGCAGGCGAGTTGTCGCTTCACACGGCGTACTCACCATGAGAAGTGAAGGTTCACCTGCTTCTCCTGATGAAACACCAACCCCCCACCGGAGGGCCGCATGACCAACGTGCTGGTCTGCATCAAGCGGGTGCCGGACTCGTCGAGCGACGTGGTGCTCACCGACGACGCCCAGGCCGTCGACGGGAGGTACGCCGGCTTCACGGTGTCGCCGCACGAGAACTGCGCGGTCGAGCTGGCCGTGCAGATCGCCGCGGCGACCGGCGGTGAGGCGACCGTGGTGACGCTCGGGTCGGAAGAGGCCGTCGAGCAGCTGCGGGGCGTGCTGGCCCTGGGCTGCACCGCGGCCACGCACATCGTCGCCGACGCGCCGACGTACGGCCCCGCCGACGTCGCCCGCGAGCTGGCCGCGGTGGTCCGCGACCACGAGGCCGCCGGTCGCAGCCACGACCTGGTGCTGCTGGGCAACGACGCCGCCGACTCCGGCGACTTCCAGGTCGGCATCCGGCTCGCCTACGAGCTCGGCCGCCCCGTCGTGACCGGCATCGCCACGGTCGAGGTCACTCAGGAGGCCGGGGTCGACGTCGCGGTCGCCCGCGGCGAGGGCCCGACCGGTCAGGACACCTATCGGCTGCCGCTGCCGGCCGTCGTCACCGTGCTCGAGGGCGGCGTCGAGCCGCGATACCCCACCGTCTCGGGCCGGATGAAGGCGAAGAAGATCGAGATCGAGCAGCGGCAGCCGGCAGGGACGCCGGGCGGGGCGAAGCGGGTCAGGCTGTTCCTGCCTCCGGCGGTCCCGAGCCAGGTGACCGTGCTCGGCGAGGGCCCCGACGCCGCCCCGGCCGTCGTCGGTCTGCTGGCCGAGCTGGGGGTGACCCGATGATCATCGTGCTGGTCGAGCTCGACGAGGAGTCCGCCGAGGTCTCCCGCGAGGCGCTGACGTTCGCCCGGTCGCTGTCCGCGGCCGGGGGCGGCGTCCCCATCGACGCGGTGGTGGTCGGCGACGCGTCCGCCGACGAGGTCGCCGACCTCGGGCGGTACGCCGTCCGTGAGGTGCACCGGGTTGGCGGTGACGCCTTCGCGGCGTACTCCGCCGCCGCCTGGGCCGCCGCCGTCCTCGAGGTGCAGCGCGCCAAGGGCTCCGTCGTGGTGATGGCCGGCGGCACCAACCGCGGCACCGAGGTGATGGCGCACGTCGCCGCCCGGGCGGGGGCCGCGATGGCGGCCAACGTCGTGGCCTTCAACGGGTTGGCGCCGTTCACCGTCAACCGGCAGGTGATGGGCGGCGCGGTGCTCGAGGAGATGCTGCTCGACGAGCGGCCCGCGGTGTTCACCGTGGCCGGTCACGCCGTCGAGGCCACGCCGGCCGACGCCGCGACCACCCCGGCCGTGGTCGACGTGACGCCGACGGTGCCCGAGGCCGACCTGGTCGCCCGGGTCGCGTCGACGGAGCCACGACCACAGGGTGAGGGAAGCAGCCTCAAGACGGCCAAGGTGGTCGTCGGTGCCGGCCGCGGCGCCGGCGGTCCCGAGGGCTTCGGCGCCGTGTCGGAGCTCGCGGACCTGCTCGGGGGCTCGCTGGGCGTCTCGCGCGTCGTGACCAGCCTCGGCTGGCGGCCCCACCACGAGCAGGTCGGCCAGACCGGCACCCGGATCTCGCCCGACCTCTACATCCCCTGCGGCATCAGCGGCGCCATCCAGCACTGGGCGGGCTGCGCGTCGTCGAAGGTGATCCTCGCGATCAACACCGACGCCGAGGCGCCGATGGTCACCAAGGCGACGTACGCCGTCATCGGCGACATGCACGAGGTGGTCCCGGCCATCAACGAGGCGCTGAAGGGCTGAGGTCGACGGTTCGCTCCAGTGGCCGGGTCGTGACAGGCTGCACGGGAGGTCCCGATCGGGGATGGTCGTCCAGGGGGGAAGATGACCGAGGACGAGGTCTTCGCCGTCATGACGGCGGCCCGACGCCAGACCGACGGGACCGTGGGGATGGAGCCACGGTCGTTGGCGGAGGCGTTGCCACGGCGGACGTTCCTGGTGCCCGGCGCCGGCGGTCGGAGCACAGCAGTGCGCTTCAGTGACCTCCTGGTGGTCGGGTCCATCGTCGAGGTCGCCCCAGGGGCGGGCAAGGTCTATGTCGACGACGCAGCCCACGCCGACGAGGTCGTGGACGTGGCGTTCGACGACCCGCGTGCGCACGCTCGCGTGTTCACGGTCACGGTCGCCGTCGACCACGCCGTCACGGCCACGGGTGAGGTGCAGGGGACCGGCACGCTGACCTTCCAGATGGGCGCGGCGGCCGACCTGTTGGACGCTGCCGGCTGGGATGGCTACCTGGCCGGGATCAGCGACCTGGGCCGCGTGGTGGTGCCCCTGAAGCGCCGTCGCGACGGCGCGGTCCTGCGCCCGATCCTCCAGGGGACACTGATCTGCCTCGTGGACGACGACGGCGACATCCGCTGCCCGGGCCTGGGTGAGGCGTCCGCGCGGTTCGTGGGCGAGCTGGCGAGCGTGGACGCCTTGCTGGAGGCGGCCCTGGCTCCGCCGACCTCCGAGCCGGCGGAAATGCGCTGGGGTGGCTCCGGGGCCACCCTGTGATGCACGGGTCGAGGGGCGGCATCCGCCGCGAGGATTGACCGGGAGATCTACCCTGAAAGCCCAGGGGAGTCCGGGTCGAGGGGGTGCCGATGCGGGTGCGACGCGACGAGTCGCGGCGGTCGCCTGCCCACGGCGCCCTGCTGCTCGCCGTCGCGTCGCTGGTGCTGGCCGCCTGCGGGTCGGCGCCGGCCAGCGCGCCGGACCCGTCGGCCTCGCCGTCGGTGACCCCGTCGCTCTCGGTGGGGGTCACGCCGTCGGCCTCCGCGAGCGGTGACCCCTCCGCCTCGGCGACGCCGATCGTGGTCGACCCCGCGCACGCGGTCGATCCTCCGGGTCCGCTCACCGACGGGCTGGCGGGGGCCGACCTGATGGTGTCGCGGGCGGAGCCCTTCACCGCCGAGCAGCGGCAGGCCATGGCCGGGGTGGCGGGCGTGGTGGAGACCGAGGAGCTCGGCCTGGCCAGCGTGGGCATCCAGAACCGGGTGATCTCGGTCGCGGCGGTCGACCCGGCGTCGTACCGCCGCTTCACGCCGCAGGGCAGCGCCCAGCTCGAGGCGGTGTGGGAGCGGGTCGCCGGCGGCGAGCTGGCCGTCACGCCGGCGCTGAGCCGGCAGCTTCGGCGGGTCACCGACCAGGACGGCTGGCTGCGACTGGGCAACGACGTCACCGCCCCCGACGTGCACATCGGCGCGGTGGCCCCGCAGGCGCCGCGGATCGACGCGGTGGTCAACGACGCCTGGGCGGCCGACCTCGGCCTCCCGGTCGGCAACGCCGTGCTGGTGTGGACGGGGGAGACGGCGCCGCAGGAGGTGCGACCGGCGCTCGAGCGGCTCGCCGGGGCGGACGCATCGGTGCAGATCCTCGGGCCCGACCTCGACATCTCCGTGCAACAGACCGCCTTCCTGACCGGCGGGTCGGTCGCCACCGGCGTCGGGTCGTTCTCCTACCGCGTGCTCGACGGTGGCCGCATCGCCCCCGACCCGGCGTGGGTGCGCGCCAACATCCGCACCGAGCGGGTGCCGATCCTGGGCTCGGTGACCTGCCACCAGATCCTGTTCCCGCAGCTGCGCGCCGCGCTCACCGAGGTCGTGCAACGTGGGTTGGCCGACGAGATCCACCCCGACGAGTACGCCGGCTGCTACTACCCGCGGTTCATCGCCGGCACCACCCAGCTCTCGCTCCACGCCTTCGGGATCGCCCTCGACCTCAACGTGCCCGGCAACCTGCGCGGCACCCGCGGCGAGATCAACCGCGACGTCGTCCGGATCTTCCAGAAGTGGGGCTTCACCTGGGGTGGGGACTGGGCCTGGACCGACCCCATGCACTTCGAGATGAACGCCGTCGTCCAGCCCCGCTAGGCCTCCGGGCGAGGCGTCGCGGTTGTTGCACTGACGCGTCGCGGTTGTCGCACCGAGGCGTCGCGGCTTTTACGCCGCCACGTCGCCGGTGACCCGGCGGGCGACGCCGTCAGGACGCGGGGACGACCTGGGCTGTCGTGAGGTCGACATGGTCGCCGACGGCGAGGTCGCCGCCGCTGAGGACGCGGCAGATGGACCCCGCTCGCCGGCGGAGGGCGGCGGCAGCGCCCGGACCGAGGTTGTCATCGAGCAGCCGGCACGGCGCCGCGATGCGCACGACCTCCAGCTCGACCTCCCCGATGACGATCCGGCTGCCCGGGGCGGTCGGGACCCGGCCGTGGCTGATCGTCACGTTGCGACGGGTGCCCTCCGGTGGCACCGGCCGACCCAGCGCCTCCGCCGCCTCCGCGAGCTCCTCGGCCGACTGCACGCTGACGTGTCGATGGCGGGTGCCGTGGTAGCGGTCGCCGACCAGCCCCTTCCCGGCCTCGGCGGTCACTCGGTCCACCGCCCGCAGCGGCAGCCGGGCGCCCGGGGCGACGTGGATCGCGACGACGGTCGGCGGGGAGCTCACCCGGCCATCGTGGCAGGCGAGCGGTGGGCGGGGTCCGGCATCTACCGGTGCGTACGACGCGCCACGTGCGACGTACGCACCAGTAGGTCCGCACCCTCCCACCGGACCGCACCAGTAGCCTCACCCCCATGCGCGCGATCCAGGTGACCTCGACGACCGGCCCGTCAGGCGTGGAGCTCCGCGACGTGCCGGACCCGACACCGGGGCCCGACGACGTGCTGATCCGGGTGCACAGCGTGGGCGTCTCCTTCCCCGACCTGCTGCTCAGCCAGGGGCTCTACCAGCTCCGCCCGGAGCCGCCGTTCACCCTCGGCGTCGACATCGCGGGCGAGGTGGTGTCCGGCGCGGCGCCCTTCGCCGCGGGTCAGCGGGTGGCCGGCGTGGTCCCCCACGGGGGCGCGGCGGAGCTGGCGGTGGTGCCCGCGGCCTTCACGTTCGCGATCCCCGACAGCCTCTCCTTCGACGCCGCCGCCGCGATCCCGATGAACTACCTCACCGCCCAGTTCGCCCTCCACGAGCGCGGCCAGCTGCAGGGGGGCGAGACGGTGCTGGTGCACGGCGCCGCGGGCGGCGTCGGTACGGCGTCCCTCCAGGTCGCCCACGGCTACGACGCCACCACGATCGCCGTCGTCTCCACCGAGGCCAAGGCCGCGGTGGCGCGCAGCGCCGGCGCCGATCACGTGGTCATGCTCGACGGCTTCCGCGAGGCCGTCGGCGAGATCACCGGCGGGCGCGGCGTCGACGTCGTCGTCGACGTGGTGGGCGGCGACGCGTTCACCGACTCGCTGCGGGTCCTCGCCCCGCAGGGACGGTTGCTGGTCATCGGCTTCGCCGCCGGTCAGGGCATCCCGGAGGTGAAGGTCAACCGGCTGCTCCTCAACAACGTCGACGTCCGGGGCGTCGGCTGGGGCGCCTACGCGATGACCACGCCCGGGTTCATGCAGCAGCAGTGGGCCGCGCTGCTGCCGATGATCGACCGCGGCACGATCCGGCCGCCGCTGGGCAGCACCTATCCCTTCGCCGACTTCGCCCACGCCCTCACCGACCTCGCCGAGCGGCGGGCCACCGGCAAGCTCGTGGTCCGCGTCGCCGACTGACGCGAACGACCCGACTGACGCGAACGAGGAGGCCCGACAGCCACGACCGACCCGACAGCCACGACAGGCCGGGGCCTGGCCGGCGCGCCGGGACCCGCTAGCGTTCCGCCATGTCGATCGACTGGTCCGTCGTCGCGGCCGTCCTCGCCTTCGCCTACGTCGCCGGGGCGCTGGCGATCCGCGTCGTCACGCTCGGCGTCATCCCCGGCAACCGCAAGCCCTCC
>JAUILS010000171.1 GCA_030432975.1 Actinomycetes bacterium
GCCGCCGGACGCGCGGTAGCCGGTGCGGTTGACCAGCTCCTCGACCAGCCCGACGCCGGACTCGCCGAGGGTGCCCTCGACCAGGTCGAGCCGGTGCACCTGGCCCCACGTCCAGTCGTCGGGGTGGAGCGACTGCCGGCGGGTGAGCTCGTCGCGGGCGTCGCGCTGCGCCTGGCGCAGGATGTCGTCGCGGGTCTCGAGCACGTCGTCGGTGGTGCGGTCGTCCCACCAGGCGTCGCCGGGCCGCTCGAGCAGCCGGGTCACGACGGTGAACCAGCGGTCGCCGCCGTCGGGCCACTGCGACTCGCGCATCTCGTCGTGGAAGGTCAGCCGCAGCAGGTTGGACCACACCGCGTTGTAGTAGGCCGCGGCCGCGCTGTCGGAGCCCTGTCGGCCGTCCCAGTCGCGCAGCAGGTCCTGCCCGTCGCGGAAGTACGCCGACCCGAGGTCGCCGGCGGACAGGAGGTAGGGCACCAGCGTCGCCGCCATCGGGTTGAGGTCGTCGAGCTGCAGCGCGGTCATGTCCGCGACCGTCGCGACGTCCCGCTCGGCCAGCAGGTCTCGGATGCGCTGGGAGCGGTAGCCCTGGTCCCAGTCGCTCGTCAGGTGGTAGGGGTAGTCCGGCCCCGCCACGGCCTGGTTGGCGGTGACGATGAACCCCTCCTCGGGGTCGAGCACCTGCGGCAGCGCCTCGAACGGCACGACCCGGTCGGTCCAGTCGTTACGGGGCCGCCATCCCTCGACGGGCACCAGCCCCGTGTGCCACGGCCGGCGGATCGGGACCACGCCGGGGGCCTGGTAGCCGATGTGCCCCTCCCGGTCGGCGTACACGAGGTTCTGGGCGGGCACCGCGAAGTCGCTGGCGGCGTCGCGGAACTCGCCCCAGTCGGAGGCCTGGTTCATCGCCAGGACCGCGTCGGCGGTCGTCGACGGGGTGAGGGCGGTCCACGCCAGCGAGACGGCGTAGTCGGGAGCGCCGAGCGGCGCCGCGTTGGCCCCCACGGTCGCCAGCTCCTGCGCGACGTCGGAGAGCAGCGGCCCGTGGTCGGTCATCCGCACCCGGAGCTCGAAGTCGTCAGCCCCGCGCACGCGGATCGTCTCGTTCCGCACCCGCAGCGGCTTCCAGCCGGAGCCGTGCCGCCAGGTGTCCTCCTGCACCTGCTCGAGGTAGAGGTCGGTGACGTCGGGTCCGAGGTTGGTGAAGCCCCACGCGATGTCGGCGTTGTGACCGATGATCACGCCGGGCACCCCGGAGAAGGTGAAGCCGGCGACCTCCAACGGGCAGTCGTCGTCGACCTGCCGGCAGTGCAGCCCCATCTGCATCCAGATCCCCGGCAGGCTGACCCCGAGGTGCGGGTCGTTGGCCAGGATCGGGGCCCCGGTCGCCGAGTGCGCGCCGTCGACCACCCACGAGTTGGAGCCCAGACCGTCGCCGCGACCGACCAGCGCGGGCAGCGCGTCGAGCCCCTCCTGCAGCCGACGCAGCTGGCGCACCGCCGCGCGAGGGTACGCCGGCCGGGCCGCCGCCGCCCGGGCGTCGTCGGGCGAGGCGTCGGGGTCGAAGATCCCGTCGACCACCGCACCCGAGGAGACGATCGGCTGGTGCTCGTCGTAGGGGTAGGGCGGGAACAGCTGGGCGACCTGCTCGGGGGTGTGGTCGACCGCCGCCAGCGCCCGGGCGATCTCGTCCTCCATGTTGCCGCGCAGGTCCCACGCCATCGCCTTGAGCCAGGCGAGCGAGTCGACCGGCGTCCAGCGCTCCGGGGTGTAGCGGAGCCCCGAGAGGCCGAGCAGGGTGTACTGCACCGCGCGCTCGCTCGGCGACCGGAGGTCGAGGTAGGCGTTGACGCCGTCGGCGTAGGACTGGAGGGCGCGCCGGGTCTCCGGCGACACCAGGGCCAGCTCCTGCTCGGCGACCCGGCGCCAGCCGAGTGTGCGGATGAACTTGTCGGTCTCGAGCGTCTGCTCCCCGAAGAGCTCGGAGAGCCGGCCGGCGGTCACGTGCCGGCGCAGGTCCATCTCGAAGAACCGCTCCTGCGCGTGCACGAACCCCTGGGCGAGCATCAGGTCGTCGAGGGTGTCGGCGTAGAGCTGCGGGATGCCGTCGCCGTCCCGGACGACCTCGACCGGCGCGCTCAGCCCGGGTACGTCGATGCTTCCCGACGTCTGCGGCAGCGGGCGGCGGAGAGCGACCGTGCCGCCGACCAGCGCCGCCACGAGCAGCAGCGCCAGCACCACGGCGAGGGCGGCCGACCACCGGGCGACCGCCGGCCAGCCGCGGAAGCGGCGCCACCAGCTCGCCGGAGCCGGGGCGGCGGACCCTGATGGCGATCCGGCGGACCCGGCCGATGGTGCGGCGGGCGGGGACGCCGGGCCGGACGTCGCGGGCGGGTCGCTGCTCATGGTGCGCCCATTGTGCCCATCGCGCGCGGGGCGCGGGACGCGGGCTACACTTGGCACTCACGGGTGGCGAGTGCCAGCCGGGGCCATCGTGGCCCAGCTCCCCGAGAGGAAGAGCCGAGGGTGCCGACCTACCAGTACGCCTGCACCGTCTGCGGGCACGCCTTCGAGCAGGTGCAGAGCTTCCACGACGACGCGCTCACCCACTGCCCCGAGTGCGACGGTCGGTTGCGCAAGGTCTTCAACGCCGTCGGGGTCGTCTTCAAGGGCTCCGGGTTCTATCGCACCGACTCGCGAGCGGGGTCGTCCTCCACCGTGCCCGCCGCCGGCTCGGGCTCGGGCGACAGCTCCTCCGGGTCCTCGGGGTCCGGGTCCGGGTCCTCGGGATCGGGGTCGGGCTCCGGCTCCTCCGGCTCCTCCGCGGCCTCCTCGTCGGGCTCGTCGTCGGGCTCGTCGAGCGGCAGCGACTGACGTCGGCCGCCGGGGGCCCTGTGGAGAGCCCCGGCAGGGCGCCGCGGGGCGTCGTACCGTCCCCGCGTGACCTCCCTGGACCCCGAGCCTGCCCTGCGCCGGCTGCGACGGATGGGCCGACGGATACGCCGAGCGGTGCTGGCCCGGCGCCGCCTGCTGGCGGCCGCCTGCGCCGCGGTCGCGGTCGCCGCCTCGCTCCGAGCGGTGGCCCCACCCGCGCCGGTCCTCACCCCCGTGACGGTGGCCGCGCGCGACCTGGCGGCGGGCGCCGTGCTCGCGGCCGGCGGCGTCGGCACCGCCGGGCTGCCCGAGGCGGTGGTGCCCGCCGGCCCGGTCGCCGACCCCGTCGGCGCCACCCTGGCCGCCCCGCTGCGGCGGGGCGAGGTGGTGACCGACGTCCGCCTGGTCGGCCAGCCGTCCGCGCAGCCTCCCCCGGGCCTGGTCGCCGCGCCGGTGCGGCTGCCCGACGAGGCCGCCGCGGCCCTGCTCCGGCCGGGCGACCGGATCGACCTGCTGGCGACCGACGCCCGGCGTGCGCGCAGCTGGGTGGTGGCCGAGCGCGCCCTCGTCCTGGCCGTGCCTGCGGCCGTCGAGAGCGGCGCCGGCCCGCTCGGCGGGCGTGTCGTGGTGCTCGCCGTTCCCGCATCCGGCGTCGAAAAAGTCGCCGCCGCGAGCGTCGCGGAGTTCGTGACCTGGGTCTACTCCGATTACCCTTGCTGCCCGTCCGATCACTGACGGCTCCACGGGGGGCCGATCACAAGGAGAACAACCCACATGAGTGGTTTCAAGAACTTCGTCCTGCGCGGCAATCTCGTCGACCTTGCGGTCGCCGTGATCATCGCCACCTCGTTCGGTGCGGTCGTGACGACCTTCACCGAGTGGCTGACTGGCCAGCTCGGCACCGCCGACGACCCGATGTTCAGCACCGAGACGGGCAGCTTCGGCAACTTCATGAACGCCGTCATCGCGTTCCTCATCCTGGCCGCCGTCGTCTACTTCTTCGTCGTCGTGCCCTACACCAAGGCCCGCGAGCGCTACTTCCCCGAGGAGGCCGCCGGCCCCACCGAGGTGCAGCTGCTCACCGAGATCCGCGACTCGCTCGCCAGCAAGTCCTGAGCCTCGGCTCAGCACCTCGCTGACGCAAGCACAGCGAAGGCCCGCCCGGTCCCCCGGGCGGGCCTTCGTCATGTCCGGGCGCCGGCCGGCGTGGTGAGCCGTAGTTGACTGCGAAATTGCTGCTCCCGTCGGCGTGTCGCAACAGATTCGCAGTCAACTACCGCGAGGTTGGGGGCAGACGGGTCCACCATCAGCCGTGGTGCGGAGGCACCTGCGCGCGCAGCCAGGCGTCGGAGGCCGACTCGGCCTCGGGCGTGCCGGGGGCGCGCTCGTCGCCGGTGGTCTCGGGGAGCACGTCGCCGAAGACCTCGGCGAGCCTGCGCTGCCGTTCCCACGCGTCGGCGGCCGCGCCCGCGTCGTCGACGGCGTCCTCGGGAGCGGCCTCGGGAGCGGCCTGCCCCGTGCCAGCGGAGGGGTCCTGGCCGGCGGCGGCCGACGCGGACTCGTCGCGACCCTGGTCGTCGCTCACGTGCAGAGCCCCGCTGCGGCGGCCGCCTCCTGGGCGGCCTCGGTCGGCCCGTCAGTGGGCGAGGCCGACGGCGAGGCGCTCGCGGCGTTCTTCTTCTTGTTCTTCTTGGCCTGGTTCGGCGGCTTCGCGGCGGAGATGGCGTCGACGGTGAGCCGGCGGGTGAGCGGCTTGTCGGCGGCGATGCGGCGCCAGACCTTCGCGGCCTCGGGCGCCCAGACCACCCGGTTGGGGTCCTGCGGGTCCCAGGTCCACGGGATCGTGAGGAACTGGACGTTGGAGAGGTCGATGTCGCGGAACTCGATGCCGAGCTTGGCGATCTTGCCGAGGTTGGAGAGCCCGGGGTCGACGGTCAGCGACTGGGTGGCGGCGTTGAGGAAGCCGTAGAGCCGGGTCGGGCTGGTGAGCGTGCCGGCGGAGACGACCTTGTTGGCCATCGACGCGGCGAACGCCTGCTGCCGCTTCATCCGGCCGATGTCGGAGCCGTCGCCGACGGCGTACCGCTGCCGGACGTAGGACAGCGCCTCGCGGCCCGAGACCTCGCGGGTGCCGGCCTCGAGGTAGATGCCGTGCGACCGGTCGTCGATGGTCTCGGGGATGCAGACCTCGACGCCGCCGACGGCGTCGACCATGTCCTGGAAGCCGTTGAAGTCCACCGTGACGTAGTGGTCGAGCGGGATCCCGGTGAGCTGCTCGAACTGCTGGATCGTGCAGGCGGGACCGCCGAGGGCGAACGCGGCGTTCCACATCTGGTACGACGCCGCGGGGAGCGCGCCCTTGTCGCAGGCGGGCCGGTCGACCATCGAGTCGCGCGGGATGCTGATGCCGTAGGCGCGCTGCCGGTCCGCCGAGAGGTGCAGCAGGATCGTCGTGTCCGAGCCGCCCTCGCCCGACTGGTTGTCGATCTGGTTGCCCTCGCCCTCGCGGGTGTCGGTGCCCATCACCAGGATGTTGATGGGCTCCTTGGGGCCCTCGACCTTCTTCTTCTCCGGCCGGTTCTGCAGGTCCTGGGTGTAGTCCGCGACGTTGAGGTTGCCCGACAGGTGGCGGAACGAGTAGACGACGGTCAGCCCGGTCACCATCGCCAGCGCGATGGTCGTGACCGCCAGGACTCGAGCCACCGTGTGCCGCTTCTTGACCTTGCCGCGACGCTTGGGCTTGCCGTTGCCGGCGCCCTGCGCGTCGTCCTCGCCCAGCTCCTCGGCGTCGTCTAGAGCGTCGTCAGCGCGCGCAGGATCGTCCGGCTGGTCGACGGCCGCGGCGTCGTCGACCCACGGCTCGTCGGGCATGGACGTGTTCCTCGGGGGTGCTGGTCAGCGATGACTCGGGGGGCGGTCGGCGAGCCGACCAGACTCCATGATGCGGCCTCAACCTGAGAATCCCCAAAGCCTCGGCGGCCGCACGGGGCGACCCCGGCGAGGCCGAACACCCGCCGCCGCCGTGACAAGATTGCCGCTGGCCCCAGTAGCTCAGCGGATAGAGCAGCCGCCTCCTAAGCGAAAGGTCGCAGGTTCGACTCCTGCCTGGGGCACCGGCCCGTGCCGGCCGCTGGGCCGACCCCCAGCCGCGAGCGTTCAGTCGCGGCGCTCCTCGACGGCGTTCTTGACCAGCACGAGCGGCAGCAGCAGGGCACCCACCAGCGAGACGAGCCAGACGATCAGCGAGGCCAGCACCCACGTCGTCGCGCCGCTGATGCTGAGCCCGTCGGTGACCAGCGTGGTGATGACCAGCGCGACCAGCGTGGCGATCAGCGCGACCCCGCCGCGCAGCGCGGGCACGTTGGTCATCGCCATCTGCGTGAGGAACGGCTGGGCGATGGCATAGACGACCGTGAACAGCACGACAGCGACGAGGAAGCCGGACGCGGTGAGCTCCATGTCGTCGAGCAGCGAGGCGGCGACGACCAGGCCGATCGCGTTGGCGAGGAGGGAGACGAGGAGTCCGAGCAGCATGCGCACCATGGCGGGCACGCTACTCCTGGGCGGCGGCGCCCGCCCTCGACCCGCCGAAGGGCCCGGCGGGTCAGCCCGCGGCGCGGGAGCGGCGGCGCTCCCCCTGCGCCCGCAGCGCGGCGGCGAGGGACGGCTCGTCCCAGCCCTCGGCAAGCGCCTGCCGGACCAGATCGGCCTGGCTCGGCGGCGCCAGCGACCCGACCGGCTGGTCGAGGTCGAGGTTGGTGGGGAACGGGTAGCCCTCGGCGGCGGCGGTCACGACGTTCGCCAGCGAGCGGGCGGGAGCGCCCGCCGCCTGCAGCCGCCTCAGCACGGGATAGACCGCCGCGACGATCGCGGCGGTGTCGACGGTCTCCATCGCCCGCCCGAACGCCGAGGACACCTGGAGCAGGTTGGCCATCCGGCGGACGTCGGTGGTGCGGTTGGTGCCGGCGCCGTGGAACAGCGCCGGGTTGAAGAACACCGCGTCGCCCTTCGCGAGCGGAAGCTGCACGTGGTGCTCCTCGAAGTACGCCGAGAACGCGGGGTCGTGGAAGGCGACATAGCCGGCGGCGTACTTCTGCGAGTGAGGCAGATAGAGCGTGGGGCCGGTCTCGACCGGCATGTCGACGTGGGCCACGGCGCCCTGCAGGGTCAGCGCCGGGGAGAGCGCATGCACCTGCGCGGGG
>JAUILS010000172.1 GCA_030432975.1 Actinomycetes bacterium
CTCACGACGGGCCGGCACGTCTGCGAGCAGCTGCTCGACCACGGCATCCTCGCCAAGGAGGCGCACGGCCAGACCGTCCGGCTGGCGCCGCCGCTGGTGGCGACCGAGGAGGACCTCGACCTGCTGATCGGCGCGTTCCGGCAGATCTGCGCGGGCTGAGCCCGGGGATCGGGCCGGGCCCCGGTGGCTACTGGTAGACGATCTTCTCGCAGCCGATGAAGACGTCGCCCGGGTCGCGACCCTTCACATAGACGGTGTCTTTGCCGCTGCGGCACTGCACGAGGTCCTGGATCCCGTCGCTGACCAGCTTGATCACGTCGTTGCCGGGCCCTGCGTCGACCGAGTCCAGCCCCTTGCCCGGGATGATCACGTCGGCGCCGCGGCCGCCCCAGATCGTGTCGTTGCCGGAGCCGCCGAGCAGCCGGTCGTTGCCGGCCTTGCCGTAGATCTTGTCGCCGCCGCCCTTGCCGCGGATGGTGTCGGCCTTGCGGGTGCCGGTCAGGGTGTCGTTCTCCGAGCCGCCGTCGATGGTCTTCGCGACCGCGGCGGGAGCCATCGTGAGGGCGCAGCTCAGCGCCACGACGGCAGGCAGGGCTCGCAGCTTCATGCCCTCCATGGTTGCCGCGCCGTCGGCCGCCTGTCCGGAGAACGGCGGCGCCGGCCGCGACTGGTTCAGACCACTGGGTCGGCCCGGGGCTCAGGTCAGCGGGAGGTACGCCGACAGGTCGGCGCGCTCGCCGCTGGCGGCCACCCGGCCCTCCTGCTCGGCGGTCTGCCAGGTCGTCGCGCCAGTCGCCAGCGCGATCCAGGTGGCGGCGTCCAGCTCGACCACCGCGGGCGGGGTGCCGCGGGTGTGGCGGACCCCCGCGACCACCTGCGCGGCGGCGTACGGCGGCACCCGGACCTCGACCGAGCGGCCCGGCGCACGCTGGGCCAGCACGGCCAGGAAGTGCTTGGTCAGCAGTCGCTCGTCGTCGCGGCTCCGCTCCGCTCGCCCGAGAGCGTCGGCGACCGCGGCGGGGTCGGCGGGGACGAGCTTGGCGGGCACGGCGGCGAGCCTACGCGGCCAGGCCGGCGAGGATCGCCTCGATCCGGGCCCACGCCGGCGAGTCGACGTCGATCACCCCGAAGTGCCCGCCGGGGACCTCGACCAGCGTCGCGTCGCCGCCCCCGGCCCGGGCGGCGGCGACGTAGTCCTCCGACTGGCCGAACGGCACCGTGTCGTCGTCGCGCGCGTGGACGCACCACACCGGCACGTCGAGGGGGAGCTGGCGGCGCGGGTCCGCCCGGTCGTATGCCGGCGCGTCGGGCGCGGCTCCCATCAGGGCCGCGACCGCCCCGCCACCCAGGTTCTGCTCGTGGGCCGCGGTCAGGTCGACCACACCGGCCTGGGAGACGACGTGGGTGACCTCCACCCGGGCCGAGCGCCACCGCTCGAACCGGCCGCGGGCCGGCGCCCACATCGCCAGGTGGCCACCCGCGGAGTGGCCGAGCGTCACGACCCGGGCCGCGTCGGGAAGGTGCGCGGCGGACGCCTCGAGGGCCGCGTGCACGTCGTCGAAGGTGGAGGGGAAGCCGCCGCCGTCGCCGACCCGGCGGTACTCCACGTTCCACGCCACCCAGCCGAGCTCGGCCAGGCGGGCGGCGAGGGGGCGCCCCAGCCCGGCGCCGTAGGCGGCCTTCCAGAAGCCGCCGTGGATCACCGCGACCAGCCCGTGCGCGGGACCGGCGGGCACGGTCAGCTCGACGACCTGCGCCGGGTGGTCGCCGTAGCGGACCGTCTCGAAGGGATCGCCCACCCGCCCATCCTCCCTGACGACCGGCGGCTGCTCGGAGGACCGGCCGGCACAGCCGGTTGTCAGCGCGACCGCCGCGCCCAGCACGGCTCGTCGGCCGACCCGGCCGGTCACGAGCTCTCGTCTTCCCCCGCCTCGGGGTAGCGCTGCAGGATGCTCATCAGCTGGTAGGTCCGGGCCTCGTCCCCGCGCTCCCGGGCGCGGTCGTTCCACCGGTTGACCAGGGCGTTGAGCTCGCGGTTGAACGCCGAGACCTCCTCGGGCGTGAGCCGCACCGACGCCTCCAGCACGCTCCCCCGCCGGACGTCCTCGCGCGCATCGGCGTACGCCCGCTCCACCAGCTCGTGGGCGGCCGCGGTGGCCTGGCGGCGCCACACCTGCCCCGCCGCCCGGCCCCCGGGCACCTTCTCGATCTCGGAGACGTCGACGACCAGCTCGCCTCCGACGAGCCGCCAGACCCGGTCGCGGCGGTCGCGGGCCAGCTCGGGAGCGGCCTCGACGAGGCCGTACTTGGCCAGCTGTCGCAGGTGGAAGCTCGCCTGGTTGGCGGGCAGCCCCACCGTGCGCGCGATGTCGGCGGCCCGCAGCGGACCGACCGCCTCGAGCTCCGCCAGGATCCGGTTGCGCACCGGGTGGGCGATCGCCCGCAGCACGCGCGGGTCGGCCGGGGCCGGAGCGTGTTCCTCAGTGCTCATGCCCCTCACCCTAGCAGTTTCGCAACACCTCTTGCGCAATACTACTTGCGCACTATATGTTGCGCATATGCCCGGTTACCGCTCCCTCGCCCGCAACCGCGACTTCACGATCCTCTGGGTCGGAGAGACCGTCTCCACGCTCGGCAGCCGGATGTCGCTGTTCGCCTTCCCCCTCGTCGGCTACGCGCTGACCGGCTCGGCGATGGTCGCCGCCCTCGCCGAGGCCGCCCACCTCGCCGGCATGTCGCTGGCGCTGCTCCCCGCCGGCGTCGCCGTCGACCGCGTCGACCGCCGGCGGCTGATGATCCTGGTCAGCGGCGGCGGGGCGCTGCTCTACCTCTCGCTGGTGGTCGCGGGCGTGCTCGGCGCCTTGACGGTCCCCCACCTGGTCGTCGTCGCGCTGCTCACCGGCGCGGGCGCGGGCATCTTCGGACCGGCGCAGACCTCCGCGATCCGCACCGTCGTCCCCACCGACGACCTGCCGGCCGCCCTCGCGCAGAACCAGGCGCGGGAGCACGTCGCCGGGCTCATCGGCGCGCCGCTCGGCGGCCTGCTGTACGCCGTCGCGCGCTGGCTGCCGTTCGCCGTCGACGTGGTGACCTACGCGATCTCCTGCCTGACGCTGTCGCGCATCCGCACCAGCCTGGCGCCGGTGCCGCGCGAGGGCCGCCGGTCGATGCGCCACGATCTGGCGGAGGGGATCCGCTTCGTGGTGGCCCGTCCGTTCTTCCGGGTGCTGCTCACCTGGGCCGCCCTGGTCAACCTGGTGGTCAACGCGCTCTTCTTCGCCGCGCTGCTGCGGATGATCGAGGCCGGCCACCACCCCGCCGAGATCGGGCTGGCGGAGACCGGCGCCGCGCTGGGCGGGCTGGCGGGCGCCGCGCTGGCGCCGTACCTCATCGACCGGCTGGCCACCGGGCGGCTGACCGTGCTGATCGCCTGGGCGCAGCCGCTGCCGGTGCTGCCGCTGATCTGGTGGGACGGACCGCTCGCGGTGGGTGGCTCGCTGTTCGTGCTGATGCTGCTCAACCCGGCCGGGCACGCCGGCATCGGGGCCTACCGGATGTCGGTGACCCCCGCCGAGCTGCAGGGACGGGTGGCCGCGGCGTCGACGTTCGTGGCGATGTCGGTGATGTCGCTGGCGCCGCTGCTGGGCGGCCTCCTGCTCGAGCGGTGGGGTGGGCCGGCGACGATCGCGACGCTGGCCGGAGCCACCGTGGGCCTCGCGCTGATCGTGACCCTCAGCCGGTCGATCCGGTCGGTCCCGCGGCCGCGCGACTGGGCGCAGCAGCCCGAGGTGGCGCTGGCGGCCTGACGGGCCGGGCCGTCAGCCGAGCGCGGCCGGCAGGGTGCCGGTCCAGGCGTCGCGCAGCTCGTCGAGGCCGATCTCGAGCTGACCCTCGACCACCAGGCGGTCACCGCCGGTGCGGCCGAGCTCGCTCACCGGCACGCCGAGCGCCTCGGCCATCGAGACGAAGGACTGGCGCTGGGCCAGCGGCACCGTGACGAGGGCGCGTGCGGTCGACTCGCTGAACAGCGCCACGAAGGGGTCGTCGCCGACCGTGACGGTGGCCCCGACGCCGTGCCGCAGGCACGCCTCGACCAGCGCCTGGGCGAGCCCGCCGTCGGAGAGGTCGTGCGCCGAGGTGACGATCTGGGACCGACCGGCGTCGGCCAGCAGCAGGCCGAGGCTCTTCTCGGCGAGCAGGTCGACCCGGGGCGGGCGACCGCCGAGGTGGCCGTGGACCACGTGGGCCCACTCCGAGCCCGACAGCTCGTCCCGGGTCTCGCCGAGCAGCAGGATCGCCTCGCCGGGCCGGGCGAAGCCGGTCGGCACCCGGCGGGTGACGTCGTCGATCACGCCGAGCACCGCCACCACCGGGGTGGGGAGGATCGCGGTCTCGCCGGTCTGGTTGTAGAGGCTGACGTTGCCGCCGGTCACCGGGATGCCGAGCTGCACGCAGGCGTCCTTGAGGCCACGACAGGCCTCGGCGAACTGCCACATCACGTCGGGGTCCTCCGGGGACCCGAAGTTGAGGCAGTCGGAGATCGCCAGCGGGGTCGCTCCGCCGGCCGCCACGTTGCGGTAGGACTCCGCCAGCGCCAGCTGCGCGCCGGCGTACGGGTCGAGCTTGGCGAACCGGCCGTTGCAGTCGGTCGACACCGCCACGCCGAGGTTGGTCTCGTCGTCGACCCGCACCATGCCGGCGTCGGAGGGCTGGGCGAGGACGGTGTTGCCGCGGACGTAGCGGTCGTACTGGTCGGTGATCCACGACTTGTCGCAGAGGTTGGGCGAGGCGGCGAGCCGGAGCACGGTCTCGCGCAGCTCGTCGCCGCTCTCCGGCCTCGGCAGGCCGTCGGCGGCGTCCGCCTGCAGGGCGTCCTGCCAGTCGGGGCGGGCGAAGGGGCGGTGGTACGTCGGCCCCTCGTGGGCCACCGAGCGCGGCGGCACGTCGACGACCCGCTCGCCCTTCCAGTCGATCTCGAGCCGCCCGGTGTCGGTGACCTCGCCGAGGACGACGGCCTCGACGTCCCACTTGTCGCAGATCGCCAGGAACGCGTCGACGTCGTCGGGCTCGACGATCGCCATCATCCGCTCCTGGCTCTCGCTCATCAGGATCTCCTCCGGCGAGAGCGTGGGGTCGCGCAGCGGCACGAGGTCGAGGTCGACGTGCATGCCGCCGTCGCCGGCGCTCGCCAGCTCGGACGTCGCGCAGGAGAGGCCGGCGCCGCCGAGGTCCTGGATGCCGGCCACGACGCCCGCGGCGAAGAGCTCGAGGGTGCACTCGATGAGCAGCTTCTCCATGAAGGGGTCGCCGACCTGGACGCTCGGGCGCTTGGCGGGTCCGCCCTCGTCGAAGGTCTCGCTGGCGAGGACGCTCACGCCGCCGATGCCGTCGCCGCCGGTGCGGGCGCCGTAGAGGATCACCTTGTTGCCGGCCCCCGACGCCTTGGCGAGGTGGAGGTCCTCGTGGCGGAGCACGCCTACGCAGAGGGCGTTGACCAGCGGGTTGCCGAGGTAGGTCGGGTCGAAGACCGCCTCGCCCCCGATGTTGGGCAGGCCCAGGCAGTTGCCGTAGCCGCCGACGCCCGCCACGATCCCGGGCAGGACGCGGTGGGTGTCGGACTCCTCGAGCGGGCCGAACCGGAGCGGGTCCATCACCGCCACCGGGCGGGCGCCCATCGCGAGGATGTCGCGGACGATGCCGCCGACGCCGGTCGCGGCGCCCTGGTAGGGCTCGACGTACGACGGGTGGTTGTGGCTCTCGACCTTGAACGTCACGGCGTAGCCCTGGCCGATGTCGATGACGCCGGCGTTCTCGCCGATGCCGGCCAGCATCTTGCCGACCGGGGTCTCCTGCGGGATCTCGCCGAACTGCTTGAGGTGGACCTTGGAGGACTTGTAGGAGCAGTGCTCGCTCCACATCACGGAGTACATCGCCAGCTCGCTCGCCGTCGGGCGGCGGCCGAGGATCTCCTTGATGCGGGCGTACTCGTCGTCCTTGAGACCCAGCGCCTCCCACGGCTGCTCGCGCTCCGGGTCGTCCTGCGCGACGGCGACGGTGTCGAGCCCGCGGGCCGCCGGCTCGCCGGCCGCTGCCGCCGTGTCCGCGGGGGCGGCATCGGTCACGACCGGCCGCTCGGCGGTGGTCTGGGCGGGCGTCTCTGCGGGGGTCTCGGCCACGATGCTCAATCTACCGGCGGCGCTCCTCCCGGCGGCCCGCCGGGGCACGCCGCGGACGGGTGGTGTGGGTGGCGAGGTTGGCTCCTCCGAGGAGCGAACATCGGCAGTTCAGGCTGAAATTCCCGAGGTTGGCTCCTCGGAGGCAACCATCCAACGATGCTGGTCCCTGGGCCGGGCTTCGGCGCGACGTCGGGCGGACTGGAGTCGACGCACGATCTCTCTGCTCGAGTCGCCGGCCACCACGGTGACCGGCTCGAGCCCTGCCTCCAGGAACCGCTCGCGGCGGACCGTGTCGCTTCGATGCCGGTCGCGGTCACGGTGCCCGGCACCGTCGTACTCGGCGACCACACCTGACCGAGGGTCGAGCAGATCCGGGACGCCCACCAGTCGCCCCGACAAGTCCCGGACCTCGCGGTTGAGCAGGGGCTCGGGCAGGCGGGCGTCGAGCGACCAGACGAGCCGGAGACGGCTCTCCGCCGGGGATCGGCTGCCGGCACGGCCGTGTTCGAGGCCGAATCTCACCCGGACGGCACCCACGCGGCGGATCTCGCGCCGCCAGGCGATCTCGACGTCTGCCAGCGTCACCAGCGCGGCGGCCACCGCCATGTCCAGAGCAACCACCGCCTCGCGCCCATGGTCAGCGAGTCTCATGGCGTCGATGACGGCCCTCGACGTGGGCGCGCACGGCATCCCCTCCACCATCACCGGCGCGGGGAGCGCGCGATCGCGGAGGACGCGGCGGGAGGGGGTCGAGGTGACGCGCTGGTCCGCTGCGACCAGGATCGGCACCGGCGCCGGCTTCCCCCACTCATCGCAACCGTCGAAGAAGCCGGCCCCCATCACCCGCAGTGCCGCCCAGCCCGTGAGCATCGCGCCCTGAGGCAGGGACGCACG
>JAUILS010000004.1 GCA_030432975.1 Actinomycetes bacterium
CGGGCCATCGAGCAGGCCGCGCAGAAGGAGGGGATCGCCGTCGCCGACATCGACCTGTTCGAGCTCAACGAGGCGTTCGCCGCGGTCGGCATCGAGTCCGCCCGCCAGCTGGGCGTCGACGAGGACCAGGTCAACGTCAACGGCGGCGCGATCGCGCTGGGCCACCCCGTCGGCATGTCCGGCGCCCGCATCGTCCTCCACCTCGCCCTGGAGCTGCAGCGGCGCGGCGGCGGCGTGGGCGCGGCGGCGCTGTGCGGCGGTGGCGGCCAGGGCGACGCCCTGATCGTCCGCGTCCCCGCCTCCTGACCCGGCCGACCCGCCACCCGGGCGCCTCGGTGTCACGATCCGCGCCGGTCGCCGACCTGGTGGCGCGGGCGCGTGCCGGCGAGCCCCGCGCGGTGGCCCGGCTGATCTCGTGGGTCGAGGACGAGGCGCCCGCGCTGCGCGAGGTGATGGCGGCCCTGGCCGCCGACACGGGCCGCGCCCACGTGGTGGGCGTGACCGGCCCGCCGGGCGTCGGCAAGTCCACGACCACCTCGGCGCTGGTGGCAGCGCTGCGGCGGGCGGGCCGCCGGGTGGGGGTGCTCGCCGTCGACCCGTCCTCGCCGTTCTCCGGCGGCGCGCTGCTGGGCGACCGGGTGCGGATGGGTGAGCACGCCGTCGACGCGGGCGTCTTCATCCGCTCGATGGCCTCCCGCGGGCACCTCGGGGGCCTCGCCTGGAGCACGCCCCAGGCCCTCCGGGTGCTCGACGCGGCGGGCTTCGACGTCGTCGTCGTCGAGACCGTGGGCGTCGGGCAGAGCGAGGTCGAGGTGGCCGCGCTGGCCGACACCACGCTCGTGCTGCTCGCCCCCGGCATGGGCGACGGCATCCAGGCCGCCAAGGCCGGGGTCCTCGAGATCGGCGACCTCTACGTCGTCAACAAGGCCGACCGCGACGGCGCCGACCAGCTGCGCCGCGAGCTGCGCGGGATGCTGGCGCTGGTCGACCGGCCGGCAGGCGGCTGGGTGCCGCCGATCGTGGCCACGGTGGCCTCGCAGGGCGAGGGGATCGACGATCTGCTCGCCGCCGTGGACGCCCATCGGTCGTGGCTGGCCGACAGCGGAGAGCTCGCGCGCCGGCGTACCCGCCGGGCGGCGGCCGAGGTCGAGGCGCTCGCGCTGGCCGCGCTGCGGAGCCGCTGGGGCGGGGTCGGCGGCGACGGGAGGGTCGACGAGCTGGCCGCGGAGGTGGCCGCCGGCACCCTCGACCCGTACGCCGCGGCGGACCGGCTGGTGGCCGAGCCGCCGAGGCCCGGCTGAGCCCTGCTGAGCGCGCCTCACCCACTCGCGGGCGGCTTGCTGCTAGGAAGGTGCCGTCATGTCGACGACGTCTGCCCGGGAGCTCCCACGATGAACGCGAAGAAGCTGTTCCTCATCGTGGTCGTCGTGTTCGTGGGCTTCTGGATGTTCACCGACCCCAACGGCCTCGCCGACGCCGCGAGGGCCGGTGTCGGCCAGGTGTGGAGCCTCGCGACCCAGCTGTTCGGCGCCGTCATCGACTTCATCGCCGCCCTCACCTGAGGCCCGCGCCGCGATGAGCCTGCTCGCCAGACTCGAGCCCGACATCGGCAAGCACCTGCTGCGCGACGAGGGCGAGGTCGTCGTCGACGTGATCACGAAGCACTGGGTGGCCTACTGGCGGCCGCTGGTCGGGACGGTCGCCGGGGTGGCGCTCCTGGCGCTGATCCCGTTCGCGACCCTCGACCTGGCCTGGGTGCCCATCCTGCTGTCGGGTGTCGTGTTCGGGCACGCGGTGTGGCGGGCGCTGCAGGTCAAGGTGGACCGGTTCGTCGTCACCAACATGCGGGTCTTCCGGATCCACGGGGTCCTCAACCGCAAGATGGCCACCGTGCCCCTGGTGCGGATCCTCGACATCACCGTGGCCAAGCCGCTGACCGGGCGGGTGCTGGGCTACGGCCACTTCGTGTTCGAGTCCGCCGCGCAGGAGCAGGGCCTGCGCGAGATCCGCTTCGTCGGCCGGCCCGACGACCGCGACCTGGAGATCCAGCGGATGCTGCAGCGCTCGGGCCTGCGCGGCCCGCGGCTGGTCAACTGACCGGCTCACCTGCCCCGCTCACCTCGCCGGGCCCGGTCAGCGCCGGGTGAGCCCGACCGGGAGCGTCTGCCCGCTCAGCCCGCCCGAGGCGCTGCTGGCGAGGAAGAGGGACAGGTCGAGCACCTGCTGCTCGACGAGCGTGCGGGCGCCGGTGGTGCGGGTGAGCAGCGGACCGTCCTGATGCCCTGCGGAGGCTGCCGGGGGGCTCAGCTCGCCGCGCTGCTCGGGCACCGCGAGCGGCGCGGTCACCGTGTTGACCCGGACGCCCAACCGGCCCCAGGTGCTGCCGAAGCGCTGCGTGGTCCGCTCCAGCTCGACGTCGGGGCTCGGCGCCGAGGCGGGGGGCGCGGGCCCGCCGGCCGCGAGGGCGAACCAGCCGCGGGTGGCCGGCAGGTTGACGATGCTGCCGCCGCCGGACATCTCGCTGGCCGCCATCCGGAGCCGGAGCCGCGTGGCCAGCTGGAACGGGCCGACGAGCGTCAGCCGGGCCGCCTGCGCGAGGAACTCCCGCTCGGCGTCGTCGGCGGCCGTGCTGATCCGTGGCGCCGCCGCGTTGACCAGCACGTCGAGCGGACCCAGCCGCTCCGCGAGGTCGGCGATCTCGTCGCCGTCGGTGAGGTCGACCTGGTGGTAGCCGAACCGTGCGACGCTCGGGTCGTAGTAGGACACCAGCGAGGACGTGCCGGTCACGGCGACCTCCGCGCCCGCGTCGGCGAGCGCGTGTGCCACGAGCAGCCCGACGCCGCGCGTGCCCCCGGTGACGAGGGCCCGACGACCGGAGAAGTCGTAGCTGGCTAGGCCCACCGCTCTCCTCGTCGTCTGGTCGTTGCGTCCATGATGCCCGCCTCGACAAGCCCGGCGGCCCGCGTCTCAACGTAGGGGAAACCGCACCGTCCCGGCCACCCGGGACCCCGGCTGGCACGGGTCGGACGGGACTGGTGGAATGGGGTCGTGAACCTGTCAGCGATCCTGGCCGACCTCCCCGAGAACCCCCGCGTCGTCGCGACCGGCAACCACGTCACCCCCTGGCACACCCTGGGTCTGGTCGACGCCGCGCTGCCGGCGTACCGCCTGTGGGTGCTCAACGGCCAGCGCGGGCTGCCCGACCGCGACGGGGTGACCCTCGAGACGTCGTTCGTGGGCCCGGCCCAGCGCCGGTCGCCCCGGCTGTCCTACGTGCCCTGCCGGCTGTCGCTGGTGCCGCTGACGTTCCAGGGCCCGCTGCCGCCCGACCTGGTGCTGCTGCACACGACGCGTCCCGAGGGCGGCAAGGTCTCGCTCGGCACCGAGGTCAACGTGCTGCCGGCCGCGGTGGAGGCGGTCCGCCGGCGCGGCGGCAAGGTCGTCGCGCAGGTCAACGCCCACATGCCGTGGACGTACGGCGACGCGGAGCTGCCGGTCTCGGAGATCGACGTGATGGTCGAGGCCGACGAGGAGCTCCCCACCGCCCCGGTCACGGCGATCGACGACGACTCGGCACAGATCGGCGCGCTGGTGGCCGCCCGGGTCCCCGACGGGGCGACCCTCCAGGCCGGCATCGGTGCCGTGCCCGACGCGGCGCTGCGCGGGCTCACCACGCGGTCCGGGCTGCGGGTCTGGACCGAGATGTTCTCCGACAGCATCCTGGCCCTCGAGCGGGCCGGCGCCCTGGACCGCGCGGTCCCCATCACGGCGTCGTTCCTGTTCGGGTCCCCCGAGCTGATGGAGTGGGTCGACCGCAACGAGCGCATCCACATGGTGCGCACCGAGGTGACCAACGACCCCGCGCTGATCGCCCGCAACCCGTCGATGGTCTCCGTCAACACCGCGCTGCAGGTCGACCTCTTCGGCCAGGCCAACGCGTCGCGGATCGACGCCCGGATCTTCTCGGGCTTCGGCGGTCAGACCGACTTCATCGTCGGCGCGCTGCACAGCCACGGCGGCCAGGCGATGATCGCGCTGCGCTCGTGGCACCCGAAGGCCGACTGCTCCACCATCGTCCCGCTCGTCGACGAGCCGGTGACGTCGTTCCAGATGAGCGCGATCGTCACCGAGCAGGGGGCCGCGCAGGTGTTCGGCAGCGACCAGAAGACCCAGGCCCGGCAGCTGATCGAGCACTGCGCGCACCCCGACGTGCGCGAGGAGCTCTACGAGGAGGCCGTCGCCCTGGGGCTGGCGCCCTAGCCCCCACCCGCCGCCACCTAGGATGGCGCGCATGACGCAGCAGCCGTTCAGCCGTCCGGGCGCCGTGGACCTCTCAGGTCTCAGCGGCGGTCCCGCCGCCCCCGGAGCCGGTGCCGGAGGTGCCGCCGGAGGGGCCCCCGGCGGGATCGCCGGCGGGTCGGCGTACGCCGTGCCGATCGACGAGCAGAACCTCCAGACGGTGCTCGAGTCCTCGATGACCGCACCGGTCCTGCTGGTGTTCTTCTCCCGCTCTCGGATGCCCGAGTCCGGCCAGCTGGCCGACGACGTCGAGACGCTGTCGAGGGAGTTCGAGGGGCGCTTCCTCGCCGGGCTGGTCGACATCGACGCGACGCCGCAGATCGCGCAGGCGATGCAGATCCCCAGCGTGCCGCTGGTCGTGGTCGTGCTCGACGGGCGCCCGATGCCGCTGCTGCAGTCGGTGGTGCCGATCGAGGAGCTCCGGGACGCGCTCACCCAGGTGCTCCAGCAGCTCACCGCCCAGGGCGTGACCGGCCGGCACACCCCGCGAGCCACCGCTGCCCCCGACGCTGAGGGCGAGGAGGGGCCCGACCCGCGCTACGCGCCGGCGTACGACGCGCTCCAGGCGGGCGACGTCGACACCGCGATCGCCGAGTTCCAGAAGCTCGTCGACGCCAACCCGGCCGACACCGAGGCAGCCTCCGGGCTGGCCATGGCCGCCATCCTGCGCCGGACCCAGGGGGTCGACCTGAACGCCGCGCGCGCGGCCGCCGCCGCGGCCCCCGACGACGTCGACGCCCAGACGATGGTCGCCGACCTCGACATGCTGGGCGGCCACGTCGAGGACGCCTTCGGGCGGCTCGTCGAGCTGGTCCGCCGCACCGCCGGCGACGACCGCGACCGGGTGCGCCAGCACCTGCTCGACCTCTTCGCGGCCGTGGGCAACGACGACCCGCGCGTCCTGCGGGGTCGCCAGAACCTCGCCTCCGCGCTGTTCTGAACGCCGTGCCTGCGAGCGCGCCGTGACCCCCCGTGACCGCGCCGCTCTCGTGCTGGTGACGCTGATCTGGGGGCTGAACTTCGTCGTCATCGACTGGGGGATGGCCGGGGTGCCGCCGCTGGTCTTCGCGGCGCTGCGGTTCACGCTGGTGATGGTGCCGGTGCTGTGGCTGCCCCGCCCCGCGGTGCCGTTCCGCTACGTCGCCGCCGTCGGCGTGTTCATGTCGCTGGGTCAGTTCGGGCTGCTCTACGTCTCCCTCGACCTCGGCATGCCGCCCGGCTTGGCCTCGCTGGTGCTGCAGGCCCAGGTGGTCTTCACCGTGGCGGTCGCCGCCGTGGCGCTGGGGGAGCGGCCGCTGCCGTGGCAGCTGGCGGGCATCGTGGTGGGCAGCGCGGGGCTGGTGCTGATCGGCTGGACCCGCACCGAGGGTGGCCTCGGTCTCGCCGCGCTCGCGACGTGCGTGCTCGCGGCGCTCTCGTGGGCGATCGGCAACGTCGTCGCACGCGCCGCCGGGGTGCGCGCCGGGTTGTCGCTCACGGTCTGGTCGGCCGTGGTCGTGCCCGTCCCGCTGTTCGCGCTGGCGCTCCTGGTCGACGGCCCGGCAGCCGTGGTCGACGCCCTGGCCGGCCTCGGCCCACGCGCGGCCCTCTCGACGGCGTACACCGTGGTGCTGGCGTCGTTCGTGGGCTACGGCATCTTCACCACGATGCTCGCGAGGTACCCCTCCGCCGTCGTCGTGCCGTGGATCCTGCTGGTGCCCGTCTTCGGCATGTCGTCGGCGTGGCTGCTCCAGGGGGAGCGGCCCGATCCCGCCGAGCTGGTCGGCGGGGCGGTGCTGCTCGCCGGCGTCCTGCTGGCCGCCGGCATCCGGCGGCCCGGACACCGGCCGCCCGCTGCGGCTCAGCCGATGGCCGACCGCCCCGCCTCGAGCCGCGCGACCGGCACGCGGAACGGGGAGCAGGAGACGTAGTCGAGCCCGACGTCGTCGAAGAAGTGGATCGACTCCGGGTCGCCGCCGTGCTCGCCGCAGACCCCCAGGTGCAGGTCGGGACGAGCCTGGCGACCGGCCTCCGCGGCGCGGCGCACCAGCGCCCCGACCCCCTCCTGGTCGATCGACTCGAAGGGCGAGACCGGGAACACGCCGGACTCGAGGTACTGCGAGAAGAACGCCGCCTCCACGTCGTCGCGGGAGAAGCCCCAGGTCATCTGGGTGAGGTCGTTGGTGCCGAAGGAGAAGAACTCCGCCGACGGTGCGATCTGCTCCGCGGTGAGGGCGGCGCGCGGCAGCTCGATCATCGTGCCGATGTGGACCGGCAGCTCGACACCCTCCGCCTCCTGGATCTCGCGGGCCACGGCGAGGATCTTGGTGCGGACCAGCTCCAGCTCGCGGACGGACGCGACCAGCGGGATCATGATCTCGGGGCGCGGGTCGCCGCCGGCCTTGATCCGGGCCGCCGCGGCCTCGAGGACCGCCCGGGACTGCATCACGAACAGGCCGGGGATGACGATGCCCAGACGCACGCCGCGCAGCCCCAGCATGGGGTTCTGCTCGTGCAGCCGGCGGACGGCATCGAGCAGCTTGCGCTCGTGACGCTTGCGGTGGCCCCGCACGTCGGCGACGGCCATCTTGACCGAGAGCTCGGTGTAGTCGGGCAGGAACTCGTGCAGCGGCGGGTCGATCAGCCGGATCGTCACCGGCAGCCCGTCCATCGCCTCCAGGATCTGGGTGAAGTCCTGGCGCTGCAGGGGCAGCAGCTCGGCCAGCGCCGCCTCCTGCTCCTCCTCGCTCTCCGCGACGATGAGGTGCTCCACCAGCAGGCGCCGGTCGCCGAGGAACATGTGCTCGGTGCGGCACAGCCCGATGCCCTCGGCGCCGAACCGGCGGGCGCGGGCGGCGTCATCGGGGGTGTCGGCGTTGGTGCGGACGTGCAGCCGCCGCTTGGTGTCGGCGTGCTCCATCAGTCGGCGTACGGCGTCGACCAGGGGCTCGTCGACGTCCTGGCCCTCGAAGTAGCGCACCACGTGGGAGTCGGCCACCGGCACGGCGCCGGCGAAGATCTCGCCCGTCGTGCCGTCGATGGAGATCAGGTCGCCCTCGTGGATGACCGGACCGCCGCGCACGGTGAAGCGGCCGTGCCGGGCGTCGACGTCGAGCGCCTCGGCGCCGCAGACGCAGGTGCGGCCCATGCCGCGGGCCACCACGGCGGCGTGCGAGGTCTTGCCGCCGCGGCTGGTGAGGATGCCCTTGGACACCATCATCCCGTGCAGGTCCTCGGGGCTGGTCTCTTTGCGGACGAGGATGACGTCCTCGCCCTTCTCGGCCCAGTCGACGGCGGTGGCCCAGTCGAAGACCACCTTGCCGACGGCCGCGCCGGGGGAGGCGTTCATGCCGGTGGCGAGCAGGTCGCGCCTCGCTGCGTCGTCGAAGCGCGGGAACATCAGCTGGGCCAGCTGCTGGCCGGTGACGCGCTGCAGCGCCTCGTCCATCGTGATCAGGCCCTCGTCGGCCATGTGGACGGCGATCCGGAAGGCGGCCTCGGGGGTGCGCTTGCCGACCCGGGTCTGCAGCATCCACAGCTTGCCCTGCTCGACGGTGAACTCGATGTCGCACATGTCGCGGTAGTGGTTCTCGAGCGTGGCCATGATCTGCATCAGCTCGTCGTGGGACGTCGGGTCCATCTCGGCCATGTCGTCGAGGGACACCGTGTTGCGGATGCCGGCGACGACGTCCTCGCCCTGGGCGTTGGCGAGGTAGTCGCCGTAGACGCCCTGGTGGCCGGAGGCGGGGTCACGGGTGAACCCGACACCCGAGCCGGAGCTCATGCCGCGGTTGCCGAAGACCATCGCCTGGACGTTGACGGCGGTGCCGAGGTCCTCGGGGATCCGCTCGGAGCGGCGGTAGAGCACCGCGCGCTCGGTGTTCCAGGAGTCGAAGACCGCGCGGACGGCGAGGTCGAGCTGCTCGCGGGGGTCCTGGGGGAAGGGGCGGCCGGTGTGCTCCTCGATGATCTTCTCGTAGCGCTGCGCGAGGGCGCGCAGGTCGTCGACGTCGAGGTCGAGGTCGGCCGTGGTGCCCTTGGCCTTCTTGGCCTCGTCGATCGCCTCGGAGAACAGCTCGGAGTCGACGTGCAGCACGGTCGACCCGAACATCGACAGCAGCCGACGGTAGGAGTCGGCGGCGAACCGCTCGTTGTCGCTCTGCGTGGCCAGCCCGCGGATCGACTCGTGGTTGAGCCCGATGTTGAGCACCGTCTCCATCATCCCGGGCATCGAGAACTTCGCACCGGACCGGACCGACACCAGCAGCGGGTCGTCGGGGTCGCCCAGCCGGCGCCCCATCTTCTGCTCGAGCCGGGCCAGGTGGTCGCCGATCTCGGCCGCCAGCTCGTCGGGCTCGGTGCCGGCCTGCAGGTAGGCCTGGCACGCCTGCGTGGTGATCGTGAACCCCGGTGGGACGGGCAGGCCGAGGTTGGTCATCTCGGCCAGGTTGGCGCCCTTGCCCCCCAGCAGGTCCTTCAGGTCCTTGTTGCCGTCCGCGAAGTCGTACACGTAGGTGGTCACGGTTCGATCTAAGCACTCCTGCGCCGCCGTGTTGAGGGGGGTCGGGCTGCGGCGGCGCGAGCCGGGCGGTGCGAACCGGGCGGCGGCGGGGTGGCCGGCGTACGCGCGGAGGAGGGTCAGTCGCGGCCGGACTCGGTGTAGGCGCCGCCCTGGGCTCGCCGGCGGGCGGCGAGCGCGGCGGCGATGCGACGCGCGGTGAAGTCGGCCGCCCGCGCGGCCACCTCCTCGGGGGTGCAGAACGCGACGTCCTTGATCTCGCGGGGGTCCTTGACGACGCCGGCGAGCAGGCCGGGGTCGTGGGTGCCGCCGTCGAAGACCAGGCAGAGGGCGTCGTCCCAGCCGCCCCACGGGGGCAGCCAGTCGGTGAGCAGGAGCGGGCCGGGAGCGAGCTCGATCCCGAGCTCCTCGGTGCACTCGCGGGCCAGCCCGACGCGCGGTGACTCGCCCACCTCGATCACGCCGCCGGGGAGGTCCCAGTCGCGCTTGTAGGTCAGCTGGCACAGCAGCACGCGGTCGTCGGGGTCGCAGACCAGCAGCTGGCTGATGCCGCGCTTGCGCGGGAGGATCGAGTTGAGCAGCGCGCGGAACCCCTCGGGGTCGCTGATGGGCGGGTCGGTCGCGAGCCTGGCCAGGATGACGTACTCCGTCGCCTCGGGCCGCTCGCCGGTGCCGGCCGGGATCCGGCGGACCCCCTCCCGACGCAGCCCCGCGCGGCTCGCCACCCGGAGCGAGGCCAGGTTGTCGGGCTCGACGCGGGCCTGGATGCGGCCCAGCCCGAGGCCGCCGTCGGGCTCGTCGGTCATCGCGTAGTCGGCCAGGATGCGCACCGCGCGAGTCGCGTGGCCGCGGCCCCGGTGGCCGGCGTACAGGGTCCAGAAGAGAGTGCCGGTGTGGTCCTCCTGCTGGAGCTCACAGCCGCCGACCAGGGTGCCGTCGTGCTCGATGGCGAAGCCGACCAGCCGGCGATGGTCGGCGTACCCCGTCCGCCAGCGGCGGATCCGCTCGCGCATCTCCTCGGCCGTGGGGCGATGGCCCTCCGGGCCGAACCAGTGCGCCGCCAGCTCGTCGTGCCCCGCCGCCGCCGGCTCCGCATCCTCCTCGCGCCACGGCCGCAGCGTCACCACGCCGTCCGTCAGCGTCGGCTGGGGCTGGGTCACCTTCGCAGCCTACGGGGTGGGTGCGGGGGGTGGAGGTTCACCATGTGATGCTGGTGAGTTGTCACTTCTCGTGCTGAGTTCACCGTGGGAAGTGATGGTTCGTCTGCATCACATGATGAACCTCCAGTGACGCTGAGGTGAGGGCACGGCCGACCCGACGAGGTCAGGCGGCGCGTCGCATCAGGGCGGCAATGCGCGTTGCGGTCTCGCGAGGGTGATCGAGATCGCGCCACACGAGGCGGATCATTGCGAAGCCGGTGGCCTCGCGGATCGCGTCCTCGCGTTGCTTCTCCCGGAAGACGACGTCGCCGGGATCCTGGCCTTCGGCGAGCAGCCGTCCATACTTCATCCGCCCGTCGAACTCCCCCAGCAACCCCAGGTCTGGCCAGCCCCAGTCGCAGATGCCGAGTAGGTGTCCCGACGCATCGTGGACGGGGTACTGGGTTTGAGGCGCCGGGAGGTGATGGCGCCAGAAGAGCCAGCGGCCCCTGGACTCGCCGGGGCTCTGGCCGCCGGCGTCGGCTAGTCGGACGGGAACATGCAGTCGCCGTGCCCCGGGCCACTGCGCCATCTGCTCGAACGCGCTCTGAAGTTCATCTGGGGTGGTGAGGCCGAGGTGGAGCGAGGAGTCGAGCATCACAAGGGCACGCTCCGGAGTGACGAGCGTGCTGGACTCCAGCACACAACGCGCCGCCGAGAGCGCCGTGAGCCCGTTGTCCAGATGGTGCACATCACGGCCTTGCGCTACGCCGACGTGGTGCTCGACGTCACCCTCGATCCGCCCGGACCCATGGTCGAGCCGGGTGACGTGGACCCTCCTTAGCGGGACTCCCCAGGTGGCCACACCATGGGCGAGAGCGCCGGCGACGTGGCTGAGAGCGACCCTAGGACCTAGCGAATGGAGGACTGCTGACGAGCGGATCAGATGCTTTTGCTCCGGCGAGCTGGCTGCCCACGTGTCGGGGGATGTGTAGTAGCCACGCCGAAAGCGAATCCACTCACCTCGCCTCAGCGCGGCGGCGATGTCGCGGTCGTGGAGGCCGACCGCGCGGGCATCCGCTCGGGTGAAGAAGTCACGGTCGTCGAGCAGGTCTGAGGGGTCGATCATGGTTCGACAATGCCGGGAAGATGGGCCCGTCGATGCGGCGTACTCACAAACCTTGCCCCGGCGGCGCTTGCGCGGCTGCCTGTGCACGGAATCTGGCCCGCTGTCTCTCGGTGCGAGGGTGGAGGTTCACCAGGTTATGCAGGCGAGTGGTCGCTTCTCATGGTGAGTTCATCATGAGAAGCGATGGTTCACCTGCATCACATGGTGAAGCAACAACACCCCTCACGCCCGCCGCAGCCACACGGTGGCAAGGGGAGGGACGATGATCGTGGCGCTGGCGGGCTGACCGGACCAGGGCTCGTCGGTGGCCTCGGTGCCGCCGAGGTTGCCGACACCGGAGCCGGTGTAGGACTCGGCGTCGGTGTTGACGACCTCCTCCCAGCGGCCGGCGGAGGGGAGGCCGACGCGGTAGCCGTCGTGGGGCAGGGCGGCGAAGTTGGCGACGCACACCAGGTCGGGCCCGTCGCCGCCGCGGCGCACGAACGAGAAGACGTTGCGGCCGGCGTCGTTGGCGTCGATCCAGTCGAAGCCGCCCGGCTCGTTGTCGCGCGCCCACAGCGAGGAGGTCTCGGCGTAGACCCGGTTGAGGTCGCGCACCAGCGACTGCATGCCGCGGTGCTCGGGGTGGTCGAGCAGCCACCAGTCGAGCTCGCGCGCCTCGGCCCACTCCGACTCCTGGCCGAGCTCGGCGCCCATGAACAGCAGCTGTTTGCCGGGGTGCGCCCACATGAACCCGAGGTACGCGCGGAGGTTGGCGAGCTGCTGCCACCGGTCGCCCGGCATCTTCCGCAGCAGCGAGCCCTTGCCGTGGACCACCTCGTCGTGGCTGAGCGGCAGCACGAAGTTCTCCGACCAGGCGTAGACGGTCGAGAACGTCATCTCGCCGTGGTGGTACGCGCGGTGCACCGGGTCGTGCTCCATGTAGGAGAGCGAGTCGTGCATCCAGCCCATGTTCCACTTGAAGCCGAAGCCCAGCCCGTCGGCCGACGTCGGCTTGGTGACGCCCGGCCAGGAGGTCGACTCCTCGGCGACGGTGATCGCGCCCGGGACGCGCTTGTAGACGGTGGCGTTCATCTCCTGCAGGAACTGCACCGCCTCGAGGTTCTCGCGGCCGCCGTAGACGTTGGGCGTCCACTGGCCGTCCTCGCGCGAGTAGTCGAGGTAGAGCATCGAGGCCACCGCGTCGACGCGCAGCCCGTCGATGTGGAACTCCTCCAGCCAGTAGAGCGCGTTGGCGACCAGGAAGTTGCGCACCTCGTGGCGGCCGAAGTTGAAGACGTAGGTGCCCCAGTCGGGGTGCTCGCCCCGGGTCGGGTTGGGGTCCTCGTAGAGCGGCGTCCCGTCGAAGCGCGCCAGCGCGAAGGCGTCCTTCGGGAAGTGCGCCGGCACCCAGTCGACGATGACGCCGATGCCCGCCTGGTGCAGCCGGTCGACGAGGTAGCGGAAGCCGTCGGGGTCGCCGAAGCGCGCGGTCGGGGCGTAGTACGACGTCACCTGGTAGCCCCACGACCCGCCGAAGGGGTGCTCCATCACCGGCAGGAACTCCACATGGGTGAAGCCCAGGTCGGCGACGTAGGACACCAGCTCGTCGGCGAGCTGGCCGTAGTTCAGCGTGGTGCCCCACGGCTTGCGCCACGACCCGAGGTGGAGCTCGTAGACCGACATCGGCCGCTCGACGGGCGGCTGGTCGCTGCGACGGGCCATCCACTCGTCGTCGCCCCACTCGTAGTGCGACTGGTAGACCACCGAGGCCGTCGACGGCGGCACCTCGGTGTGGAAGGCCATCGGGTCGGCCTTCTCGCGCCACTCACCGTCGGCGCCGAGGAGCAGGAACTTGTAGCGGCTGCCGGAGCCGACATCGGGCACGAACAGCTCCCACACCCCGGAGGTGCCGAGCTGGCGCATCGGGTGCTCGCGGCCGTCCCAGTTGTTGAAGTCCGCCTTCACGCGCACGCCCCGGGCGGCCGGCGCCCACACCGCGAACGACGTGCCGGTGACCGACCCGGTGGGGGAGTCGTAGGTGCGCACGTGGGCACCCAGCACCTCCCAGAGCTGCTCGTGGCGCCCCTCGTTGAACAGGTGGAGGTCCGTCTCGCCGAGCGTCGGGAGGAAGCGGTAGGGGTCGTCGACCACGGTCGGCTCGGAGTCGTAGGCCACCGCGATCCGGTAGTCGGGCACCTTCGCCACCGGCAGGACGCCCACCCAGATCCCCCCGTGCTCGTGGTCGAGCGCGGTCTCACTGGTCTTGCCGTCGACGGTCCAGCGGACCACCACGCTGGCGGCCAGCGGCTTGAACACGCGGACGGTGACGCCGTCGTCGTGGGTGTGTGGGCCGAGGACGGCGTGCGGGTGGCCGTGCTCGCCGCGGAGGACCAGCTCCAGCTCGGCGCGGTCGATCGGATGGATCTCGCTCATGACTCGCTCTCCTCCGCGTGGGAGTCGGTGGTCCGGCCGGGCCGGGGTCGGTGCCAGCGTGCCAGCGCGTCCAACGGGATGGACACCCAGGTGGGCCGGTTGCGTGCTTCGTAGACGGCCTCGTAGACCGCCTTGTCGGCGACGTAGGCCGTGAGGATGACGCCTTCGGTCTCGGTCAGCTCGCGGCCGGCGTACGCCGTCAGGAAGGCGTCGCGGTTGCGGTCGGCCCACTCCGCGGCGCGAAACGCCAGCTGGTCGTGGCTGGCCGGGCTCTCGCCGCCCATCGTCCGCTCGACCACGCGGGCGGCGTAGTCGAAGGAGCGCAGCATGCCCGCGACGTCGCGCCAGCGGGAGTCGGGCAGCATCCGCTCGGCCAGCGGCTTGGCGGGCTCGCCCTCGAAGTCGACGAGCTTCCACCCGCGCACGGTGCGCAGCGTCTGGCCGAGGTGCAGGTCGCCGTGGATCCGCTGGGCCTCGAGGGCGCCGAGCGCCCCCAGACGGGCGAACGAGGCTCGCAGCGTCTCCTCGTGCGCCGCCAGCTCGGGCACCACCGGCAGGGCCAGGTCGAGGCGCGCGTTCATCTGGTCGGCGAGGTCGCGCGCCGGCAGCGAGGAGCCACCGAGCTGGTCGAGCAGCGTGGTGTGGACCTCGGCCACCGCCTCGCCCAGCCGGGCGGACTCGCCGGCGAAGTCGCCGCCCACCTCGTCGGCGTGCAGGTCGGCCTCGGCGTAGAGGTTGCGGACGCTCGCCTGCGCGAGGTCCCAGCCGTCGCTGGCGGTGCGGAGGAACTGCTGCAGCATCGCGAGGTGCATGGTCCCCCCGGGGCCGTCGACCTCGATCCAGCCGTAGAGCGCGGCGACGTGCTCGCTCCCGCCGCGGGTCAGCGTCTCGTGGAGGGTGATGTCGGGGTTCTCGCCGGGCGTCACCTTGCGGAAGACCTTCATCAGCGAGTCCTCGCCGAAGGCCACCGAGGAGTTCGACTGCTGGCCCGAGAACAGCGTCGAGTGCACGTCGGGGTCGAGCTCGTGCCCCGGCACCCGCCGGAAGCGTACGCCGGCCGCAGCAGGTCCGCCGTCGTCGCCGGCGGCCGCGAACGCCCGGAGGTAGAGCGCCATCGCGGCCCGGTCGTGCACCGCGTCGTAGGCGTGCACGAACTCGCCGTCGCCGCCGTCCCACCACCCCACGAAGGCGTGGTCGAGCTGGGGCTGGGTGTCGCGGTAGAGCGACAGGGGGAGCTGGTAGTAGTCGACCCCGCCCTCCGCGTCGGTGAACTCCACCGGCAGCAGCTCCACGACCACCTCGGGCTCGTCGTCGGCGCCGCCGAGCGACCCCAGCCGGACCAGGTCACCGAGCGTGAACGGGCGGCCCTTGCCGCCGAACCAGCGGGCGGCCTGGAGATAGGGGGTCAGGTCGGTGGTCACGACGGGGCTCCGTCCTCGGCGACGAGCGGCCGGGTGATCCGGAACCAGTAGAAGCCGTAGCCCGACAGCGTCAGCAGGTAGGGCAGCTCGCCGATGGTCGGGAACGGCACCCCGCCGAGCAGCTCCACCGGGCGATGGCCCTCGTAGCGGCGCAGGTCGAGCTCGACGGGCTGCGGGAACCGGGACAGGTTGTTGACGCACAGGATCACGTCGGTGCTGCCGTCGTCGGCGACGTACTCCCGGGTGTAGGACAGCACCGACGGGTTCGAGCCGCCCAGGTCGAGGAAGTCGCCGAGACCGAACGCGGGGTGCTGCCGGCGGGCGTGGATCATCCGGCGGGTCCAGTGCAGCAGCGAGGAGGCGTTCTCGAGCTGGGACTCCACGTTGACGCTCTGGAAGCCGAACACCGGGTCCTGGACCAGGGGGAGGTGCAGCCGGCCGGGGTTGGCCGAGGAGAAGCCGGCGTTGCGGTCGGGCGTCCACTGCATCGGGGTGCGCACGCCGTCGCGGTCGCCCAGCCAGATGTTGTCGCCCATGCCGATCTCGTCGCCGTAGTAGAGGACCGGCGAGCCGGGCAGCGACAGGAGCAGCGCGGTGAACAGCTCGATCTGGTTGGTGTCGTTGTCGAGCAGCGGGGCCAGCCGGCGACGGATGCCGATGTTGGCCTTCATGCGGGGGTCCTTGGCGTACTCCGCCCACATGTAGTCGCGGTCGTCGTCGGTGACCATCTCGAGCGTCAGCTCGTCGTGGTTGCGCAGGAAGATGCCCCACTGGCAGCCGTCGGGGATCGCCGGCGTCTGCTCCAGGATCTCCGAGATCGGGTAGCGCGACTCGCGGCGCACCGCCATGAAGATCCGCGGCATCACCGGGAAGTGGAAGCACATGTGGCACTCGTCGCCCGCGCCGGCGTACTCGCCGGTCTCCCGGTCGCGCTGCCCGCCGAAGTAGTCGACGACGTCGGCCGGCCACTGGTTGGCCTCGGCCAGCAGCACCCGGCCGGGGTAGTGCTCGTCGACGTAGGAGCGCACCATCCGCAGGAAGTCGTGGGTCTCGGGGAGGTTCTCGCCGTTGGTGCCCGGCCGCTCGTAGAGGTAGGGCACGGCATCGAGCCGGAAGCCGTCGAGGCCCATGTCGAGCCAGAACGACAGCGCCTCCAGCATCGCCTCGTGGACCTTCGGGTTGTCGAAGTTGAGGTCGGGCTGGTGGCTGAAGAAGCGGTGCCAGAAGTACTGCTGGCGGACCGGGTCCCAGGTCCAGTTCGACGGCTCGGTGTCGACGAAGATGACCCGGGCGTCCTGGTAGAGGTCGTCGGTGTCGGACCAGACGTAGAAGTCGCCGTAGGGCCCGTCGGGGTCGCTGCGGGAGGCCTGGAACCACGGGTGCGCGTCGCTGGTGTGGTTCATGACGAAGTCGATGATCACCCGGATGCCGCGGTCGTGAGCGGCCTCGACGAACTCCCGGAAGTCGGCGACGGTGCCGGCCTCGGGGAGGATGTTCATGTAGTCGGCGACGTCGTAGCCGCCGTCGCGCAGCGGCGAGGTGAAGAACGGCGGCACCCACAGGCAGTCGACACCCAGCCAGGCGAGGTAGTCGAGCTTGTCGGTGAGCCCCTGGAAGTCGCCGACGCCGTCCCCGTTGGAGTCGCGGAAGGACCGGACCAGCACCTCGTAGAAGACCGCGGTCTTGAACCACTCGGGCTGGTCGTCCTCCATCGCCGGATGCGGGACGACCGCGCTCACGTGTGCCTCCGCACCGTGAGCACGTGGGCCGGCTCGACGTGGGGGTCGAGCCGGACATAGCTGTGCTCGTGCCAGGTCCAGCTCTGGCCGGTGATCTCGTCGTGGACGACGAAGGAGTCCTGCCAGTCGAGCCCGAGCGCCGGCATGTCGAGGTGCACCGTGGTCTCGCGGGTGCCGTGGGGGTCGAGGTTGACCACGACGATCACCACGTCGTCGGACCCGTCGTCGCGCCGGGCCCGCTTGCTGAAGACCAGGACCGAGTCGTCGTCGCTGCTGTGGATGGTCAGGTTGCGCAGCAGCTGCAGGGCCGGGTGCGCGCGGCGCATCTCGTTGAGGCGGGTGAGGTACGGCGCCAGCGTGCGGCCGCTGGCCTCCGCCTCGGCCCAGTCGCGGACCCGGATCTGGTACTTCTCCGAGTCGAGGTACTCCTCGCTGCCGGGGCGCACCGCCACGTGCTCGTAGAGCTCGTAGCCGGCGTAGACGCCCCAGCTGGGCGAGCCCATCGACGCCAGCACGGCGCGGATCTTGAACGCCGGCGGGCCGCCGTACTGCAGGAACGCGTGGAGGATGTCGGGGGTGTTGACGAAGAAGTTGGGCCGCATCAGGTGGTCGGACTGCGACGACACCTCGCGGAGGTAGTCCTCGAGCTCGTGGCGGGCCGTGCGCCAGGTGAAGTAGGTGTAGGACTGGTGGAACCCCACGGCGCCCAGCGCGTGCATCATGGCCGGCCGGGTGAACGCCTCGGAGAGGAACACCACGTCGGGGTCGGTGCGGCGGACCTCGCCGAGCAGCCACTCCCAGAACTCCACGGGTTTGGTGTGGGGGTTGTCGACGCGGAAGATCCGCACGCCGTGCGACATCCAGAGCCGCACGATCCGGAGCACCTCGGCCCGGATGCCCTCCGGGTCGTTGTCGAAGTTGACGGGGTAGATGTCCTGGTACTTCTTCGGAGGGTTCTCGGCGTAGGCGATGGTGCCGTCGGCGCGGGTGGTGAACCACTCGGGGTGGGAGGTGACCCACGGGTGGTCGGGCGCCGCCTGCAGCGCCAGGTCGAGCGCCACCTCGAGGCCCTCCTCCCGGGCGCGGGCGACGAACGCGTCGAAGTCGTCGAAGCCGCCGAGGTCGGGGTGGATGGCGTCGTGGCCGCCGTCCTTGCTGCCGATCGCCCAGGGCGAGCCGGTGTCGTCGGGGCCGGGGGTGAGCGTGTTGTTGGGGCCCTTGCGGTTGACCTCGCCGATCGGGTGGATCGGCGGGAGGTAGATGACGTCGAAGCCCATCGCGGCCACGGCGGGCAGCCGCTCGGCGGCGGTGCGGAGCGTGCCGCTGGTGACCGCGCCTGTCTCGGGGTCGCGGGTCGCGCCCTCGGAGCGCGGGAAGAACTCGTACCAGCTGCCGTAGAGCGCGCGGGCGCGGTCGGCGTAGGCCGGGAAGGGGCCCTCGACGCTGACCAGCTCGCGGATCGGGTGCTTGCGCATCAGGGCACGCACCTCGGGGGAGAGCATCGCGGCCAGCCGGGCCTCGTCGGGACGCTTGGTGTCGCGGGCGGCCTCCAGGGCCGCCTTGACCAGGGCGCGACAGGCGTCGTCCTTGCGCGGCAGCCGCTTCTGGACCTGCTGGAGCAGCAGGCGGCCCTCGGTGAACATCAGCTCGACGTCGACGCCGGCCGGCACCTTGATGCCGGCGTTGTGGGCCCAGGTCGCCAGCGGGTCGGACCAGGCCTGCACCTCGAACTGCCAGGCGCCTTCGGTGTCGGGGGTCACCCAGGCGCGGTAGAGGTCGGGCACCCAGGCGTCGGGCTCCATCCGCACCGGGTCGCGGCGGCGCCCGTCAGGGCCGATCGTCACCACCTCGGCGGCGAGCTTGTCGTGACCCTCCCGGAACACCTTCGCGGTGACGGGGAAGGGCTCGCCCGCGGTCGCCTTCGCGGGCAGACGACCGCGATCGACGAGGGGGGTCACGTCCATGACGGGGATCCGGCCGACCATGCTGCAACCCTTGCGAAGTCCGGTGCCCGATGCAAGGCGGAGCCGGACGGCCGCGCGCGGCGGCGGGCAAAATCGTCCGGGCGGGCGTCGCAGCGGGCCCCGCCGGGCTTGGAACGATCCAAACATTCCGTTACCGTCCCTTCGTGCGAGCCATCCGTCGATTCACCGTCCGTCCCGTCCTCCCCGCCGAGCTGCAGCCGCTGGGTGAGCTGGTGGCCAACCTGCGGTGGTCGTGGCACCCGCCGACGCAGGACGTCTTCCGCACCGTCGACCCCGAGGTGTGGGAGCAGGTCAACCACGACCCCGTCCGCCTGCTCGGCACGGTCAGCCGCGCCCGGCTGGAGGAGCTCGCGGGGGACGCGTCGTTCCTCTCCGCGCTGGGGGCGGCACACGCCGACCTGACGGCGTACCTCACCGACGAGCGGTGGTACCACCAGCGGGTCGGCGAGGACGCGCCCGCGGCGATCGGCTACTTCTCGCCCGAGTTCGGCATCACCCACGTGCTGCCGCAGTACTCCGGCGGCCTCGGCATCCTGGCCGGCGACCACCTCAAGGCCGCCTCCGACCTCGGCGTCTCGCTGGTCGGCGTCGGGCTGCTCTACAAGTACGGCTACTTCAAGCAGTCGCTCTCCCGCGAGGGCTGGCAGCAGGAGACCTACCCCGTCCTCGACCCCGACGAGCTGCCGATCACGCCGCTGCGCGAGGCCGACGGCAGCCGTGCGTGCGTGACGATCGCGATGCCCGACGGCCCCGACCTGGTGGCGCGGATCTGGGTGGCGCAGGTCGGCCGGGTGCCGCTGCTGCTGCTCGACAGCGACATGGAGGAGAACCCGCAGCACCTGCGCGAGGTCACCGACCGGCTCTACGGCGGGACCACCGAGCACCGGCTGCGCCAGGAGCTGCTGCTCGGCGTCGGCGGCGTCCGTGCGCTGCGCGTCTACGCCCGGATCACCGGCACCCCCGCCCCCGAGGTGTTCCACACCAACGAGGGCCACGCCGGCTTCCTCGGGCTGGAGCGGATCCGCGAGCTCACCGTCGCCGCGGACGGCCCCGAGCTCGACTTCGACACCGCGCTCGAGGTCTCGCGGGCCGGCACGGTGTTCACCACCCACACGCCGGTGCCGGCGGGCATCGACCGCTTCCCGCTGGAGCTGGTCGAGCAGTACTTCGGCGGCAACAGCCCCACGCCGGGCGTGCCGGTCGACCGGATCCTCGCCCTGGGCGCGGAGGACTACGAGGGCGGCGACCCCGCGGTCTTCAACATGGCCGTGATGGGCTTCCGCCTCGCCCAGCGCGCCAACGGCGTCTCGCTGCTGCACGGCCACGTGTCGCGCGGGATGTTCCACGGGCTGTGGCCGGCGTTCGACGAGGCCGAGGTGCCGATCGGCTCCATCACCAACGGCGTCCACGCCGGGACCTGGGTCGCGCGCGAGATCTTCGAGCTGGCCGCGGAGTACGGCGTCGACATCGACGAGGACCCCGACCAGGTGTGGAGCCTGGTCGACAAGATCCCCGGCAAGGAGATCTGGGACCTCAAGCGGGTGCTGCGCGAGCGGCTGGTGCTCGACGCCCGGGCTCGGCTGGCGAAGTCCTACGCCAAGCGCGGCTTCGCGAAGGCGGAGTACTCCTGGACCGAGTCCGCGCTGGACCCCGACGTGCTGACGATCGGCTTCGCGCGTCGCGTGCCGTCGTACAAGCGGCTCACGCTGATGCTGTCCGACCCCGAGCGCCTCAAGGCGCTGCTGCTCCACCCCGAGCGCCCGGTCCAGCTGGTGATCGCGGGCAAGTCGCACCCCGCCGACGACGGCGGCAAGCGGCTGATCCAGGAGCTGCAGCGCTTCGCCGACGACCCGGAGGTGCGCCACCGGATCGTCTTCCTGCCCAACTACGACATCGCGATGGCGCAGCCGCTCTACCCCGGCTGCGACGTGTGGCTCAACAACCCGCTGCGGCCCTACGAGGCGTGCGGCACGTCCGGCATGAAGGCCGCGCTCAACGGCGGGCTCAACCTGTCGATCCTCGACGGCTGGTGGGACGAGTGGTACGACGGCTCCAACGGCTGGGCGATCCCGTCCGCCGACGGCGTCGAGGACCCCGACCGGCGTGACGACCTCGAGGCCGCGTCGCTCTACGACCTGATCGAGAACGAGGTCGCGCCGAAGTTCTACGACCTCGACGCCGACGGCGTGCCCCCGCGGTGGCTGGAGATGGTGCGGCACACGCTGAAGTCGCTCGGCCCGAAGGTGCTGGCGCGACGGATGGTGCGCGACTACGTCCGGCAGCTCTACGCCCCGGCCGCCCACACGGCCCGCGCGCTCAACTCCGACTTCGCCGGCGCCCGCGAGCTCACCTCGTGGAAGAAGCTCGTGCGCTCCTCGTGGAGCTCGGTGCGCGTGGAGCACGTCGAGTCCAGCGGCGTGGGCGACGCCCCCGAGGTTGGCGCCACGCTGACCGTGCGCGCCTTCGTGGCGCTCGGCGACCTCAGCCCTGACGACGTCGACGTGCAGGTGGTCTTCGGCACCACGACGCCGGACGACGTCCTCCTCGACGAGTCGGTGGAGGTCGCCTCGATGAGCGTGGCCGAGTCCTACGACGGTGGCCGTCACCGCTTCGACGCCCCGGTGACCATCGACGCCTCCGGCGCCTTCGGCTACACCGTCCGCGTCGTGCCCCGCCACCCCTCCCTCAGCTCGGCCGCCGAGCTCGGGCTGGTGTCGCTGCCGGGGTGACGGGGGTGGTCGCTTCACCATGCTGGGTAGGCGAAGCCGCACCTAGCACGCCCAGTTGGCCGTGCGAAGTGCTGTGCCAGCCACTCAGCATGGTGAAGCAGCAACCCCCTACCGAGCGTGGTCGGTCTGGCGCAGCACCAGGACGGACCGGCCGGCGAGGGTGAACTGGTCGCCGGAGGCGACGGGGGTGCCGACGGCGATGTCGGGGTCGGTGGAGAGCACGACCTCGCCGTGGTTGACCCACTGGTTGCGCGGCAGGGTCAGCGCGACCGCCTCGGGGCCGCCGTTGAACCACATCAGGAACGAGCAGTCGTGCTGCTGCTCGCCGCTCGGGCCGGGGGAGCGCAGCGGGTCGCCGGAGACGAACATCCCGACCGTGTGGAGGTCGGTGTCGTACCAGTCCTTCTCCACCATCTCCCGACCCGAGGGGTGCATCCAGGCGAGGTCCTTCGGCCCGCCGTCGATGGTGGGCGTGCCGACGAAGTGGTGCCGCTGCCGCAGCGTGGCGTGCTCGCGGCGCAGCCGCAGCGCCGCCTTGGTGAACTCGTAGACGTCGAGCCACGCGTCGTCGGGTCGCCAGTCGACCCAGGAGACCTCGTTGTCCTGCACGTAGGCGTTGTTGTTGCCGCGCTGGGTGCGGCCGCGCTCGTCGCCGGCGGTGAGCATCGGCGACCCGTTGGACAGGCACAGCGTGACCATCATGTTGGCCGCCTGCCGCCGCCGCAGAGCGACGATCTCGGGGTCGTCGGTCTCGCCCTCCACCCCGTGGTTCCACGAGCGGTTGTGGTCGGTCCCGTCGCGGTTCTCCTCGCCGTTGGCGAGGTTGTGCTTGGTGTTGTAGGACACCAGGTCGCGCAGCGTGAAGCCGTCGTGGGCGGTCACGAAGTTCACCGAGGCGTACGGCGACCGGCCGTCGTCGGCGTACAGGTCCGAGGAGCCGGCCAGCCGCGAGGCCACGTCGCGGATGCCGCCCGACGACGCGCGCCAGAAGTCGCGCATCGTGTCGCGGTAGCGGTCGTTCCACTCCACCCACGGCGGCGGGAAGGAGCCGACCATGTAGCCGTCCATCGACGCGTCCCACGGCTCCGCGATGAGCTTGACGTGCCGCAGCACCGGGTCCTGGCTGATCGTGGTCAGGAACGCGCTGCGCATGTCGATGTCGTGGCCGGTGCGCGACAGCGCGGAGGCGAGGTCGAAGCGGAACCCGTCGACGCGCATCTCGGCCGCCCAGTAGCGCAGCGAGTCGAGGATCAGCCGCAGCGCCGCGAGGTTGGTGGTGTCGACGGTGTTGCCGCAGCCCGTCACGTCCCAGTAGGCGTCGCCGGGCGTGCCGGAGCGCTTGTAGAAGCCGTGGTCGTCCAGCCCCCGGAAGGAGTACGCCGGCCCGTCGGCGCCGCCCTCGGCCGTGTGGTTGTAGACCACGTCGAGGAACACCTCGATCCCCGCCGCGTGGAAGTTCTTGACCATCTGCTTGAACTCGGCGATCTGCTGCCCCCGGTCGCCGGCTGCCGAGTAGGCCCCGTGCGGGGCGAAGAAGCCGATCGAGTTGTAGCCCCAGTAGTTGACGTGGCCGCGCTGGGCGACGCCCGGCTCGGTGAAGAACTGCTGGACGGGCAGCAGCTCGACGGCCGAGACGCCGAGGTCCTTGAGGTAGTCGATGACGGTGTGGCTGCCGAGGCCGGCGTAGGTCCCCCGGAGGTGCTCGGGGATCTCGTTGTGCAGGGCGGTGAAGCCCTTGACGTGCAGCTCGTAGATCACGGTGTCGCGCCAGCGGGTGCGCAGCCGCCGGTCGTCGCCCCAGTCGAACTCGTCGTGGGTGACGACGCAGCGCGGCATGCTGGCGGCCGAGTCGAGCGGGCTGCGCGCGGTCGGGTCGCCGACCATCGCGGGCAGCGTCTCGGGCCCGTAGCGCACCTCGCCGCTGACCGCTCGCGCATAGGGGTCGAGCAGCAGCTTGGCGGGGTTGAACCTCCGGCCGTGGGCGGGGTCCCAGGGCCCGTCGGCGCGCAGCCCGTAGAGCTGTCCGACCGGCACGCCCGGGATCTGCCCGTGCCAGACGCCGAGGGTGTGCTCGGTGAGCCGGTGGCGCGTCTCGGCGCCGTCGTCGTCGAAGAGGCAGACCCACATGCTGGTCGCCTCGGGCGACCACACCGCGAAGTTGGTGGCCTGCGGACCCCACGTGGCCCCGAGCTGCTGGTGGTGGCCGGGCCACACCGGAGCGGTCTCGTCGCGGCTCTGCCAGCTCCAGGTGTTCGGGGTCACCCGGCCCATTCTGGACGACCGCCCACCCCTGAGGGTGACCGGCCTTCCGGAGAGGCTGCTGGCTAGGCTCGCGGGGGAGCCGGGCGCAGGGCCCGGCCGCGGGCCGAGGGAGCAGCGCATGGGTGAGTTCGTCCGACTCGAGGTGGCCGACGGGGTCGGCACCATCCGGCTCGACCGGCCCAAGATGAACGCCCTCGACGCCGCGATGCAGGAGGAGATCCGGGAGGCCGCCCACGAGGCCACCACCCGTGACGACGTCCGGGCGGTCGTGCTCTATGGCGGCGAGAAGGTCTTCGCCGCCGGCGCGGACATCAAGGAGATGGCGGCGATGTCCTACACCGACATGGTCCGGCACTCCGGGGTGCTGCAGTCGGCGTTCACCGCGGTCGCGCGGATCCCCAAGCCGGTCGTCGCCGCGGTCACCGGCTACGCCCTCGGCGGCGGCTGCGAGCTGGCGCTGTGCGCGGACATCAGGGTCGCGGCCGACGACGCGGTGCTGGGCCAGCCGGAGATCCTGCTGGGCATCATCCCCGGCGCCGGCGGCACCCAGCGGCTCACCCGGCTGGTGGGGCCCAGCCGGGCCAAGGACCTGATCTTCACCGGCCGCTTCGTCAAGGCCGACGAGGCGCTGGCGATCGGCCTGGTCGACACGGTGGTGCCCGCCGACCGGGTCTACGCCGAGGCGATGGCGTGGGCCGGGCAGTTCGCCGGCGGGGCGGCGTACGCCCTGCGCGCCGCCAAGGAGGCCGTCGACCGCGGCCTGGAGACCGACCTCGACACGGGACTGGAGATCGAGAGGCAGCAGTTCGCCGCGCTCTTCGCGACCGAGGACCGCACCATCGGGATGACGTCGTTCGTCGAGAACGGCCCCGGAAAGGCGCGGTTCGTGGGCCGCTGAGCGCGTGCCTGGCCTGTGACTGACTCCACCCGGACGTCGGTACCGACTCCGCCTACCGGCGGGTAGCCTCACCAGAGCACGTCCGTGACCCGGCTCTCGTCCGGGCCCGACCCGGCGGCCTCGGCGCCGCCCACGATAGGACCAGCTGTGAACATCGTCGTCTGTGTGAAGTACGTCCCCGACGCCTCGGGCGAGGTCGCCTTCGAGTCCGACAACACCGTCGACCGCACCGCCACCGACGGCCTGCTCTCCGAGCTCGACGAGTACGCCGTCGAGCAGGCGCTGCAGGTCAAGGAGAAGCGTGAGGACGAGGAGGTCACCGTGACCGCCCTCTGCGTCGGCCCCGAGAAGGCCGCCGACGCCGTCCGCAAGGCGCTGCAGATGGGTGCCGACCAGGGCGTCCACGTGCTCGACGACGCGATCGCCGGCTCCGACGCCGCCGCCACGTCGCTGGTGCTGGCCGAGGCCGTGAAGAAGGCAGGGCCGGCTGATCTCGTCATGTGCGGGATGGCGTCGACCGACGGCGGGATGAGCGTGGTGCCGGCGATGCTGGCCGAGCGGCTCGGCCTGCCGCAGGTGACGTTCGCGTCGGTCCTGGAGACCCAGGGCGACCAGGTCCGCATCAAGCGCGACGGCGACGTCGCGACCGAGGTGGTCGGCGCGACGATGCCGGTGGTGGTCTCGGTGACCGACCAGACCGGCGAGGCGCGCTACCCGTCGTTCAAGGGGATCATGGCGGCGAAGAAGAAGCCGGTGGAGACCTACTCCCTGGCCGACCTCGGCGTCGAGCCTTCGCAGGTCGGCCTGTCGGTCGCGTGGAGCGCCGTCGAGGAGACCACCGCCCGCCCGCCGCGCACCGCCGGCGAGGTCGTGCCCGACGAGGACGGCGCGGGCGCCCAGGCGCTGGCCGACTTCCTCGCGTCCAAGAAGTTCATCTGAGCAGCCCTCCGATTAGCAGAGATCACGGGAGCCACAGTCATGTCTGAAGTCCTGGTGCTGGTCGACCACGTCGACGGCGCAGTCCGCAAGCCCACGTTCGAGCTGCTCACCATCGCGCGCCGCCTCGGCGAGCCGTCCGCGGTGTTCATCGGCGCCGCCGACCAGGCGGCCGCCGCGGCCGAGTCGCTGGGGAAGTACGGCGCGGAGAAGGTCTACGCCGTCGACGACGCGCAGATCCGCGGCTACCTCGTCGCCCCCAAGGCAGAGGCGCTCCAGCAGGTCGCCGGCCAGGTGAGCCCGGCGGCGATCCTGATCTCCTCCACCGCCGAGGGCAAGGAGGTCGCGGGCAGGCTCGCGGTCAAGCTCGAGTCCGGCCTGATCACCGACGCCACCGACGTCCAGGCGGGTGAGGGCGGCCCGGTGACCACCCAGTCGGTCTTCGCCGGCAACTACACCGTGACCGCGAAGGTCACCCAGGGCACGCCGATCATCACGGTCAAGCCCAACTCCGCCACGCCGGAGGAGGTGGCCGGCGCCGCCGCGGTCAGCGAGGTCGCCGTGACCGTCTCCGACGCCGCCAAGACCGCGCAGATCATCGCCTCCCAGCCCCGCCAGGCCACCGGCCGGCCCGAGCTGACCGAGGCCGCGATCGTGGTCTCCGGCGGGCGTGGCACCGGCGGCAACTTCGAGCCGGTCGAGCAGCTCGCCGACTCCCTCGGCGCGGCCGTGGGCGCCTCGCGGGCCGCGGTCGACTCCGGGTGGGTGCCGCACACCTACCAGGTCGGCCAGACCGGCAAGACCGTGTCGCCGCAGCTCTACGTCGCCGCCGGCATCTCCGGCGCGATCCAGCACCGCGCCGGCATGCAGACCTCCAAGACGATCATCGCGGTCAACAAGGACGAGGAGGCGCCGATCTTCGAGCTCGTCGACTTCGGCGTCGTGGGCGACCTGCACGCCGTGCTGCCCGCCCTCACCGAGAAGGTCACCGCCCGCAAGGGCTGAGGTCAGCCGCCGAAGCGCTCTCGCAGGAGGGCCGCCCGGAAGTAGTAGCCGCCGTACTCGTCGATGACCCCGACCTGGGCCGCTCGCACCCAGCGCTTCTTGCCCTTGCCGCCGATCCGGATCTTGCGCAGGGACTCGTTGTTGGTGCTGTCGCCCTCGACGAGGTTGCCCTCCGGGTTGGCGGTCACCCGGATGTAGTAGACGCCGTTGGGGAGCGTGCCGAGCCGGAACGCCTGCCCGGTGCGGTACTGGTAGTAGGTGTCGCCCGAGCCCGACGGCAGCACCTCGCGGATGCTCTGCATCTCCTGGCCGCCGCAGGCCGTCGACAGGTCGGTGTTCCACGGGTGCCAGTCGGCGCCGGGCACGGTGTAGTCCACCGCGTCGGTGGCCGCGAGGCAGAACGACTGCTTCTTCGACTTCACCGCCAGCGACAGGTCGGCGTTGAGCAGCTCGTACTTCGCGAAGTCCTCGAAGTGCCAGTGGCGGTGGTTGCCCTCATGCCAGTGCATCTCGCCGACCTGCTGGTAGCCGGTCTCGTTGCCGTCGGCGTCGAAGAAGTACTGGTAGGCGCCCATGACGTCCTCGCCGGGCCGGCGGAACCCGTCGATCAGCAGCGGGCTGTCGCCGGCGTTCCACACGTTGGCGCCGAAGCGGATCGCGGTGCGGTCCTTGTTCATGCTGATGCCGAACGCCGGCAGCGAGCGGAGGTCCATCACGGTCTCGGGCACGACGCCGGCCGCCTCGGCGGTGGGGCGGGTGGCGTGCGGCCGCGCGTCGGCCGGCCGGGGCGCGGTGGCGCGCGGGGCGGTGCGGCAGCCGCGCGGACTGGTGGCCGTGGCCCGGCAGCCGGTGCCGGACTGCACGACCATCGTGAACGTCGTGCGGGCGTCGTCGAGCGCGATGCCGAGCGACTGGCGGAAGGGCAGCGCGATGACCACGGTCACCGTGTAGGTGCCGGGCCGCACGCGCAGCGGCCGCTGCCAGTTCTGCAGGGTGGCGCCCCAGTCCTGCTGGATGCCCATCACCCCGCCGAGGGTGTAGGGGTTGTAGGGGCACCACTCGGGGTACGGCGACCGGAGCGGGCTGTCGGGACCGTTGCGGGTGTTGGCCTCGTTGAGGCAGACGCCCAGCGTGCGACGGGCCGCCACGCTGCCGTCGGCGCGCCGCACCCGCAGGGAGTAGAACCGCGAGAGCTCGGCGAAGCTGGTCATCGCGCCCTCGGGAAGCGGGCCGGACAGACCGCCGCTGCGCCACTCGCCGGTGATCGGGTCGTCGTAGGTCGCCCGGTTGGCCCAGACCTCGAACGGCTGGTCGGGCGCGGTGACGCGCACCCCGAGCGGGTCGTAGATGTAGTTGCCGCTGTAGCTCGTGACGGTGACGGACTCGGGTGCGGTCAGCACCACCGGGGGACCGGCCGGGTCGGCGCCGGCGGCCGGCAGCGTGGACGGTGCCGCCACGGCGAGCGTGGCCGGCAGGGCCGCGGCAACGACGCTCGCGGCGAGTGGACGGAGTGGACGCACGTTTCCCCCTGAGAAGTGACGGATGGGTCACTCCGTCAGACGCCGTCCGGGACGGTTCGGTTGCCTCGGCGGAGCAGAGGGATTGTGGCACCTCCGGGGCCGCTCCGGGAGGCGAGACGGGTGGCCGGTTGCGGACAGCCGGGTGACTACCCTGGGAGGCATGAACGACGACCATCCGGTGCTGGTGGCGGCCGAGCGTGCCCGGGCCGCGAGCTATGGCCTCGCGGTGGCCACCCGCGAGCAGAAGGACCGCGCCCTGCACGGCATGGCGGCGGCTCTCGAGACCCACCGCGACACGATCCTCGCGGCCAACGCCGACGACGTCGCGCGGGCTGAGGAGGGCGGCACGCCGGCCAACATCGTCGACCGGCTGCGGCTCACCCCCGAGCGCCTGGCCGGCATGGCCGACGGGCTGCGCGACGTGGCCGGGCTGCCCGACCCGGTGGGCGAGGTGGTGCGCGGCAGCACGCTTGCCAACGGGCTGGAGCTGCGGCAGGTGCGCGTGCCCTTCGGCGTGGTCGGCATGATCTACGAGGCCCGCCCCAACGTCACCGCCGACGCCGCGGGCATCTGCCTGAAGTCCGGCAACGCCGTCCTGCTGCGCGGGTCCTCGAGCGCCCGGTCGAGCAACGCCGCGATCGTCGAGGCGCTCCGCGAGGCCGTGGTCGCGGCCGGCCTCGAGGCCGACGTCGTCCAGCTGGTGCCGGGCGACTCCCACGAGAGCGTCAAGGTGCTGATGCGCGCCCGCGGCCTGGTCGACGTCCTCATCCCGCGCGGGGGAGCGGGCCTGATCCGCTCGGTGGTCGAGGAGTCGACGGTGCCCGTCATCGAGACCGGCGTCGGCAACTGCCACGTCTACGTCGACGCCGGGGCCGACCTCGACAAGGCGCTCGCCATCGTCGTCAACGCCAAGACCCACCGCACCTCGGTCTGCAACGCCGCCGAGTCCCTGCTGGTCCACGCCGACGTGGCCGAGGAGTTCCTGCCGCGGGTGGTGCCCGCCCTGCAGGAGGCCGGCGTGACCATCCACGGCGACGCCGCCTTCACGGCGTACGCCGACGTGGTGGAGGTGACCGAGGAGGACGACGCGACGGAGTACCTCTCGCTCGACATCTCAGCCCGCGTGGTGCCCTCCCTGGACGCCGCTGTCGACCACATCCGGCTCTGGTCCAGCCAGCACTCCGACGCGATCGTCACCGACGACCTCACCGCCGCTCGCCGCTTCACCGCGGCCGTCGACTCCGCCGCCGTGCTGGTCAACGCCTCGACGCGGTTCACCGACGGCGGGGAGTTCGGCTTCGGCGCGGAGATCGGCATCAGCACGCAGAAGCTCCACGCCCGCGGCCCGATGGGGCTGCCCGAGATGACGTCGACGAAGTACGTCGTCACCGGGGACGGTCACATCCGCTGAGCGGCGCCGACCGGCCGGGAGCGGGTGGCCCCCGGTGGTCGGTGGTCGGTGCCTGTCGGTGCCCGGTCAGTGCAGGTGGGCGAGGCGGTCCATCTCGTGCTGGATGGCCTCCTCCCCGAACTCGCCGCCGCGGTAGGCGTCGTACCAGTGCGCGACGAGCCCGATGGCCCAGCCTCCGATCGCGAAGATCGGCCAGAAGAACCCGTCGGGGCCGATGGTCACCGCCCAGATCACCACGAGAAACGCGTTGACCGCGACGTAGACGAGTGCGTGCACCCGGAAGTCGCGGCGCTTGCTGAGCTGCTTGACGGCGCGCTCGCGGAGCTCAAGCGGTGGCGGAGCAGGATCGTTCGGTTCGTTGTACGACATCTCGCTCTCCTTCCCTCCCTTCCACGCTAGGCCCGTCTCGGCCCCCCGCTCCTGTGAGAACGCAGACATCGAACCGCCGGCCACTGTGGCCTCCGGCGCATCCTCACGGACGGACGGAAACAACGGCGATCGGCTCGGCACCGGCACGCTCGGCGATATCCGGTTGCTGCCCGCCTGGTGCCGCAGCATGCTGCCGGCGTGGACAACGCCTCGGACCCGACGCCACCCTGGGCAGCGCCGCTGCTCGCAGCGGTGGACCGGGCCTTCCTGCGCACCGGAGCGGCGACGCCGGGATGGCCGGACCCGCATCGGGGCGCGGCCCCTCGCCCGGAGGAGTACTCACGGGTCACAGAGGTGGGGAAGTACCGCATCCTGGATGCGCGCCTCGAGGCATGGGTGGAGGTGTTGGCCGACGCAGACGTCGCCACGACAGCCGACGTTGCCGCCAGGGCGTGGCCCGGCGCCCGTCGACCGCCCGAGCACTACGCACGAGTGCGTCTCGTGGAGCCGGTCGCCCAGGGCGGACTGAGCCTGCTCGCGGGCAACAACCTGGTCGACGGTGAGCCCTTCGGGCTTGACCTCGGGATCGCCTCGGATCGCGAGGGTCTCGTCTTCCTGGCTGGGCTCCCCGGCTGCGGTTGCGACGCCTGCGACGACGGCTCTGACGCCCTGCTCGACGAGATGGACGGATGGATGCTCACGGTGGCGCGTGGTGGGGTGGTGCACGCCAGGCGAGGTGACGACTGGGCCACGCGCATCGGGAGCGGCTCGGAGCGGGCCAACCGCGGCTCCCTTGCCTGGCTCGACGAGGCGATCGCGGCGCCGGACGGCGTACGCCGGTGGACGGGCGCCCCGTGGCTGAACGGGACCGCTACGGGGGAGAGGGGCGGGTGACCGGTACGCTGTCGCCATGTCGAGCACCGTCATCCGTCTCGCCGAGACCGCGGAGCACAGCAGCAGCTCCCTGAACCCCTACGCCGTGGGCGGCGTGACGCTGGCGATCCTGCTGTTCCTGCTGGTCGCCCTGCTGATGTTCGGCAAGGGACGAGACCACAGCTGAGCGTGTCCGACGCCTCGCTCACGCCGCCTTCCCGCACCGCTCCCGGGCGCCGGGTGGGCGTCATGGGCGGCACGTTCGACCCCATCCACCACGGGCACCTGGTGGCGGCGTCGGAGGTGCAGGCGTGGTTCGACCTCGACGAGGTCGTGTTCGTGCCGACGGGCGACCCGTGGCAGAAGTCCGACCGGCAGGTCACGACGGCCGAGCACCGCTACCTGATGTCGGTGATCGCGACGGCCTCCAACCCGCGGTTCTGGGTGTCCCGGGTCGACATCGACCGCGACGGGCCGACGTACACCATCGACACGCTGCGCGACCTGCGCGGGCAGCTGCCCGACGCCGAGCTCTACTTCATCACCGGTGCCGACGCGCTGGCCGACATCTTCACCTGGCGCGACGCGGAGGAGCTGTTCGAGCTGGCGCGGTTCGTCGGCTGCACCCGCCCGGGCTACACCATGCCACCGGAGACGCTGGCCAAGATCCCCTCCGACCGGGTGACGCTGGTCGAGGTGCCGGCGCTGGCGATCTCCTCCTCCGACTGCCGCGCGCGGCGGAGGCGGGGCGAGCCGGTGTGGTACCTCGTGCCCGACGGTGTGGTGCAGTACCTCGCCAAGCACGACCTCTATCCGACCGAGACCCCGACGCCGACCACGGCCAGAAAGCCCGAGGCATGACCGCGACCGACCACGCGACCGACCTGGTCCACACCGCCGCCCTGGCGGCCGCCGACAAGCTGGCCCAGCACATCATCGCCTTCGACGTCTCCGACCAGCTGGCGATCACCGACGCCTTCCTGCTGGCGTCGGCGCCCAACGACCGACAGGTGCGGGCGATCGTCGACGAGATCGAGAAGAAGCTCCGCGAGCACGACGCGAAGCCCATCCGCCGCGAGGGGCACCGCGAAGGCCGCTGGGTGCTGCTGGACTACGGCGACCTGGTGGTGCACGTGCAGCACGAGGAGGAGCGCCAGTTCTACGCCCTCGAGCGGTTGTGGCGAGACTGTCCGGTCATCGCGCTCCCCGACGAGGTGGCGGCTCACGCGGCGGCGGCCGAGGCGACGGATGCGCCGGCCGGGACGTCGCCCGAGGTGGAGCCAGACGTGGAGCACACCGCGAACCCCGACACCGATGGGTGAGCGGCGCACGCTCATCCTGCTCCGGCACGGCCGCACCGCCTGGAACGCCGTCGGGCGGGCGCAGGGGCACGCCGACGTACCACTGGACGAGCTGGGCCGTGCCCAGGCCGAGGCGGCGGCGCGCGCGCTGGCGGGACGTGGCCCGGTGCGGCTGTGGTCGTCCGACCTGGCCCGCGCCCGCGAGACCGCGGAGCGGGTGGCGGTGGCCACCGGCCTGACGGTGGAGACCACCGAGGCGTTCCGGGAGTACTCCGTCGGCGACCGGACGGGGCTGACCCTGCCGGAGTTCGCCGAGCGCTTCCCGGACGAGTACGCCGCGTGGCAGGCCGGCACGGCGGGAGTGGCGGGGGCGGAGAGCGACGCCGACGTGCTCGCGCGTTTCGTGCCGGCGCTGCGCGCGGCGCAGGACGCGCTCGGCCCGGGGGAGACCGGCATCGTGGTGACCCACGGCGCCGCGATGAAGGCGGCGCTCGCCGAGGTGCTGGGGCTGGGCGTCGTCGGCCGCGACGCCCTGGGGGTGCTGGGCAACGCGCACTGGGTCGAGCTGGCCCACGCCGCCTCCGGTTTCCTGGGCGGCGAGCCGCGTTGGCGGCTGGCGGGCTACAACCTCGCGGCGCCCGGCGCGCCCACCGACGAGCCGGGGGCCGATTTCGTCTCCGACCAGCCCGCCCGCTAAGATTCCCGAGTTGCCCAGCCGGTCCCGGCGGGGCAGCCACCCACCCGGGGCTGTGGCGCAGCTGGTAGCGCACCTGCATGGCATGCAGGGGGTCAGGGGTTCGAGTCCCCTCAGCTCCACCGACACGAGGGTCGGCCGTTCAGGCCGGCCCTCGTCGGTCTTTCCGGGCCTGCCACACCCCCGCGACGACGGCGAGCCCGAGGAGAGCGGCGAGGACCACTTGGCGCCAGTACCACGTCCAGGTCCAGGCCGCGGTGCCCATCACCATCGGCGTGGGGCCCTCGGCGAGGGCCGCCGCGGTGATGGTGACGCACTGCGACTGCATCCGGTGGTGGACCGCGACCAGATCGGTCAGCCCTCGTGTGGTCAGCTGTCGCACCCGGACCTGGTAGCCGAACCCGCGGTCACCCCCGCTGAAGACCGGCTGGTCTCCCGCCCAGCCGATGGCGCAGACCCCATCGAGACGCAGCGTCTCGGACCTCCGCTCGGCACCCGTGACGGGGTCGAACCAGCGCACCACCTCGTCCTCGCCCTGCACTCGCTCGACCAGGAGCAGCTCACCTCCGGGAGACACCGTGGCCGTGAGGGCGTCGCCGGTCCAGGGGATGGCGGGGCGGAGCCTGACCGACGCGGCGCGGGGCTCGTCCGGCCCGACGAAGGACAGGGCGACCACAGGCGCGTCCTCCGGGCCGGAGACCCGGAGGGCGGCGGCCCGGCCGTCGGGCAGGAAGCCGAACGGTCTGCCGGCGAGCGGCAACGGCCGCACCTCGCCTCGCGCCGGGTCGACCAGGGCGGCGGCCCGGCTGTTCGACGCGTTGCGTCCGAGCGGCACCAGCAGCATGCTGCCGTCGGGCGACCAGGCGACCGGAGCGTTGACGTGCACCCATTTCCTCGGCACCCCGGCGGCGACGGCGGCCAGGCGCAGGTCGCGCTGGGGCAGCGGCGTCGTCGTGCCCGACACCAGGTCGCGGACGGCGTACGTCGTGTCCTGCGAACGCCTGCCCTCGGACACGAGCACGAGGCTGGTCCCGTCGTCGGCGAGCAGGGCCGGCCACTCGTCGCCGCCTCGCCACCAGCGACCCGTCGTGTCGAGGACCTCCCAGGCGCCGACGCCGAAGTTGTTGTCGTCGACGACCATCACCAGCGGGCCGGGGGCGGCCGGCAGCGCGGGGGAGTCGCGCACGAAGCCGACCCGCTCCGGGAAGCCGCCCTCCGCCGGCCCGGGCAGCCACGTCAGGCGAGGAGCAGCTCCGGGCACGAACGACACCAGCAGGCCGACGACCGCGAGCGCCCAGGCCGCCCGGAGCAGCCGCCGTCCCCATGCTGGCGTCATGGCCGGAAACCTAGCCGTGGGCCGCCGCCGGCGCGCCGGCCTTCACGAGACCGCTACAGGTCCGTCACCGGACCCGCACGGCCCGCGGGCCAACACCGGGCGGCGACGCGTACGCCGGGTCAGTCCTGGCAGACCCGGGCCGACTCCGACCAGCTCTGCTCGTAGGAGTCGAACTTCTTGCGGTAGTCCAGGGTCCAGTCGGCCTCGGAGTTGCGCGAGGAGTCGAAGTAGTTCAGCCCGGCTCCGCCCATGGCGCGCATGTCGCGGTAGGCGCGCGCGATCCAGTTCGGGTCGACGTCGGCGCTGGCCGCGGTCTGGCCGGTCTCACCAATCGCCCAGCCCTTCGTGCCGTGCGCCTCGGCCCACGCCGCCATCTTCTCGTAGTAGGTGGTGATGTCGAGCGAGTTGGTGATCATCTTGCCGTTCTTGTACTTCCCGTACGGGTTGTAGGCGTCGACGGCGAGGATGTCCACGTGCTGGTCGCCGGGCCACTTGGTGGCCACGTTGTCCTTGCCCTGCGCGTAGGTGTGCCAGCCGCCGTAGATCACGGAGTAGGCCACGTTGTCGGTCCGGGCGTGGATGATCGGGGCGACCCGGCGCTGCATCTCCGTCCAGAGCTGCATGTCGCCGTCCATCTCGGGCTCGTGGTGGATCGCGAGCCAGACCGGGCCGGGCACCGTCGCGAGGGCGTCGGCGAGCTGGCGGCTCCAGGCGTCGCCCTCGCCGGCGGCCATCGACTCCCACGACATCGGGGGCTTGAAGCTGATCCAGGGCAGTCGGCCCAGCGCGAGGTCCTCCTTTGCCACGCGCACCGCCCGGTCGATCTGGTCGCCCTGGTAGTACGTGCGGTGCAGCGGGAGGGTGCCGCCGAGCTCGGACTCACGCGCGCCGATGTCCGAGGTGCCGCCGACAGCGGCGCCGAGCAGCGTCGTCCCGGGGGCGGGGATCCCCATCGGGTCCGCGATGCAGGGCGGGGTCCCGGGGTCCTGCGGAGCGGGCGCCGACGTGCCGCCGTCGGAGGTCATCGAGATGTCGTCGACCAGCAGGGCGACGTGCGTGCCGAGCTTGTCGCCGGCGACGCTCACGTCGAGCGCGGCGGCCTTGGAGGGCGTGAACTGCAGGCGCACCCGCTTCCAGCCGTCGCCGGCGCGGAACCGCTTCCAGTGCCGCTTGACCACGGTGCCGTTCTTGACCTCGCGCACCCGGAGCCGGCCCGGGATGACCTTGCCGGTCGAGCGGACGTACGCCGTCAGCGTGTAGGTCGCGTCGGTGTCCGCCGTCGCGACCGACGGGCGGGTGTTCTTCAGCACCGTGCGGCCGGGGACGGTCACCTTGAGCCGGGCCGAGCTGGCGCCGCTCACCGACGGGCGGGTCGCCCTCAGGGTCTGCCGCTTCCGGTTGGTGCGCCAGGCGGCGATCCCGTCCTCGAAGCCGCCGTTGGTCACCAGCTCCACCTCCTGCACGGCGGCCGCCTGGGCGGGCGCCGGGCCCCACGCCGGCACGACAGCGGCCAGCGGGAGCAGCAGGGTCGCGAGCACGGAGCTCAGCAGGGCCGACCGTCGTCGGCCGGGGTGCGGGCGAGTGGCGGGGTGGTCCATGGGGGCGGGGTTCCTCGGGTCGCGTCGGGTGCTGTCGAGCACCCATGCAAGCCACGCGCGCCGCTCCTGTTCGCCGAATGGAGAACTCCTGACCGTTCGGCCGCCACTGGTCTAGCGCGCTGTGACTCGTGTGGCGCCTGTGACGTGACCCGCCTCTCATCGCGGGCCGCGGCCCCGGTGGGATGATCGAGGTATGACGAAGACGCACGAGCACGACTGGTCGCCGACCGGGGTCGTGGTCGGCGACGACGGGTCCACCGGCGCCGCCGCCGCCGTCCGGTACGCCGTCGAGGAGGCCCAGCGCCGCGGCTGCACGGTGCACGTGGTGCGCGCCTACACCCTGCTCAGCAGCAGCCGCCCGGCCGACGTGCCGTTCGGCGTGGTCCCCTCCGACGAGGAGCTCCGCCAGGCGGCCGAGTCGGAGCTGGCGGCGCGCTGGCGCAGCCTCGCCGAGGAGAGCGGCGTGGAGATCGACTGCCATCCCGTGCACGGCCGCGCCGACCAGGTGCTGATCGACGCGAGCCACTCCGCCAGCGCCGTCGTCGTGGGTGCGCGCGGTGTCGGCGGCATCGAGGCCCTGCTGCTCGGGTCGGTAGCCGACCGGGTGGTCCACCACGCCCGCTGCCCGGTGGTGGTGGTCCGCGGGTGACCGACGCCTCCGGCCGGTCGCTGGCCGAGACCCTGGCCACCAGGGTCGTCGTGCTCGACGGAGGCCTGGCCACTCGGCTCGAGGAGCGCGGCCACGACCTCTCCGACGACCTGTGGTCGGCCCGGCTGCTGCTCGACGCGCCCGACGAGGTCCGCGCCGCCCACGCCGACTACGCCGCCGCCGGGGCAGAGGTCGCCGCCACGGCGTCGTACCAGGTGTCCTACGGCGGCCTGGCCGCCCGCGGGGTGGACGCCGCACGCGTCGACGCGCTGCTGCGGCGCAGCGTCGCCCTGGCCCGGGAGTCGGGGTCCCGCTGGGTCGCCGCTTCCGTCGGGCCGTACGGCGCCGCGCTCGCCGACGGCCAGGAGTACACCGGCGACTACGACCTCGACGTCGCGGGGCTGCGCCGCTGGCACCGCCGCCGGCTGGGCGTGCTGGCCGAGGCGGGCCCCGACGCGCTCGCTCTCGAGACCATCCCGTCGCTTGCCGAGGTCGAGGCGCTGCTGGCCGAGGTCGCGGGGCTCGGGGTCCCGTGCTGGCTGTCGCTGACCGCCGACGGCGACCGGACCCGCCGCGGCGAGCCGGTCGCGGAGGCCTTCGCGATGGCCGCCGACGTGCCCGAGGTGGTGGCCGTGGGTGTCAACTGCTGCACCGCCGACAGCGCCGACGCCGATGTGCCGCTGGCCCGCGCGGCCGGGCGGCCGGCCGTCGCCTACCCCAACTCGGGCGAGGCGTGGAACGGCACCGGACGGCACTGGGTCGGCGACCCCACGTTCACCCCCGCGCGGGTGGGCCGCTGGGTCGAGGACGGCGCCCGGCTGGTCGGCGGCTGCTGCCGCGTCGGGCCGGAGCAGATCGCGGCAGTGGCGGCCCTGGTCCGGGGGAGGTGACCCGGGGCACACGCCGCGCCCGGGAATGGTTGAAGGTTCAACCTTGTTCTGCCGGGCATGACTGAACTCGTGCTCGCCCCCGACGCCCAGGACCTGCTGTTCCGCGAGGCCCGCACCGCCAACGCGTTCACCGACGAGCCGGTGACCCGCGAGCAGGTGGCCGCGATCTACGACCTGGTGAAGTACGGCCCCACCGCCATGAACGGCCAGCCGCTGCGCATCCTGCTGGTCGACGCCGAGCAGCGCGAGCGGCTGCTCAAGCACATGGCCGACGGCAACCGCGACAAGACCGCCGACGCCCCGCTCGTCGCCGTCCTGGCGGTCGATACCGACTTCCACGAGCAGCTCCCTCGCACCTTCCCGCACGCTCCGCACGTCAAGGACGCCTTCGCCGACGCCGAGAAGCGCGAGACCAACGCCCGCTTCAACGCCGCCCTGCAGGCGGGGTACTTCCTGATCGGCGTCCGCGCGGCCGGTCTCGCCGCCGGTCCGATGGGCGGCTTCGACGCCGCCGGGATCGACGAGGAGTTCTTCTCCGGCACCAGCTGGAGGTCCTTCCTGGTCGTCAACCTGGGCCGGCCCGCGGAGAACGCCTGGTTCGACCGGCTGCCGCGGCTGGAGCTCGACGAGGTCGTCGCCGAGGCGTGAGCCTCGGCTCCACCCGTCCCTGGGTCACTCGCTCCCGAGGGCGGCGAGCTGCGCTTCCGTCCACCCGTCGGCGACGCCTCCGGCGTCCATGAGGTACGCCGCGTGGTCGGCCGCCGAGCCCCCGTGGGCCTCGAGCAGCCCGGCCACGATCGTCCGGGCGTAGGCCGGCGCGGGCGGGGCCGGCTCGGCCGCGCGCCGGGTGGTCAGGGTGAACATCGGGTGCCCGTCGCGCTCGCCCAGGCCGACGACGCGCTCGTAGGCGGGCGGCTCCGCGTCCCAGCTCCCGGCCTCCCGGGTCAGCGCCGGCCCCGCGCCGACCGCGACCCGCGCCTCCTGGGCGGCGACGTCGCGCAGCTGCCCCGCGGTGAGCAGGTAGGCCCGGCCCAGCGCCCGCCCGTCGGCGTCGGCGTCGAGGTAGGCCAGCCCGCCGCCCCACGTCGGCGACGCGCCGCCGAAGCAGAGCCGGCCGGGCATCGTCACCGGCGCCGCGTCCCGCCACGGGGTGGTGTCGCGGCAGCCGGCGTACTCACGGCGGGCGCCGGGCGGCCGACCCCCGGCGAGGTAGCAGCCGAAGCGTGCCGCCAGCAGGTTGGAGCCGTAGGCGGCGTACCAGACCAGGTCGTCCTCCGCGAGGGAGGGCGACCCCGGCGCAGCGTCGGCCGTGGGGCTCAGGTGATGCTCATCCCGCCGTCGACCACGATCGTCTGGCCGGTGACGTAGGCGCCGGCGGGGGAGGCGAGCCACACCGCGGTCGCGGCCAGCTCCGCCGGGTCGCCCCACCGGCCGGCCGGCACCCGCCACTGGAGGATCATCTGCACGCCGTCCGGAGGCAGCTGGGCGGTCATCTCGGACTCGAAGAAGCCGGGGGCCAGTGCATTGACCCGAATGCCCTTGCGGCCGGTCCACTGCTGGGCGAGCACGGACGAGAGGTTGATGATGCTGCTGCCGGGCTCCATCACGCGGCCACAGGCCTGGGCCATCCAGTAGCAGCCGTTGAGGTTGACGTCGACGACCGAGCGGAACTCCTCGGGGGTCTCCCGCGTCGCCGGCACCGCGGAGGGGACGCCGGCGTTGTTGACGAGCACGTCGACCCGCCCGAACTCGGCGACCGTCGCGTCCACCAGCGCCTGGCACTGGTCGGGGTCGGTGACGTCGGTCTGGACCGTGAGGGCGCGGCGACCCGCGCCGCGCACCAGCGCGGCCGTCTCCTCGAGCCGGTCGGCGCGCCGCGCGCCCAGTGCCACGTCGGCGCCCGCCTCGGCGAAGGCCTTGGCGAACGCCACCCCGAGGCCGCTGGACGCCCCGGTCACGATCGCCACCTTGCCGTCCAGCCCGAACATCTCCAGCACGCTCATGGGGGCCAGGCTAGCGAGCCCGGCCGGGGGTCCGCGTACGCCGACCCCGAGGCCACCCTGAGGTCACCCCGAAACGGGATGAAGCGGAGGTCGCGGCGCGGTTCACTGGAGACAGGACCGAGATCCGGTCCGCGCGACCCGGTCCCAGGAGGACACGATGAACGACCAGGCCCAGCAGCTCCCGCAGGGCAGCCCCGTCACGCCGGCGGCACCCCGCCCGATCGACCCGTCCGCCGAGCGCGGCTGGGGCACCATCACCCATGTCGTGCCGCTCGTCGCGACGGTGGCGTCGGTGGGCACGCTCGGCTTCGTCGGCTCGCTGGTGATCTACCTGCTCTACAAGGACCGCGGGCCCTTCGTCCGCGCCAACGCCGCCAACTCGCTCAACATCCAGATCACGACCGGCATCGTGCTGTTGTTGTCGTTCCCGCTGATGCTCATGCTGGTGGGCTTCCTGACCTACCCGCTGGCCCTGGTCTACGCCGTTGTGATGCACGTCATCGGCGCGATCAAGGCCAACAACGGCGAGTGGTGGAACCCGCCGCTCACGCCGCGCTTCGTCCGCTGACGGGCCGGGCCACCGCGTCGCGGCGCGGTGGCCGGCCCCATCCCGCTGCGGTTGGGGCCGGCGCCACCACCTCGGGCGAACGGCGGTGAACCACGACGCGCGCAGGCGCTACCATGGTGGGCATGCGCAGGACCCTGCTCCTTCTCTAGCCGCGTCGACCACACCCGGCGCGGCTGCCCCTCGTGTGCGAGGGGCTTTTTCATGTCCCGAGCGGATCCCGACAGCGAGCGAGAGAGACCGATGAGCGAGCACCCCGAGCCTGACACCTACGACGTGCAGGCCGCGCAGGCCAAGTGGCTGCCGGTGTGGCAGCAGCTGCAGCCCTTCCGCGCCGACGACGCGGCAGTCCTGGAGGGTCGCAAGGAGAAGCGCTACGCGCTGACGATGTTCCCCTACCCCTCCGGCGACCTGCACATGGGCCACGCCGAGGTGACCGCCCTGCACGACGTCATCGCGCGCTACTGGTGGCAGCGCGGCTTCGAGGTGCTGAACCCGATGGGCTGGGACTCCTTCGGCCTGCCCGCGGAGAACGCCGCGATCAAGAACGACACCCACCCGGCGACCTACACCTACGCCAACATCGAGACCCAGGCCGAGTCCTTCCAGCACTACGCCTGCTCCTTCGACTGGAGCCGCCGGCTGCACACCTCCGACCCCGAGTACTACCGCTGGACGCAGTGGCTGTTCCTGCGCTTCCGGGAGCGCGGCCTGGCCTACCGCAAGAACTCCCCGGTCAACTGGTGCCCCCACGACCAGACCGTGCTGGCCAACGAGCAGGTCGTCGACGGCCGCTGCGAGCGCTGCGGCGCCGAGGTCACCAAGCGCGAGCTGACGCAGTGGTACTTCAAGATCACCGACTACGCCCAGGAGCTGCTGGACTGCCTGGACGACCTGGCGCCCACGTGGCCCGACCGGGTGGTCACGGCGCAGCGCAACTGGATCGGTCGGTCCGAGGGCGCCCACGTCGACTTCACGATGCACCTGGGCGACGGCTCCGACCGCGACGTCACCGTCTACACCACCCGGCCCGACACGCTGTTCGGCGCGACGTTCATGGTCGTCGCCGCCGATGCGCCGCTGGCCGCCGAGCTGGTGGCGCCCGAGCAGCGGCAGGCGCTGGAGGACTACCTGGTCGAGGTCCGCAAGGCCTCCGACATCGACCGGATGTCGACCGAGCGGCCCAAGACCGGCGTCGACCTGGGCATCACCGCCACCAACCCCGTCAACGGCGAGCGGATCCCGGTCTGGGCGTCCGACTACGTGCTGGCCGACTACGGCACCGGCGCGATCATGGCGGTGCCGGCCCACGACCAGCGCGACCTGGACTTCGCGAAGGCGATGGGTCTGCCGGTGCGCACCGTCGTCGACACCGGCGAGGACAACCCGGAGGAGACCTACGTCGCCACGACGGGCGACGGCGCCTACGTCAACTCGTCGTACCTGGACGGGCTGACGGACAAGACCGCCGGCATCCGCGCGACCATCGAGCGGCTGGAGGCCGACGGCCGCGGCAGCGGCGCGGTCAACTTCCGGCTGCGCGACTGGCTGCTGAGCCGGCAGCGCTACTGGGGCGTGCCGATCCCGATCATCCACTGCGACGCCTGCGGTGAGGTCGCCGTCCCCGACGACCAGCTGCCCGTCGAGCTGCCCGAGCTGCGCGGCGCCGACCTGAAGCCGAAGGGCGTGTCTCCGCTGGCCGCGGCCGAGGACTGGATCACCGTGGCCTGCCCGAGCTGTGGCGGCACGGCCACGCGCGACAGCGACACGATGGACACCTTCGTCGACTCGTCGTGGTACTTCCTGCGCTACTGCAGCCCCCACGACCACACCCAGGCCTTCGACCCCGAGCTGACCAACGCCTGGGGTCCCTGCGACATCTACGTCGGCGGCGTGGAGCACGCCGTGCTGCACCTGTTGTACGCCCGGTTCTTCACCAAGGTGCTGGCCGACATGGGGCTGCTGGACTTCCGCGAGCCGTTCTCCGCCCAGCTGAACCAGGGCGTCGTCATCAACCAGGGCAAGAAGATGAGCAAGTCGCTGGGCAACGGCGTCAGTCTGGGGGACCAACTTGCGGCGTACGGCGTGGACGCGG
>JAUILS010000173.1 GCA_030432975.1 Actinomycetes bacterium
CCGAGACGCGTCGACCACCGTCGCCGAGCCCGTCGGCAGGTTGTTGACCAGCGCGATGCGCTTGAGCTGCCCCGTGGACCGGGACACGAAGTAGAGCTGGTCGCCCGAGGTGAAGGCGATGTTGGCGTCGCTCCAGCTGATGCCGTTGGAGGCGTTGAAGACCTCCGACCCGACGATGCCCGAGTCGGCGCTGAAGTAGCGGTAGCTCAGCGTCGAGGACCCGGCGGAGGAGTAGTAGACGCGACCGTTGGAGTAGGCGAGTCCCGTGATCGAGGAGTTGAAGCTGCCGAACAGCGAGGGAACGACACCCGTGTAGGTGGAGGACCCGGAGCCGGTGGCGACGCCGTTCCAGGCGGGGTCGTGGTAGGGGTCGAGCTTCACCGCCGGCCCGAACACGCCCTTGCTGTAGGTGCGGCTGTAGAGCCACCCGTCGTTGTTGCCGTAGAAGACCTTGCCGCCGATCCAGAAGGCCCCGCGGGTGCTCCCCCAGGCCACCCCGGTGGAGCCGAGGGTGCTGCGGGCGCCCACGGTGGCGCCGTCGAACGACTGCACGGCCAGCGAGTCTCCCGAGCTGCCCGGGGAGCCGACCATGATGTCCGCCGGCAGGGCCGCCCGGTTGTCGGGGGCGATCTCGTGGCCGCCGAGATAGGGGAAGAAGCCGATCCGCGGCCGGCGGTACTCGAAGTTGCCGACGTACTCGGTGTCGCTGCCGAAGTAGACGCCGTCGTCGGCCGCCAGGAAGACGTACGCCGCCTCGCCGCGGGTGTGGCGTCCGGGGTTCCAGTCGAGGGGCAGCCCGTTCTGGACGCTGAGCGCCGCGATGCCGGGCCGGGCGACGGCCCCCTGTCCGGCGGAGTCGCGACCGTTGATGTTGTTCATCCAGCGCATGTGGCCGCCGATGTAGACGACGTTGTCGGTCACCTCGACGCCCCACAGCGTGTCGCCGCCGGACCAGTCGACCCAGGTCGGCTCGAGGCTCGTCCCGGTGGCGTATGTCTCCCAACGGGAGGCCGAGTCGCACAGCGTGCCGGCGTAGGGGCCGCCGGTGGTGGTGACCACGAAGAAGGACCCGTCGGGGCTGAAGCTCACGTCGCGCACCCACGAGTCGAAGGCGTTCTTGGCGCAGTAGGGAGAGAACCGGCTGGTCGCCCAGGTCGGTGAGACCACCGCCTGCGCGCCGCTGGTGTCGAGGACGACGACCTGGTCGCGCGACAGCCCGTCGACCCGCTTGAAGTTGCCGACGGCCACGACACGGGAGCCGTCGGGCGTGACGTCGAGCTCGGTCACCCCGACGGCGCTCTGCGCGCCGGAGCCGCTGTCGTTGTGGCGGATGCTCGCCTGCACGCTGACGAACGGGTCGTAGGCGCCGGTGGTGTAGTCGAGCGAGGCGAAGCCGGCGTGCGCGACCCCGGCGACCTTGGTGAAGTTGCCTCCGACGTAGACCCGGTTGCCCTGCACGGCCAGGGAGTTGATGCGTCCGTTGATCGCCGGCGCCTTGAAGGACGTGATCCGCTTGCCGTTGGTCACGTCGATCATGATCACGCGCTTGACGCTCTTGTCGTCCATCCGCTTGAAGGTGCCCGCCGCCAGCACCGTGTTGGGTGCGGGGCCGGGGACCAGGGCGTAGACGGTGCCGTTGAGCACCGGCGCGAAGCCGTCGACCAGCTGACCGGTCGTGGCGTCGAAGGCCAGGATCCGGGAGCGGGGCACCGCGGTGGTGCTCCCCCACGACCTGGCCGACGTGAAGCTGCCTCCGGCCACGACCGTGGTGCCGATCTTGGCGAGCGCGTAGACCTCGCCGTCGAGGGCTCCGGCGGTCCTGCCGGGAACGGGTGAGACGACCGGGTCGGCGTGCGCGGACGGCGGCAGGCCGATGCCCACCAGACCGATCGTCAGCGCGACCGCGAGCCGCGCGGCTGCGCGCAGCGCAGCAGGACGTGCAGTGACCACGAAGGGCCCCCCATGCTTCAAGCGCAGCCACCCCATGAGACTGCCCGGCCAGCATACGGTTCACCCGCGTGGGCCCCTAGCGCATGGTCCGTTCGGGTCATTGCGGTCTAGTCAGGTCGGGCCGGTCCCCGCGGGGAATCCGCCGGCGGTCCGTCCAGCAGGGCCCATCCGGGACCTGGGGCGCCCACGAGGGCCTTACCATGGAGGTCTGCCACGGTGCGGCACCCGCGCCGATGCACGAGGGGGGCTCGTCGCTGGCGTCGATGCCCGGGTCAGGCGATGACGGGATGGGGCTGTAGGAGCAATGACCGAAGGCGTTGGCGCGCGCCCGCGCGTGATCTACCTGGGCGGCTTCGGCCGCTCCGGCAGCACGCTGCTCGAGCGCATGCTCGGCGCCGTCCCCGGCTGGGTCAACGTCGGTGAGCTGGTCGACCTCCCGCGCTCGGTCCTTCCCGACGACGAGCGGTGCGGCTGCGGAGAGCGCTTCTCCTCCTGCGCGTTCTGGTCGGAGGTGGGCCGGCGCGCGTACGCCGGCTGGGACACCGACCGGCTGCGGCGGCTCGCCGACCTCCGCACCGAGGTCGCCCGGCAGCGGCAGGTGCCGATGCTTCTCCGCGCCGGGCGGACCGGTGGCCGCCGGCTCACCGAGGCGCTGGGCGACTACCAGCAGGACTACGGCCGCCTCTACCGCGCGGTCGCCGAGGTCAGCGGGGCGTCGTACGTCGTGGACGCGAGCAAGGGACCGGCCCAGGGGCTGGCGCTCGGCGTCCGCGGCCCCGGCCTGGCCGACCCCGGCTTCGACCTGTCCTTCGTCAACCTGGTGCGGGATCCTCGCGGCGTCGCCTACTCCTGGTCCCGACGGCGCCACGCCCGTCCGCAGGCGGGCGCGGACGGCGGCGCGCGCGCGACCATGTGGTCACCGGGGGTGGCGCGGTCGGCGGCCGAGTGGGCGGCGCTCCAGTCCGAGATGGCGCTGATCGGCCGGGTCTCGGGCATCCCGATGGTGCGGGTCCGCTACGAGGACCTGATGGCCGAGCCGCGCGCGGCGATGACCTCGATGCTGACGACGCTCGGCGCCCGCGCGGCCGCCGGCGACCTGGCCCACGTGGGCGACCACGACGTGACCCTGACCGCCAGCCACGGCCTCTCGGGCAACCCCGGCCGGTTCGAGCACGGCACCCTCGACCTGCGCCCGGACGACGAGTGGCGGCGCGCCCTCCCGGCGGGCGAGCGCCGGCTGGTGACCGCCGCGACCCTTCCGTGGCTCCAGGCCTACGGCTACCTCCGTGCCTCCGCGAGCCCGACGACCGCCCCGACCCAAGGATGACCGCGTGACCACTGACGACTCTGCCGAGAAGCGCCTGCCCACCGTGTCGGTGGTCATCCCCACCCGCGGGCGCCCCGAGCTGCTGCGCGAGACCCTGGCGACCATCGTCGCCCAGGACTACGCCGGCGAGCTCGACATCCTCGTCGTCCACGACCGCGAGGACGCCGACCCCACGCTGGCCGAGCTCGGCCGCGACGGGCGCACCGTCCGCTCCCTCACCAACGACGGCACGCCGGGGCTCGCCGGCGCCCGCAACTGCGGGCTGCGCCACACCGACGGCGAGATCGTGGCGAGCTGCGACGACGACGACCTCTGGCACCCCGCCAAGATCCGGCTCCAGGTCGAGCGGCTGGAGAGCGACCCCCAGCTGCTGGCCGTCGGCGCCGGCATCCGGCTGTTGATGGGTGACCGCGACGTCGACTGGCCCGGCCAGTCCGAGATCGTCACCCACGACCGCCTGCTGCAGAACCGCGTCAAGGAGCTCCACAGCTCGACGCTGGCGATCCGCCGGATCGCGTTCGCCAAGGCCGGCACCTACGACGAGGAGCTGCCCCACGGCTACGGCGAGGACTACGACTGGCTGCTGCGCGCCTCGCGGGTGGGCAAGGTGGGCGTCGTGACCGAGGTGCTGGCCGACATCCGCAAGGACGTGCCCTCCTGGTTCCGCGGCAAGGCCCTCAACACCGCCGACGCGCTCGAGTACATGGTCGACAAGCACCAGGACTTCGCCGACAACCGGCGCGGCTACGCCCGGATCCTGGGCCAGATCGCCTACGCGCGCGGGACCGCGGGCGACCGTCGCGGCGCCCTCACCTACGCGGGCCGCGCCCTGCGCGCCTACCCGCCCGCGCCGCACGCGTGGCTCGGGCTCGTCTCCACCACCGGCGTGGACCCGCAGAAGGTGCTCCACGTCGCCCGCCGCTTCGGACGAGGGGTGTCATGACCCGACTGCCCAACTTCTTGTACATCGGTCCCGACAAGGCCGGGTCGTCCTGGCTGCACGAGATGCTGCTCCAGCACCCGCAGGTCTACCTGACCCCGGCCAAGGACCTCTACTACTTCGACCGCTACTACGACCGCGGCACCCCGTGGTACGCCGACCAGTTCCGCGACGCGCGTGACGAGCCGGTCGTCGGCGAGGTCTGCCAGGACTATCTCTTCCACCCCGAGGCCGCCAAGCGGATCGCCGAGACGCTGGAGTCGCCGCGGATGATGGTGTCGCTGCGCGACCCGGTCGAGCGGGCGTGGTCGTCGTGGCTCTACGCCCGCAAGCACGGCATGTGGCCCGACGACTTCGGCGCCGCGCTCCGCAGCGTCGACGAGCTGCTCGGGCACAGCCGCTACGCGTCCGGGCTCGACCGCTTCGGGGAGCACTTCGACCGCGAGCTGTTCCACGTGGCCGTCTTCGACGACCTCGCCGCCGACCCCCAGGCGTTCCTCGACGCGACGACGGACTTCCTCGGGGTCGACCGGATGCCGCTGGCGCCGGAGGACCTGGCGGCCCGGCTCCCCGCGGCGAGTGCGCGGTCGGTGCGCGCCGCCAACCTGGCCCGGAGGGCCGCCGACTGGGTCCGGGAGCACGACGGCGCCCGGGTGGTCGGGGCGGTGAAGCGCTCCAAGCTCGTCCACTCGGTGCTCTACCGGCCGATCGACAAGGCCGAGGTCCGGCCCGACCCGGCCGCGGTCGACTACATCCGCGAGCAGCTCGACGACGAGGTGACCCGGATCGAGACCGACTACGGGGTCGCCGTCAAGGAGCGCTGGGGCTGGGCGTGACGATCCTCGCCGAGAACCCGGGCCGCACACCCCCGGACACGCAGCTGCCGTGGCCGGAGGTGAAGCCGCGCCCGAAGGGGCTGCTGGCGCGCCACCTCGACGAGTACTGGCCGCTGGCGATCTTCTTCTACGGCTACCCCGTGTGGTGGCTGCTCGGCCTGTCGAAGGTGATCATCTTCCCGTTGATGATCCCCATGGTGTGGGCCCTGGTGCGGCACCGCTCGCCGCGGATGCCCCGCGGCTTCTCCCTCTACGCGCTGTTCCTGGTCTGGGCGTTCATGGGGCTGTCCGTGCTCTGGGTCCAGGCCCCGGGCACCTTCCCGAAGTCCGGGCTGGGGCCGGTGACCGGCTTCGGCTACCGCGGCCTGTGGTACATCGCGCTCACCGTCACCTGCCTCTACATCGTCAACGCCGACCGGACCCGCCTCAGCGCCACCCGGGTCTCCCGCATGTTGGCGTTCATGTTCATCATCACGGTCGCGGGCGGGCTGCTCAGCCTGCTGGCGCCGACGCTCGACTTCCCCTCGGCGATCGAGCTGGTGCTGCCCAACTCCTTCACCTCCCAGCCGTTCATGAACGCGCTCTTCCACCCGCGGATCGCGCTCCAGTCCGACTTCCTCGGCTACGTCCAGCCACGGGTGACCGCGCCGTACTCCTATCCCAACGACTGGGGCAACTGCTTCGGCCTGCTCGTGCCGTTCTTCCTCTTCGCGTGGTTCGGCAAGGACGCCGGTCCTCGCCGCTACTTCGCGCCGGTCATCCTGGCGATCTCCGTGATCCCGATGGTCTACTCGCTCAACCGCGGCCTCTGGGCCGGGCTGACCGTGGCCCTGCTCTGGGTCACCATCCGCCGCCTGGCCAGCGGCGACGCCCGGGCCCTGGCCCTCGTGGCCGGCGGTGTCGTGGTCTGCGTGGGGGCGGTGCTCCTGACCCCGCTGGGCACGCTGGTGGAGGCGCGTCTCACGACGCCGCACAGCGACCAGCGACGCCAGGACACCGCGATGACCGTCCTGGAGCGGACGGCGTCCACCTCACCCCTGCTCGGATACGGCGGCACCCGGCAGATGATGGGCAACTTCGACTCCATCGCCGGGGGCGCGACCCCCGAGTGTCACCAGTGCGCCGCGCCCCCACTCGGCACCCAGGGGTTCCTGTGGGGGCTGATCTTCATGACCGGCTTCGTCGGGGCGGCCCTGATGCTGTCCTTCCTCGGTTTGCAGTTCCTCCAGAACGCCCGAAGATCGACGCCCCTGTCGCTGCTCGCCTCGACGGTGGTGCTCAGCACCGTCTTCTACTTCCTCTTCTACGACTCGCTCGACCTGGCGCTGCTCACCACCATGATCGCCATCGGTCTCGCGGCGAGGGACCACGCACCCGAGGCGGAGCGGCAGGTGGTGTCCGCGTGAGCCAGCGACAGACCCTCACGTCCGAGGCCGCCGAGATGCTGCGCGAGATCGGCGTCGACACGAGCCGGGCCCGGCTGACCAGGCGCCCGTCACGGCGCTCCGACCAGCTCCTGTGCCTCCCGTCCCCGGACCAGCCCCAGCTGGTCGTGCCGCTCGACCCCGCCGCCGCCGCGATGGTGACCGACCGGCGCTCCCGGCGGCGCCACCAGCGGTGGATGAAGGTGGCGACCGCCGAGCTGATCGAGCGCCAGGCGCTCGGGCTGCTGCCGATCCGGAGGCTCGTCGTCGACGACCCGGCACTGCAGGAGCTCGCGGCGTGGGTCACCGGCGGTGACGGCGCCCGGGTCGGCGTCCTGCGCGGCCCGCTGCGGGCCAACCGCAAGCCGGTGCTCCGGGTCGTCGACCCGCAGGGCCGCACCCTCAGCTTTGTGAAGGTCGGCTTCGACGACCGCACCCGCGAGCTGGTCCGGCAGGAGGAGGCGGCGCTGGCCACGGTGGCCGACGCGGTGCTCCCCGGCCTGGTGGTCCCCGCGATCCAGCGCGCGGGCACCTGG
>JAUILS010000174.1 GCA_030432975.1 Actinomycetes bacterium
CGCCCCCTATCCTGAGGCGCGTGACCGAGGCCACGCCGTCCGTGCTGCAGACCCGCATCGACCGCTGGCGGTCCGACCTGCTCACGCCGCTGGCGAACCTCTACCCCGAGCCGGAGGAGGTGGCTGATCGCCTCCTGGCCATCATCGAGAAGGCGTACGCCGCCCGGCCGGCCGAGCTGCACGAGCTCGACGCGCGCAGGCAGGTGGAGCCCGACTGGTTCCAGCTGCCGTCGGCGCTGGGCTACGCGGCCTACACGAACCGCTACGCCGGCACGCTCCGCGGGGTGGAGGAGCGCGTCGACCACCTGGTCGACCTCGGCGTGACCTACCTGCACCTGATGCCGCTGCTCCAGCCGCGGCCGGCCCCCAACGACGGCGGCTACGCCGTCCAGGACTACGGCGCCGTCCGACCCGACCTCGGCACCATGGCCGACCTCAGCCGGCTCGCCGCCACCCTGCGCGAGCACGGCATCGCGCTCTGCCTCGACCTGGTCCTCAACCACGTCGCCCGGGAGCACGCGTGGGCCGAGGCGGCGCGCCGGGGCGACGAGCGGAAGCGCCACTACTTCCACGTCTACGACGACCGCACCCTGCCCGACGCCTACGAGCGGTCGCTGCCGGAGGTCTTCCCCGACTTCGCGCCGGGCAACTTCACCTGGGACCGCGAGCTGCGGGGCTGGGTCTGGACCACGTTCAACGACTACCAGTGGGACCTCAACTGGGCGAACCCCGAGGTGGTCTGCGAGTTCGCGGAGATCATCCTCGACCTCGCCAACGCCGGCGTCGAGGTCTTCCGGCTCGACGCGATCGCCTTCGTCTGGAAGCGGCTCGGCACGAACTGCCAGAACCAGCCGGAGGTGCACGACCTCACCCAGGTGCTGCGCACGGTGGCGCGGATCGCGGCGCCCGCGGTGGTGTTCAAGGCCGAGGCGATCGTCGGGCCGCAGGACCTGCCGGCCTACCTCGGCACCGGCGAGCACGCCGGCAAGGTCAGCGACCTGGCCTACCACAACAGCCTGATGGTGCAGGTCTGGTCGATGCTCGCCGCGAAGGACGTCCGACTCGCCACCCACGCCCTGCAGCAGCTGCCGCAACCGCCCTCGACGACCGCGTGGATCACCTACCTGCGCTGCCACGACGACATCGGCTGGGCGATCGACGACGGTGACGCCGCGGCGGTCGGGCTCGACGGCTTCGCCCACCGGAGGTTCCTCTCCGACTGGTACGCCGGCGACTTCCCGGGCTCCTGGGCGCAGGGCCTGGTCTTCCAGGAGAACCCCGCGACCGGCGACCGGCGGATCTCCGGCTCGCTGGCCTCGCTCGCGGGGCTCGAGCGAGGCGACCCCGACGCGACCCGGAGGATCCTGCTCGCCTATGCGGTGATCCTCGGCTTCGGCGGCCTGCCGGTGATCTGGATGGGCGACGAGCTCGGGCTGCTCAACGACCCGCACTGGGCCGAGGAGCCCGGTCACGAGGCCGACAACCGGTGGGTGCACCGGCAGCGGATGCCCTGGCCGCTTCCCCCTGACACGTTCGGCATCCGCGCCGGCCTCGGCCGGCTGCTCGAGGCTCGCCGCGAGCTCCCCCACCTGCACGCCGCCGTCGGCACCGAGATCTGGGACCCCCGTGACCCCGGCGTGCTGCTCGTGGTCCGCCGGCACGCCTCCGGTCCGCTGCTGGGCGCCTACAACGTCACTCCCGACGACCGCTTCGTGCCCGGTGAGGTGCTCGCGTGGCTGGGCCTCGACCCGGTCACGGCGGTCGACCATCTGGCCGGCGTCCCGCACTCCGCCCGGATCGGGTACGCCGGCGGGGTGGCGCTGCCGGCGTACTCCGCCGCCTGGCTGACCTCCCCCTAGCGGCGGCGACTCTCCCTCCGGCCGCCGGCCGACCTATCCTGGGGCGCGTGATCGAGCTCCGCACCCCCACCCAGATCGAGCAGATGCGCCCGGCCGGCCGCTTCGTGGCCGAGGTGCTGACGCACCTGAAGGACGTCGCCGACGTGGGGGTCAACCTGCTCGACCTCGACGCCGAGGCGCACCGGATGATCAAGGAGCGCGGGGCGGAGTCGTGCTACATCGACTACCACCCGTCGTTCGGCGCGATGCCCTTCGGCCACGTGCTCTGCACGTCGGTCAACGACGCCGTGCTGCACGGCCTCCCCCACGACTACACGCTCCGTGACGGCGACCTGCTCAGCCTCGACTTCGCGGTGAGCGTCGACGGCTGGGTGTCCGACTCCGCGATCAGCCTGGTCGTCGGCACGCCGCGCGACGAGGATCTCGCGCTCATCGCGACCACCGAGCAGGCCCTGGAGGCCGGCATCGCCGCGGCCCGGGTCGGCAACCGGCTCGGCGACATCTCGGCCGCGATCGGGGCGGTCGCGCACGCGGCGGGGCTCGGCGTCAACCTGCAGTTCGGCGGGCACGGCGTCGGGCGCACCATGCACGGCGACCCGCACGTGGCGAACGACGGTCAGGCCGGGCGGGGCTTCCCCCTCAAGGCGGGGCTGGTGATCGCGATCGAGCCGTGGTTCCTGCACACGACCGACGAGATCTACATCGACCAGGACGGCTGGACGATCAAGAGCGTCGACGGCTCGCGCGGCGCCCACAGCGAGCACACCGTGGCCATCACCGCCGACGGCCCGCTGATCCTCACCGCGCGCGCCTGAGTCCGGCGCCGAGATGCGCTCCCGCCGCGGGCCCGGATGGGTGCCGAACCAGCATGGTGCCTGGGCGATGCTCGCGTCGCCGCTGCTCGTCGGGATCCTTGCCGGCGGCGTCGCCTGGGTGCACGTGCCTCTGACGGCGTTCTGGTTCGCCGGCTATCTCTCGTTCTTCGCCACCGGACTATGGCTGAGGTCGGGTCGGCGGGCGCGCTACTGGCCACCGGTGCGGGCCTACGTCACGGTCACCGCCGGGCTGGGCCTCGTCGTGGCGCTGGCGCGGCCGGGTCTGCTCGTCTGGGCACCCGCGTTCGCGCCGCCCCTCGGCATCGGGCTGTGGGCGGCGGCCCACCGTCGCGACCGGGACCTGCTCGCCGGCCTGTCGACGGTGGTCGGATCGAGCCTGATGACCCTGGTGGCGTACGCCGCGGGGCCTGGTGACGACTGGCGCCGCGCGACGCTCCTGGCGGCTGTGCAGCTGGCCTACTTCTGCGGCACCGTGTTCTACGTCAAGAGCGCCATCCGCCGACGGGACGACCCGACCTTCCTGCGCGCGAGCATCGCGGTGCATGCGGCCGCCACCGCGGCGATGACTCTCCTGTCGTGGTGGCTGGTCGCGCTGTTCGCGGTGCTGACGCTGCGCGCCTCGGTGGTGCCGCCGCGGCACCCCACACCCAAGACGCTCGGCGTGGGAGAGATCGTGGCGACCGTGGCGGTCGCGGCCGTCTCGCTGCTGGTCCTGTGACACCCTCCTCAGAGCCGCCGCTGGAAGGCCAGCTCCCGCCCCATCACGCGGTGACCGAGCCGCTCGTTGACCGCCACCATCGGCCCGTTGGACTCGGCGTTCCAGGTGTCGATCGTCTCCAGCTGCGGCTCCTCCGCGGCGAGCCACCGCAGCATCTCCGCCTTGAGCAGCAGCCCCAGCCGGTGGCCGCGATGGTCACGGGCGACCGCCGTGTCGTGCTGGTCGCCGACCGTGGGCCGCTCGCGGTCGACCGCGGCGACGGTGTGGCCGGCGAGGGCGCCAGTCGCGCGGTGTCGCGCCACCAGGCGGCGCAGCACCCACCCGCCGGCCGTCTGCGCCTGCTCGTAGGCCCGGATCCGCTCCGCGGGGAACTTCTCGTCCTCGATCTCCAGGTCGTCGGTCGGGGCGTCGTTGATCGACTCCGTCAGCACCGCGATCGGCTCCAGCATCTCCTCCGGAACGGCGCCGGTGAAGCGCAGCAGCTCGTAGTCCGCGGCGTACGGCGTCGCCTCGGCCACGAACGCGTCGAGCAGCCCAGGCTCCAGCTCTCGCGGGAACAACCGGCGCAGGATCTCCTGCGACTTGAGCTCGAACCCGGTGGCGGCCGCGAAGGCCCGGGTGGCCTCGGACTCCCACCCGTTGCAGCCGACGAGCGGCCGCCCCAGGGACCGACAAGCGTCGAGGGCCGACGCCAGGGCAGCCCGGCCTCGCCCGGCGCGCCGGCGCTCGGGGAGGATGCCCAGCAGCAGCCAGGCCAGCTCCAGGTTGTCGTAGTCCGAGGTGAAGATCGCGGCGTAGCCGTCGGGGTCCTCGGCGGAGCCGGCGAGGAACCACCGGCCGGGCTCGCCGTCCCAGGAGTAGCGCAGCTCGCGGCCCACCGTCGCCTCGGTCTCGGCGTGCTCCCAGGGCGCGTCCACCCGGCGACAGGCGTTCAGCACGTCGCGCAGCAGACGCACCTGGGCCGGGTCGTCGGCGCTCACCGGATGGAGGTCCACCCGTCGAGGATGCCGCAGCGACACCGGCCCCCGCACCCGGGTTTCGCCCCGCACCGGGCGGCATACTGACGCCATGACAGCCCCCGACGACGTGCTGGCCGGCTGGGACGTGGGCGAGCACATCCACGACGGCGTCACCCACCGCACCTACCGGCGCGGCACCGGACCGGGGGTCGTCGTCATCCACGAGATCCCGGGCATCACCCCGACGGTGGCGGCGTTCGCCGACGAGGTGGTCGACCGGGGCTACACCGTGGTGATGCCGAGCCTCTTCGGCACGCCCGGGGCGCCGTTCTCCGGCGGCGCGGTCGCCCGGTCGATGGCCCAGGTCTGCGTCAGCCGCGAGTTCACCACGCTCGCGCTCGGCGAGACGTCGCCGGTGGCGACCTGGCTCCGCGACCTCGCGCGGGAGCTGCACGCCGAGCTGGGCGGGCCTGGGGTGGGCGCCCTCGGCATGTGCTTCACCGGCGGGTTCGCGCTGGCGATGATGGTCGACCCCGTGGTGGTGGCGCCGGTGCTGGCGCAGCCGTCGGTGCCGTTCCCGGTGACGCCCGCGCGGGCGGCCGACGTCAACCTCAGCCCGGCCGACCTCGAGGCCGTCCGGCGCCGCACCCGTGAGGGCCAGGAGGTGCTGGGCCTGTGCTACCGCTCCGACAAGGCGGTCGGCACCCGCTTCCAGACCCTCACCAGCGAGCTCGGCGACGCGTTCCTGCGGGTCGAGCTCGAGGGCCGGGGCCACTCCACACTCACCGAGCAGCGCGACCAGGGCGCCGTCGACCGGGTGCTGGCGTTCTTCGACGAGCACCTGCGCGGCTGAAGTTACTCACCGGTCACTAGGGTGGACGCGTGGGATACACGCGCCGACGCCTGCTCACCGCGGCCCTCGCCGCCAACGCCGTCCGCCCGCCGCTGGCCGGCTGGCCGGGGGTGGCCGCCTTCCCTCCCGGGTGGCTCACGGGTGAGCTCGCCCCGCAGCTGCTCACCCTGACCGCTGCCGACACCGCGGTCGCCCTCGCGCGCCGCAAGGCGTCCCCCCTCGGGCTCGCGCTGGCCGGCGGCACGGCGGTCGGGCTCGGCATGGTCGTCCGCGAGAGTCTCCGCGTCGGCGAGCAGCTCGACGCCGCCCTCGACCCGCTCGTCGGACCGCCCGCCCCCGGCGAGTCCGCCACGGAGCCCGAGCCGCCGCCGGACCGCCCGGCCTGGGTGCGGCTGCTCAACCCGTTCCACCAGGTCGACCCCCGCGTCGTCGTCGAGCGCGACCTGCCCTTCAGCGATGCCGGCGGCCGCGGGCTGCTCGACATCTACCGTCCCGCGTGGCGCGACGTCGAGAAGGCCCCCGTGCTGGTCCAGGTGCACGGCGGCGGCTGGGTCGTGGGCCGCAAGGACCAGCAGGGCGTGCCGCTGATGCAGCTGATGGCCGCCCACGGGTGGGTCTGTGTCGCGATCAACTACCGCCTGGCCCCCCGCGATCGCTTCCCCGCGCAGGTCGTCGACGTCAAGCGCGCGCTCGCCTGGGTCAAGGACAACATCGCCGACCACGGAGGCGACCCCGACTACGTCACGATCACCGGGGGCTCGGCCGGCGGCCACCTCTCCGCGCTGGCGGCGCTGACCGCCGGCGACCCGGCCTACCAGCCGGGCTTCGAGGACGCCGACACCAGCGTCCGGGCCGCGGTGCCGCACTACGGCGTCTACGACATCGCCGGCGCGACCGGGCTGCGCAGCGCACGTCGGCTGCGCGACGAGTTCTTCGCGCCCAAGGTGCTCGGCCGCACCTGGGAGGACGACCCGGAGACGTTCGAGGCCGGGTCGCCGATCCTGCGCATCCACGAGGACGCGCCCGACTTCTTCGTCATCCACGGGACCCACGACTCCCTGGTCGACATCGAGCAGGCGCGGCTCTTCGTCGACCGGCTGCGGGCGGTCTCGCACCGCTCGGTGGCGTACGCCGAGCTGCCGGGCACCCAGCACGCCTTCGACATCTTCCCGTCGCTGCGCTCGATCCGCGTGGCGGCCGGCGTACAGCGCTATCTGGAGTGGCACCACCGGCAGTGGCTGGCAGGACGCACAGACGGCTCCACGCAGGCGCCCCCGGACGCCCGCGCCAGCGCGTGAGCGCCCCCTCGGCGCCTCCGCCGATGCCGGAGGACCTGCTCGCCCTGGCGCGCGCCACCGACGGCTTCATGCCCGACGACGAGGGGCTGCTGTTGTTCCGGCGCGCGTGGGAGCGCCTCCCGCGCGGGCCGGTGCTCGAGATCGGCAGCTACTGCGGGAAGTCCGCCGTCTACCTCGGCGCGGCCGCCCGCGAGGTCGGCGACCCGGCCACGGGCCGCGTCGTGCTCACCGTCGACCACCACCGCGGATCGGAGGAGAACCAGTCCGGCTGGGAGCACCACGACCCCACCCTGGTCGACCCCGCGACCGGGCTGATGGACACCCTCCCCCGCTTCCGGGAGACGGTCCGGCGCGCCGGCCTCGAGCGGCACGTCGTCGCCGTCGTCGGGCACTCCACGACCGTCTCCGCGCTGTGGCGCACCCCGCTGTCGCTGGTGTTCGTCGACGGCGGCCACGCGGAGGTGCA
>JAUILS010000005.1 GCA_030432975.1 Actinomycetes bacterium
TCTACGAGCGGCTGGTCGACGCCCTGCTCGCTGCGGGCATCACGCCGTGGCCGACGCTCTACCACTGGGACCTGCCGCAGCCGCTGGAGGACGCCGGCGGCTGGCCGGTGCGCGACACGGCCCACCGCTTCGCGGAGTACGCCGCCACGGTGGCCGACCGGCTCGCCGACCGGGTGGAGACGTGGACGACGCTCAACGAGCCGTGGTGCTCGGCGTTCCTCGGCTACACCGGCGGCCAGCACGCGCCCGGCCGGATGGAGGGGGCGGCCGGGCTGCGGGCCGCGCACCACCTGCTGCTCGGCCACGGCCTGGCGACCCAGGCGCTGCGAGCCGCCGGCGCCCGCCGCGTCGGCATCGCGCTCAACACCACGCTGGTCAGCCCGCACGACCCCGCCGACCCGGCCGACGTGGACGCGGCGGCACAGGTGACGGCGCTGCGCAACGGCGTCTTCCTCGACCCGCTCTTCCGGGGGCGCTACCCCGAGCGGCTCACCGCGCGCGGCGACTGGACCGACGTGGTCCTCGACGGCGACCTCGAGCTGATCGCCCAGCCGCTCGACGCGCTGGGCGTGAACTACTACCACGACGAGGTCGTGTCGACCCGCGACGTCGGGAAGCCGGTGCGGGCGGTGGCGCCGCCGCGGCCGACCCGGACGCCGTACCTCGACTGCGACCACCTGCACTTCCCGGCCCGTGCCGTGCCCGTGACCGGCATGGGTTGGGAAATCCACGCCGACGGGCTGCGCGACATGCTCGTCGGGATGGCGTCGGACTACGCGCTGCCACCGGTCTACGTCACCGAGAACGGCGCGGCCTTCGACGACGACCACGCGAGCCCGCGCCCCGACCCCGAGCGGGTCGACTACCTCGCGGCGCATCTGCGCGCGCTCGCGGCCGCGCGCGACGCCGGCGTCGACGTGCGCGGCTACTTCTGCTGGTCGCTGCTGGACAACTTCGAGTGGGCGCTCGGCTACAGCCAGCGCTTCGGTCTGGTGCACGTCGACTACGCCACCCAGCGCCGTACGCCGCGCACCAGCGCGCGGTGGTATGCCGACGTGTGCCGCACCGGGAGGGTCGGGAGCGCAGTAGCCTCGTCGCCGTGACCACGACCGACCCGCCCGCGGGGCAGCTCCCCACGCTGGAGCAGGTGGCCGCCCTGGCGGGCGTCTCCCGCGCGACGGCGTCGCGGGCGATCAACGGCGGGCAGCGGGTCAGCCCGCAGGCGCAGGCGGCGGTCGACGCCGCCGTCCGCCGGCTCGGCTACCAGCCCAACCGGGCCGCACGCAGCCTGGTGACCCGGCGCACCAACTCGATGGCCGTGGTGGTGCCCGAGCCCGACGAGCGGGTCTTCACCGACCCCTTCTTCGCCGGCACGCTGCGCGGCGTCTCGCGGGTCCTGGACGCCGCCGACCAGCAGCTGGTGCTGCTGATCGCGCGGCCGGGCCAGTCCCGCGACCGCACCCTGCGCTATCTCTCCAGCCGTCACGTCGACGGGGCGATCGTCACCTCCCACCACCGCGAGGACCGCCTGGCCGAGCGGCTCGCCGAGATCGGGCTGCCCTGCGTCTTCGTCGGCCGACCGCAGATCGGCGCCGACGCGGTCACCTATGTCGACGTCGACAACGAGGCCGGCGGCCGGATGGCGACCGAGCTGCTGATCGAGCGCGGCTGCCGCCGGATCGGCACCATCGCCGGCCCGGCCGACATGGCCGCGGCCGTCGACCGGCTCGAGGGCTGGCGGCAGGCGCTGCGGGCGGCCGGCCTGCCCCACGACGCCTGGGTGCACGACGACTTCACCGAGCCCGGCGGCGAGGCGGCCGCGCGCGAGCTGCTCGCCCGGCACCCCGACCTCGACGGCCTGTTCGCCGCCTCCGACCTGATGGCGGTCGGCGCGCTCAAGGCGCTCGGCGACGCCGGGCGGCGGGTGCCCGACGACCTCGCGCTCGTGGGCTACGACAACTTCCAGGTCGCCGAGCGCGCCGAGCCACCGCTCACCACGATGCACAACCCGATCATCGAGATGGCCGAGCGCGCCGCGTCGATGCTGCTGGAGCAGATTGAGCGGGGCGGCCCGGGTGAGCCGATGCGGGTCGTCTATCCCGCCCGCCTGGTGCGGCGGGAGAGCGCCTGAGCCCGGCCGAGCCCGGCTCCTCCTATGCCTCCCGTGGTCATGACGACTCGTCGCCCCATCGGCTCGCGCCGGCTGCGTCCTGACCGTGCTCGCTCAGAGCCGCGCCGAGGAAGCGGAAGGTCCACTCCTGAGCCAGGGCACGGTTCTCGGCGAACACGACCGGGACGCTCGGGTGCCGCACCTGACACTCGCCGAGCATGTCCGCGACCAGCCCGGGACGGACGTGGTCGAGCTTGAAGACCGACGAGTAGCGATCCTCCACGACCACGGCGGAGCGCGGCACCTCGGCCAGCTCCGCGAGCCGGTAGCCGAGGCGACCCGTGGTCAGGCTGGAGGCGAGGTCGCCGAGCGACTTGCGCTCGACCACGGCGAGGAGCTCGCCGTCGGCCTCGACGCCGTAGTCGCCGACGGGCAGGGCGCGACGCTCGGTCGACGCCTGCTGGTGGGAGAACTTCCAGGCGTAGCGCTCGCGCGTGTCGACCACGATGACGAGGCCCTCCATCCCCGACGCGCGGGCGGTGGGAAGCGCCACCTGAGGTCGCGCGGCCTTGGAGGTGCGCGCGGACTGCCAGAAGATCATCTCGCGGCCGCGCGCCCGGGCGATCACGAACTGCGAGCGACGCTCTCGCCGCCGGTCGACCACGATGTCGATCGCGGCACCCCGGCGCTGGCAGGTCACCAAGGGGACCTCCTCGACGATCTCCGCGTCGGCCGGCCAGCCCTCGTCGTGACGGTGGCAGTAGACCTTGCTGGCGCGCGGCCAGGTCTCCCGGGTGCGCAGCACGATGCCGTCCCCGAGCGGGATCCGGACGAGGTAGGGAAGGCTCGAGTCGGGGTCGGGGTTGCGGGCGATGAGCAGGACGTCGTCCACGCAGGCAGCGTACGCCGCCGGGGGCGCCGGGACGGGCCTGGAAGACTGGGCCCCGTGACGACGACCTCGCCGGGCCTGGCCGGCCTGCCGCCCGGCTGGGTGGCGCGGACGCCGGTGCGCGACGACGTACCCGCCCTGGCCGCGCTCACCACCGCCGTCCGCCGCACCGCCCACGACGCCGCGAGCGTCGACGAGGAGGCGGTGGAGGCGCTGGTGGTCGGGCCGGGGTCGTGGACGCGGCGCCAGCTGGTGGTCGACGACGCCGAGGACACCGTGCAGGCGTGGGTGAGCGTGCACGACCGGGCCGCCGGTCGCACCATGGTGGACCTGGTGGTCGCCCCCGACCTCCCCGAGGGCGACGCGCTCGCGTCCGTGCTGCTCGCCTGGGTCCGCTCGGTGGCGCGCGAGATGGCGGCGCTGCGACTGCTGCCGAGCACCCAGCTCGACGCGAGCCCGTACGCCGACCAGCCGAGGCTGAAGCGATGGCTGACCGCCGATGGCTACGCGAAGACGCGCACCTGGCTGCACCTCACCCGGCCGGTGCGCGACGCGGAGGAGCTGCCGCCGCCGCGCGAGGGCGTGCACCTGCGGCGGGTCGCGATGCACGAGGGCGACGACGGCGACGGCGACACCGGGATGCCCGTCGCCGAGGACATCCGGCTGGTGCACCTGATGCTGGAGGAGTCGTTCGCCGACCACTTCAACAGCTATCGCGAGAGCTTCCCGGAGTTCGTGCAGCGGCTGCGCGAGGACCCGGGCCACCGCTGGGACCACTGGTGGATCGCGGAGGTCGACACCGACGACGGCCGGCTGCCCGGCGGCGCCCTGGTGTCCTCGCGGCTGACGCCCGACGACTCGGGGCGCGCGGGCAGTTATGTCGACTACATCGGCGTGCACCGCCGGGCTCGCGGCCGCGGCGTCGCCAAGGCGCTGCTGCACGCCGTCATCCGCGACGCCCACGACCGCGGCCGCGGCCGGGTCGACCTCGAGGTCGACGCCGACTCCCCGACCGGCGCCGACGGGCTCTACCGCTCGATGGGCTGGACCCTCGACCACGTCACGGAGTCCTGGCACGCCGACTGCCCCGTCGGCTGAGACTCCGGCGGGGGCGCCGGCGGGGGCGCCGGCGGGGCCGGCTACTGGTGCGTACGACGCACCAGGCGCGTCGTACGCACCAGTAGAGGGAGACCTGGGCGGCGGTCAGCCGCCGTCGTCGGTCCGCATGCCGTCGTCCCAGAGCTCGACGGACTGCAGCACCCAGAAGACGGCGAAGAGCACGATCAGCGTCAGCTCGATCCAGAAGACCCCGTTGTCGAGCCACCCTCGCCAGGTGGCGACACCGAGGACCACGCCCGCGAGCACCATGGCGAACGCCAGCTGCCCGTAGCGCGTGCGCCCGGCCCCTCGCACCTGCTCGCCGGCGACGCCCCAGGCGTTCCAGGCGACGACGGCAATGATGAAGACGAACATCACGATGGCGGCGGTGAAGTGCGCGCCGCACTCGAACGACGAGCGGCCGAGGAAGAACCACAGGCCGCCGGCCACCAGCAGCCCGGCCGAGATCAGCAGGCCGCCGCCGCGGGCGTGGTGGGGGTCGGCGGCGGCGGGCGCCTGCCGCCCGATGAGATAGGTCGCCAGCAGGCCGACGACGCCGACGAACAGGAGCGCCCACACGTTGTTGGCGATGTTGGCGCGCACGTCGTCGGGCATGCCGGACGGACCGCAGCTGCCGGCGTACGGCGTCGGCACGAAGGCGACGACCGGTGCCAGCATCCCGGCCAGGTTGAGGAACGTGTCCTCCCAGGGAGTGTTGCCCTTGATCACGACCATGCACACGCCGATCGCGACCAGCGAGCTGACGAACACCGCACGGACCGGCGTGTAGTAGTAGTCGCTGATCGAGGGCAGCAGATCGCCCCCGTCGGCCACCAGCTGCCGCCCGACCGACGCGCCCAGGAGCACGACCAGGCCCACCATCCCCACCCGGAGGTAGCGGTAGGTCTTGGTGAAGCGGTCGAGCCGCTCGGCCTGGGTGACGGGTGTGCTGGCGTTCATGGTTCCTCCCGTGGGAGAGGAGGGGCGCCGCTCGCCGGGGATACGTCGCCGCGACGTCAGCGCGGGTCGGCGCGCCCGCAGTGGGCGAGCAGCAGCGCCGCGGGGTCGCGGCGGACGACGGGGAGCACCGGGCCGAAGCGCGTGGGGCGGTCGGCGGCGGTGACGTGGCGCAGCGCCGGAGGGAGCAGCCCGGCGGCCAGCTCCGGAGGCAGGCCCCGCTCCGGAGCACAGACCTGGGCCACGTCCCAGCCGTGCACGGCGATCTCGAGGGCGGCGGCCTCGAGCAGCGTCTCGGCCGGCAGCGGCATCAGGCCGAGCAGGCACTCGTCGCGCCCGTCCGACCAGCCGCCGAGGACCCCGCAGCCGAGGTCGAGCAGGTGACCCGCCAGCAGCGCCGGGTCGCGCGGCAGGCCGGTGCGCGGCTCGGCCGGCACCACCCCGGCGGCCGCCTGGACGAACGCGGTGAACCCGTCGACCATGTGGCCGAGCAGGTCGCCGAGGTCCCAGGCGGAGCAGGGCGTCGACAGGTCGGGGGCGTGACCCGGCACGGCCGCCAGCACCGGGCGTGAGTAGGACAGCGCCCGCTCCAGCAGCTCGAGGGGTCGCTCGGTGGGTCGCGGCAGGGCCGCGGACGCGGCGTCCACGACGCTCAGCCGGCGAGGGGGGCGAGGGCGGCCACCTCGGCCGCCGTCAGCGACGCGGGCAGCCCGGCCAGCTCGAAGGCCTCCCGGTCGAAGAACGCCACCACGTGGGAGACCCGGTCGCCCGCGAGCTCCAGCACGTGGAGCTGGAACGGAACGAAGAGGTCCGATCGGCCCTCGGACAGTCCGTACGCCGCCGGGCCGACCATGCACGACTCCCGCATGTAGAGGCCGAACGCCGGCTGCCCGTTGGCGCGCGTCGGCAGCATCGGCATGTCGTGGGTCTGGCCCGGGCACGCCCCGTCGACCAGGGCGGCGATGGTGGTGGCGCCGTGGTACCAGCCCTCCCAGGGCGGCATCTCCCAGACCGCGTCGCTGGTGAGCAGCGCCGCCAGCGCGTCGACGTCCTTGCGCCAGAACGCCGCGACGTAGGCGTCCAGCATCTGCCGCTGGTGCTCGGTCAGCGGACCGGGGTCGGCGGCCCGGTCGAGCGAGGCGACGGTGGCCCGGGCCCGCTGCAGGGCGGAGTTGACCGCCGCGACCGTGGTGTCGAGGGCCTCGGCGGTCTCGGCGGCGCTCCAGCGCAGCACCTCGCAGAGCACGAGCGCGGCCCGTTGGCGGGCCGGCAGGTGCTGCAGCGCCGCCACGAACGCCAGCCGCACCGAGTCCATCTCCACCGCCACGTCGGCGGGGTCGGCCGGCGTCACCAGGGCGTCGGGCATCGGGCCGAGCCACCCGATCTCGCGCTCCACCAGCGGAGCGTCTGCGGGCAGCGACGGTGCGCCCAGCCCGGTCGGAAGCGGGCGCCGGTCGCGGCCCTCGAGGTTGGTCAGACAGACGTTGGTGGCGATGCGGTAGAGCCAGGTGCGGACCGAGGAGCGGCCCTCGAAGCCGGCGTACGCCTTCCACGCGCGCAGGTAGGTCTCCTGCACCAGGTCCTCGGCCTCGCTGGCGGAGCCCACCATCCGGTAGCAGTGCGCGAGCAGCTCACGGCGGTGCTGGCGCGTGAGCTCCTCGAACGCCGCGTCCGGCGTCTCGGTCGTGGCCGTCATCGTGTCCTCCGGAGGTCGAGCCTAGGTCCCTGTCGCGAGTGCTGACCCACCGCAGGCCCGAAAATCATCGCGCGCGGCTCGATGAGTCACCGATACGGTCCCGGTCGGAATGGAAGGACGGCGCCCGCCGTTCTCTTCCGTCAGGAGAACCCATGACCGCCACCCTCGGTGACTCACCCGTCGCCCCTCGCCCTGCCGGCCGCGTCCGCGGCACGGCGGCGCAGCCCTACCCGGTGCTGCGCTGGCTGACCCTCGCCACGTTCGTGGTGATCCTCAACGAGACGCTGATGGTCAACGCCATCCCGCGGCTGATGACCCAGTTCGACGTCACGGCGCGCACCGGGCAGTGGCTGTCGACGGCGTTCATGCTGACCATGGCCGTGGTCATCCCGGTGACCGGGTGGTTCCTGCAGCGGGTCACCACCCGGCAGGCGTTCGCGCTGGCGATGGGGGTCTTCGTGGCGGGCACGCTGCTGGCCGCCGTGGCACCGGCGTTCTGGGTGCTCGTCGTCGCGAGGGTCGTGCAGGCCAGCGGCACCGCGGTGATGCTGCCGCTGCTGATGACCACGCTGATGACGATCGTCCCCGTGCACGACCGCGGTCGGGTGATGGGCAACGTCACGCTCGCCATCTCCGTCGCGCCGGCCCTGGGGCCGACCGCGGCCGGCGTCGTGCTGCAGGTCGCCAGCTGGCGCTGGCTGTTCTTGGTGATGCTGCCGATCGCGGGCGGGGTCGCGCTGGCGGCCCTGCGCCGCCTCGAGAACGTGGGCGAGCAGCGGTCCGGTTCCGTCGACGTGCTCTCCGTCGTGCTGGCGGGGCTGGGCTTCGGCTCCCTGGTCTACGGCCTCAGCGGCTTCGGCGCCCCCGAGGCGCCGGCGGTGTCGCCGTGGGCGCTGGTCGGGGGCGGCGCCGCCGTGGTCGCCCTCTTCGTGCTGCGTCAGCGACGGCTGCAGCGCCGGCCCGCCGGCCCGCTGCTCGACCTGCGCACCCTCGGCCACCGCACCTACGCCGTGGCCCTGGTCCTCCAGGCCGTCGCGTTCCTGACGATGATGGGCGCGATGATCCTGGTGCCCCTCTATCTCCAGGGGCTGCGCGAGCTCACCCCGCTCCAGACCGGGCTGCTGGTCGCCCCCGGCGGGTTGGCGATGGGGTTGGCCGGCCCCCGGGTCGGCCGGGTCTTCGACCGGGTCGGCGGCCGCCCGCTGGTCATCCCCGGCACGCTCCTCGTCGTCACGGGCCTGGGCGGGCTCGGCTTCGTCGGTGTCGCGACGCCGTACGCCGTGCTGGTGGGGCTGCACCTGCTGCTGATGCTCGGCCTCGCGCTGGTGATGACGCCGACGTTCACGATCAGCCTCGGCTCGCTGCCGATGCACCTCTACTCCCACGGCAGCTCGCTGCTCGGCACCGCCCAGCAGGTCGCCGCCGCCGTCGGCACCGCGCTCTCGGTCACGGTGCTGTCCGCCCGGTCCGCCTCGCTGGCCGCCGCCGGGGTCGACCCGGTGGAGGCGTTCGTCGGCGGCTTCCGCGCGGCCTTCCTGGTGGCCGCCGGGCTGGGCCTGGTCACGGTGGCGCTCGCCTGCGTGCTGCCCGGCCGGCCCACGCCTCCCGAGGTCGAGGGCGAGCGCGGCTCCTCCGAGGAGCCGACCGCCGGGTGAGGGAACGTCTACTGGTGCGTACGACGCGCCGGATGCGTCGGACGCACCAGTAGACATCGGGCGGGCGGCGCGAGCGCCTCCCGGATCGCGGACGGCCGATTTGCGTTCACCCGGGGCGCTCCACCAGGGTGTGTCGTGACCGTTTCGTGACCTCGGCTCTCATCGGACGCGGTCGGCGCCCACCCCCCGAGCACCACCAGCGCCCGCAGGAGCACCCACCCCCGTGTCGAAGCACCAGGCCGCGCGCCACCGCGGCGCGCCCGCCCGAGCGCGCGCGAGCGCGCCCGCACGCGCGACGTCGCCGGCCGCGACCGGCGGCAGCCATCGCGCCACCGCGCCGGCGCGCCCGCCCCGTCGCACGGCGGCGCTGACCGGGCTGGCCGTCGCCGCCACCGGCGTCGTGGTGACCGGCGGCGTGCTCGCCACCGCGTCGCAGCCGCTCCCTCCGGTCGAGGCCGCCTCGTCCGCCAGCACCGCGACGTCGGTCGCGGGAGCAGGCACCCCCGGCGGCGACATCGACGAGACCGCGCTCGCCGAGCAGCTGGCCGCCCGCGAGAGTGACCCGGTCTCCCGCTCCGACCGCCGCGACGAGCTCGACCGGCGCGCCGTCGTCGACCCCACCAAGGCAGCGGCCCTCGACACCGCCGACACCCCGGCCGAGGCCGGCGCGCAGGACCTCTCCGACGCCGACCCGCGCGACATCGCCCGCGCGCTGCTGCCGGAGTTCGGCTTCGGCGCCGACCAGTTCTCCTGCCTCGACGCGCTCTACGTCAGCGAGAGCAACTGGCGGGTCGACGCCGACAACCCGACGTCGTCGGCGTACGGCATCCCCCAGGCGCTGCCCGGCTCCAAGATGGCCTCGGCCGGCGCCGACTGGGCGACCAACCCGGAGACGCAGATCCGCTGGGGGCTCGGCTACATCAAGGCGCGCTACGGCACTCCCTGCAGCGCCTGGTCCTTCAAGCAGGGCCACAACTGGTACTGACGTGCGGCCGACCCGCGGTCAGCGCCCGCGGTTGCGGCGCCGGACCGGCCGCGGCGGCTTGCCACCGAGGTACGACGCCCCGGGGTCGACCAGGAACCCCTGGGCCAGCGCCTCGCGGCCGACCAGCATCCGGAACCCCATCTTGTCGCGGTTGGTGAGCGTCACCTCGGCCGGCACGGTGCGCCCCACGAGGGTGACGTCCATCGCGACGACGTAGCGCTTCTGCGCGTGCCCCGACGAGCTGCGCACCCGCCGTCGGTCGAGCACCGGCGCGGACCACTCCACCGGGTCGCCGTCGTTGGTCTGCCAGGGGTGGATCCAGAACCGCACCCAGGTCTGCCCGTCGCGCTCCTCCTCGACGAGGTCGAAGGCGTGCAGCGCCGAGGTCGTCGCGCCGGTGTCGATCTTGGCCTTGATCCAGCCGACCCCGGCGTCGGGCAGACCGACCCACTCGCGCCACCCGACCAGCGTCGGCTCCTCGGCGTCCTGGGCCACGGCGCCATCCAACCACGCGCCCCACCCTCGAGGACGCCGGCCCGGCCAGTGGCGGCCCGTCGAGCGGCGGACCGAGGATGGTTGGATGGGCCAGTCGGCCACCCCACCAGGCAAGGACGCCCATGAAGCTCGCCATCCTGTCGCGCGCGCCCCGCGCGTACAGCACCCAACGGCTGCGCAGCGCGGCGGTGGAGCGGGGCCACGACGTCAAGGTGCTCAACACCCTGCGGTTCGCCATCGACCTGTCCGGCGACGAGCCGGACCTGCAGTTCCGCGGCAAGCCGCTGTCGGACTACGACGCGATCCTGCCCCGGATCGGCAACTCCATCACCTACTTCGGCACCGCCGTGGTGCGGCAGTTCGAGCAGATGGACGTCTACACCCCCAACCCGTCGTACGGCATCGCCAACTCCCGCGACAAGCTGCGCGCGACCCAGATCCTGTCCCGCCACGGCATCGGGATGCCGGCCACGACGTTCGTCCGCGACCGGGCCGACGTGATCCCCGGCATCAAGCGGGTCGGCGGGGCGCCGGTCGTGATCAAGCTGATCGAGGGCACCCAGGGGATCGGGGTGATCCTGGCCCCGACGATGAAGGTCGCCGAGGCGATCATCGAGACGCTGCAGAGCACCAGCCAGCAGGTGCTGATCCAGCGGTTCGTCGAGGAGAGCCGCGGCCGCGACGTGCGCGCCCTGGTCGTCGGCGACCGCGTGGTCGCGGCGATGCGGCGGGTGGCGAAGGGCGACGAGTTCCGCTCCAACGTCCACCGCGGCGGCAGCGTCGAGCGGGTCGACCTCGACGAGGACTACCAGCAGGCCGCGGTCCGCTCCGCCCAGATCATGGGCCTCAAGGTGGCCGGCGTCGACATGCTCGAGGGCAACGACGGCCCGCTGGTGATGGAGGTCAACTCCTCGCCCGGCCTGCAGGGCATCGAGGAGGCCACCAACCTCGACGTGGCCGGCGCGATCATCGACTACATCGCCAACCAGGTCGCCTTCCCCGAGATCGACGTGCGGCAGCGGCTGTCGGTCTCCACCGGGTACGGCGTCGCGGAGCTCTTCGTCCACGCCGGCGCGGAGCTCGTGGGCCAGACGATCGCGGAGTCGGGGCTGAGCGATCGCGACATCACGGTGCTGACCCTCAACCGCGGCACCCGGGTGATCCCCAACCCGCGGGCCAGCCACCGCCTGGAAGCGGAGGACCGGCTGCTGTGCTTCGGCAAGCTCGAGGAGATGCGGTCGATGATCCCCACCCGCAAGAAGCGGCGGGCGCGGGTCAAGAAGCTGCCCGACCAGCCGATCCTGGAGGACTGAGCCGACGGCGGTCGGTCGCGGCCACCACGTCGGCGGCGCGCCGACGCCGCAGGGCCACGTCGACGCCCCAGAGCACGGCGGCCACGAGGAAGCCGAAGAGCAGGATCATCGCGAGCGTGGTGAACACCGGCCCGTAGCCGCGGTCGACGACGTTGACGAAGTCGTAGGGGTAGGCGTCGATCACCGCGCCCCGCGCCAGCATCCAGCCGATCCAGAGCAGCGGGACGACCAGGGCCAGCGGCACCAGCCGGCCGGTGACCCAGCCGCGCGGCCCCCACACCAGCCAGACCAGCAGCGTCAGCAGCGGCGTGACGACGTGCAGGATCGGGTCGGTGAGCCGCGACCAGCCGGTGACGACGGCGGTCGGCGCCAGCAGCAGCTGGTAGACGATCGCGGTCACCGTGATCATCAGCAGCCCGTCGAGGCGCAGCACCCGGCGCACCAGGGTGGGCCGCAGCGGCCGGGCGAGGAGCAGGGTCACCGACACCGCCACCGCGACGTTGGACCAGATCGTGAAGTAGGAGAACGTGTCGAGCACCCGCGCGGCGGCGCCCGCCGCGCCCTCCGGGTGACCGCCGTAGAGGCCCGGCTCGACCGGCAGCACGTCGTACCACCCCATGCCGGAGAGGAAGGCCGTCAGCACCACGCCGCCCCAGGCGACCACCGCGTTGACGGCGTACGCCGCGCGGGCGGCGGGGCTGGGCGTGAGCGCGTCGGCGGCGGCGGCGGTGGCGTCGGCTGCGGCGGTCATCGGGGGAGTATGACGCGGCCGGTGCGAATCCGTCGACCGGCGCCGGCGCGCCGACCTACAGTTCTCCCATGACGGGGGATCTGGGGACGGCTGCGACGGGGCTACATCCGGGCGCGCTCGCCATGACGGGCGGCGGTGGGCCCAACGACCCGCCGGACTGGTGCTTCGAGCCCCAGCAGGACGGCTTCATGCCGGAGTGCGCCTACGTCGACGGCGAGTGGATCGGCGGCGACGGCGGGGGCTTCGGCGCGGGCTTCGGGTCGGGCGTCGACGAGACGGCCGGCGTGATGGGCGGCTTCGCGGTCTTCTTCGTGCTGGTCCTGCTGCTGGCGATCGGCGGCGCCGTGTGGCGGGTGACGACCGCTCGCCGGCTGGCCCGCAACGCCGGCATGGACGAGGGCGACGCCACGGCCATGACCCTGCTGACCGACAACGGCCTGGAGTCGACCTACCTCGCCGCCAACCTGCGGCCGCCGGCCTCCCCGGCGCCGGCACCCTCCGCCCCCGCCGCCCCGGCCGAGGCGCCCGAGCCGCCGCGCAGCAGCGCCGACCGGCTCCGCGAGCTCCAGGACCTGCTCGCCGCCGGCCTGGTCACCCAGGAGGAGTACGACGCCCGGCGCCGGGCGATCCTCGACTCGCTGTAGGCGCGCCCCGACGTTCCGTCCGGACGTCCGGACGGCGTCCGGTCGGCCGCTCGCCCGAAAACCCGATGCGCCCGAGGGCGCGGCGGCGTACGGTTCTGCGCTGGTGAGATCAGTGGCAGGGCCGGTGTTCCGGCCCGGTCCCACGCGTCGTACCTCACCACCGCAACCTCTGCGACAGGTAGCGGGGAGCCCTTCACTCCCTTGTCGGTTCGACTCCGACTCCTCGCGGTGGTGACCGGTGGCGACTCGCGGCGCCGTGCCCTGCGGCGGTCCCGGTCAGCACGACGGGCCCAGCCCCGCGCGGCGTCGTGGCCACCCGTCACCACCGCCCCCGACCCCACCGCCCCTGACCCCTGCCATCCACCCGCCCACCAGCCACCCCGCTTCGGCGCGACGACCAGAAGGAGGAGCCGAGATGACCCCGACGATCCTGCGACTGCGGACGACCCGTGTGCAGCCCTGGCAGCTCTGCCTGGAGCGGGTGCCCGGCCGGCCCACCGTGGTGCTCGGCCCAGGCAAGCACCGCCGGCGCCGGGCCGCGACCTACCAGCTGCTCGACGCGCGCGAGCAGGTGCTCACGGTCGCGCCCCAGGAGGTGCTCACCGCCGACGGTGTGACGGTGCGCGTCACGGCGGTCGCCCGGTGGACGGTCGGCGACGCGGTGGCCTTCACCGAGAAGGTCACCGACCCGCTCGGCCAGGTCTACCTGGCGATCCAGCTGGCGCTGCGGGAGGCACTCGCGACCCGCGACGCCGAGGCGCTGGTGCGGGCCCCGCGGGCCCCGCGGGCGACGCTGACCGACGAGACCGTCGAGCAGCTGCGCGTGGCCGCGACCGGGGTGGGCGTCCGGCTGGTCGAGGTCCTGGTCAAGGACGTCGTCCTGCCGGCGGACCTGCGGGCGGCGTACGCCGAGCTCGTCGTCGGCCGCCAGCGCGCCCAGGCGCAGCTGGAGGCCGCGCGGGCCGAGACCGCCGCGCTGCGGTCGATGGCCAACGCCGCCACGCTGCTCGACGAGCACCCCGCGCTGGCTCGGCTCCGGCTGGTCCAGGCACTGCCCGTCGGCTCGCGCGTCGAGCTGGTCCACGACTCCGGCGACCGGCCCGACTGAGGGGGCAGCGTCCCCCGGGAGGCCTGGGGGGAGATGTCTACTGGTGCGTACGACGCACCCAGTGCGTCGTACGCACCAGTAGCCGCGTCGGGGCGCGCGTCGGGGCGCGCGTCGGGGCGCGCGCGGGAACCGCCGCTCCGCACCGGCCGTCCCACCCACATGCGACGACTGCTGCTGCCCGCCCTTCTCCTCGGCCTCGCGGTGGCGCCCTTCCCGCAGCAGCCGGCATCGGCGGACTGCGGAGGGCCGACGATCCTCGCCGAGGGCCTCGACCTGCGTCGGGGTGAGGAGGTCACCGTCGGCGGCCGGTCGTTCGTCGACGGCTGCCGGGACATGATGACCTGCAGTGGGGTGCTCGGCTGCTCGCGGTGTGAATACACCGACCCACCGCCGGCCCCGATGCGGGACGTGGAGCTCCGGCTGGAGCAGGGGCGCCGGTCGTGGTCGCTCGGCACGGCGGACGCCGACGACGCCGGCGAGGCGACCTGGGTGGTCAACGTCCCCGAGGACGCCCGGCGCGGCCCGGCCCGGCTCGTGGTCGACGACTACCCGAAGGAGAGAGTGCGCATCCGCTGAGGCGACGCTCCGTGTGTCAGCGGGGAGGGCTTCCGTCACCCCATGACGGCAACCCTCCCCGATCCTCACCCGCGCTCCCGATCTGCGATCCCCACCCACGCCGAGTGCGCCGCCCGGCCGTCGGCCCTAGGCTCACCTCATGGCCACCCTCGTGCTGACCCTGCTGGGCACCGACCGGGCGGGACTCGTCTCCGCCGTGTCCGGGGTGATCTCGGAGCACGGAGGCAGCTGGGAGCGCAGCCAGATGGCGCACCTGGCGGGGACCTTCGCCGGAGTTGTCGAGGTCGCGGTGCCGACGACCGGGGTCGACGCCCTGGTCGCCGCCGTCGAGGGACTGGGCGCCCAGGGCCTACGGGTGACCGTCGAGCGCACCGCCGACGAGCCCGAGCGCGACGAGGGCTCCCGGCTGGCGCTTCATCTGGTCGGCGCCGACCGGCCCGGCATCGTCGCGGAGATCTCCTCGCTGCTCGCCGAGCACGGCGTCAACGTCGAGGAGCTCAGCACCGACGTGAGCGACGCCCCGATGGCGGGCGGCACTCTCTTCGAGGCCGACGCCGTCGTCGTGGTCCCCGCGGGCGCCGACACCGCTGCGCTCCGGGCCGGCCTCGAGGCGCTCGCCGACGAGCTGATGGTCGACCTCGACCTGCACGACACTGACTGACTCCCGGCGGGTCGCGTGCCTGAGCCGTCCCAGCCCCCGCGGGGCGGGGCACACGACCCCCCAGCCCGGTCCGAAAACCGCGCGACGCCCCCCGAGCGAGCCTGAGACACTCGGCCGCGATGACTGCCACGACCGCCCCGCGCCGCTTCCGCGCGCCCAGCCCGCTGGCGGGTCGGCTGGCCAGGCAGTCGCTGCTGTTCGCGCTCGGCGAGGGCACGTTCATGACCGGGTCGGCGGTGTTCTTCACCCAGATCGTCGGGCTCACCGCCGCCCAGGTCGGGCTGGGGCTGACCATCGCGGGGGCGGCGGCGTTCGTCGCGGCCCTCCCGGCCGGCAAGCTGGTCGACCGCTTCGGCCCGAAGCGGATGTGGGCGCTCAGCGCCGTGGGCCAGTCCGCCCTGTTCGTCGTGTGGCCGTTCATCGAGTCCTTCGGTGGCTACGTCGCCATGGCCGTCGTGATGGAGGTCGTCGGCTCGCTCGGCGGGGCGGCGTACGGCGCCTACACGATCGACGTCCTGCCCCCCGACGAGCGGGTGCGCTCCCGCGCCTTCATGTACTCCGCCCTCAACGTCGGGTTCACGCTCGGCTCGATGCTCGGCGGCATCGCCCTGGCCTTCGACTCCAACGACGTGCTGCACGCGCTGCCGTGGTTCACCAGCCTCGCGTTCCTGGTCAACGCGGTCGCCATCATCCGCCTGCCCAACGCGCCCCATGACGACAAGTCGGTCGCCGACCGCAAGGTGAAGGCGCCCGGCCCCGGCCCGCTGCGCAACCTCGGGTGGATGGCCACGACGTTCTTCGGTGGCGTGCTGTGGACCAACCAGGTGCTGCTCCACCTGGTGATCCCGCTCTGGCTGGTCGAGCGCACCGACGCGCCGCGGGTGCTGCTGGCCTTCCTGTTCGGCACCAACACCGTGATGTGCATCTTCCTGCCGATGGCCGCGGCCCGCGGGGTCAAGGACGTCACCACCGCGCTCCGCGCCGTGCGGGTGTCGGCGGTCTTCTTCGTGGTCTCGTGCGTGATCACGCTGGTCACCCACGACACCGTGGGGTGGCTGACGATCGCCCTGGTCTGGCTTGGCCACGTGACGGTGACCGGCGCCGAGCTCTATCTGTCGGCGGCCAGCTGGTCCTTCGAGGCCGAGCTGATGGACCCGCGCCGCCGCGGCGAGTACCAAGGCGCCGCCGAGGTCGGCGGCACGCTCGGCCGGGTCTGGGCGCCGGCGGTCTTCACCTTCCTCGCGATGGGCTGGGGCGCCGCCGGCTGGCTGCTGATCGCGGGGATCATCGTGTTCGCCACCGCCGGGCTGCATCCGGCGACCCGGATGGCGCAGCGCTTCCTCGACCGCCACGGCCCACCTCCCGACGACCCGTCGTGGGGGCGCGGACCCGGCCCCGCCGGCGAGCTCGCCGACGGCGACGTCGGCACGGAGCCGCCCCCCGTCCCGCCGCCGTCCTGGCTGGAGGACCCGCCGATGTCGCCAGCCGGCGACGGGTTCGGGCCGCCGACGGTGAAGGGCACGGGGGACTGACGCGGGGGACTGACACGGGGGACTGGCCCGGGGACTGACCCGGGGACTGGCCGGAGGCGGAGCGGGTCACCCCATCCGCAGGAACTCCAGATGGCGTTCGTACTGGTCCAGGCAGTCGTGGATCACCTGGTCGGCGGAGTAGCCCATGATGTCGTAGTCCTGGCCGCCGCCGACCGTGTGCACCTCCAGTCGTGCGTACTCGTCGCGCGCCCCGATCATCCGGCCGCCGTACGTCGGCACCGGCGACTCGCTCACCTGCACGCGATAGACGAACCGGTCGTCGTCGGCCACCGAGCGCAGCTCGACCCACGGGAGCCCGGCATCCTCGTCCTCGGGGGCGGCGATGCCGTCGGCCAGCTCGGCCGGCAGACCGCGCTCGCGCAGCTCGTCGGCCACCTCGGCGAGCGCGGGCCGCACCACCTCCTGGAGGTACGCCGTCGCGGAGTCCACGCTGACGAAGTTAACCGCCCGGGCCAGCCGTGCCCGCCAGGAGCCGCCGACGTCCGGACCGGCGCCGTCCCGCCCGGAGAACATGTGCGGCAGGCTGTGCCTGCCGGAGTCGGTGCGCCGCGCCTCGACGCGGAGCGCCTTGAGCAGGCCCAGCATCACCAGCAGGACCACGAAAGCGAACGGCAGCCCGAAGATCACGGTGGCGTACTGCAGGGCATAGATCCCGCCGACCGCGAGCACCGCGATGGTGAGCAGCCCCGTGGTGGCCGCCCACACGATGCGCAGCCAGGGAGCGGCGTCGTCCTGCACCGACCGCAGGTGTGACGACAGGTTGCCCATCACCAGGGCTCCCGAGTCGGCCGAGGTGACGTAGAACAGCAGGCCGACGAACACCGACAGGGCGATCACCGCGCCGGAGAGCGGGTAGTCCTCGAGCAGGGTGTAGAAGCCGCTCGCCGGGTCCTCCAGCGCCGCCTGGCCGAAGGCGTCGTCACCGGAGCGGATCCGCTCCAGCGCGGCGTTGCCGAAGATCGAGATCCACATGACGACGTAGGTGAACGGGATGATCATCGTGCCCGCGACGAACTGTCGGATGGTGCGGCCGCGGGAGATCCGCGCCAGGAACAGCCCCACGAAGGACGCCCAGGCGATCCACCAGGCCCAGAAGAAGAGCGTCCACAGCGACATCCACTCCGTGGCGCCCTCGAAGGCGAAGGTCTCCATGGTCTTGCGCGCGAAGGTCTGCGCGTAGTCGCCGAGGTTCATCACCACGGCGTTGAGGATGAAGCCCGTGCGACCGGTGAGCAGCACCCAGGCGGCGAGCCCCAGCGCCAGGATCACGTTGAGCTGGGAGAGGAACCGGATGCCCTTGTCGACGCCGGTGGTGGCCGACACCGCCGCCATCAGGACGGCGAGCACCACGAGCCCGATCTGGGCGCCGAGCCCGACGGGCACCCCGAAGAGGATGTTGAGCCCCTGGTTGAGGAACACCACACCGATGCCCAGGCTGGTGGCCACCCCGAAGATCGTGCCGAGCACGGCCGCGGTGTCCACCGCGTGGCCCAGCGGGCCGTCGATGCGCCGGCCGAAGATCGGATAGAGCGCGGAGCGTACGGCGAGGGGCAGGTTGGCGCGGTAGGTGAAGTAGCCCAGCGCCATGCCCATCAGGGCGTAGAGGCCCCAGCCGGAGATCCCGTAGTGGAACAGGGTCCAGACCGTCGCCTCCCGTGCGGCCGCCGTGGTCTCGGGGTCGCCGACCGGTGGGGCGAGGTACTGGCTGACCGGCTCCGCGACGGCGTAGAACATCACGTCCGTCCCGATCCCGGCGGCGAAGAGCATCGACGCCCAGGCGAAGGTGGAGAACTGCGGCTTGGAGTGGTCGGGCCCGAGCTTCACCGAGCCGTAGCGCGACAGGGCGAGGAAGAGCACGAACAGCAGCACCGCCGTGGTGAGGACGACGTAGAACCAGCCGAACCAGTCGACGACGTAGCCGACGGCCTCCCCGATCACCGACTCGGCCTGCTCGGGCGCCGCGATCGCCCAGACCGCCATCGCCAGCACCCCGACCACCGACGACACGAACACCGGCGTCCGGACCCGCGGTCCCGCGGTGAGGAAGCCGGCCCGTCCGGGGTCCGGCTCCTGTGTCTCGCTGGGCTGGTCGACGGTCGTGCTCATGGGCACCTCCAGGCAGGGACGTGCCCCTCATCATGTCCCTGTCCTGTGTCCAGGGCCAGGGTGCATCCCTCACAGACGACGCACAGGCTCCTGCCACCTCGCGCCGGGGTCCGCCGGCCACGGTGGTGTCTCGACCTCTTCGACTCAGGAGCTTCCCATGCGTATCCGCACCACCCTCGCCGGCCTCGTCGCCGTTGCCGCCCTGACGGGCGTCGCCGCCTGCAGCACGACCACCGACGACACCGCCACCACCTCGTCCGGCACCACCTCCAGCACGACGACCGACTCCTCGTCCGGCCGGACCGACACCGACAACCGCGGAGCCGGCGGCCCCGGGGCCGTCGACGTCTCCTCCGTCACCACCGAGGACCAGCTGGTCGCCCTGATCCAGGAGGCGTACGGCGACGCGTCGCTCGGCCTGCACCGCGGGCACCAGCCCGTCGAGTCCACCCTGATCGAGGTGCTCGGCATCAGCCACGACGAGATGCACGTCCGGATGGAGGAGCAGGGCCAGAACCTCGCCGCCATCGCGGAGGACCTCGGCATCGACCCGCAGACGCTGATCGACGCGCTCGTCGACTCGTGGAGCCCGGCGATCGACAACGCCCTGGCGGCGGGCTCGATCACCGAGGCCCAGGCCGGGGCCTACCACGAGGCGCTCGTCGACGCCTTCACGTACCGGGTCACCTGGGACGGCCAGGAGGCCACCCCTACGGCCACGGCGATCGATGCCTGACGTTCGCCGCCGGGGCGGAGTGCGCCGGCTGGCGACGGGCGCCGTGCTCGCCGTCGCCGGAGTGCTCGCCCTGGGGGTGAGTCCGGCGGCGGCCCACAGCCTCGACAGCTCCACGGTCTCGGTCCACGTCAGCGCCGAGCAGGCCGACGCGACGATCACGCTGCCCACCGAGACGCTGGTGGAGGCGATCGGCACCGACCAGCTCGACGACGCGACCGTGCTCGCCTACCTGGCCGACCACCTCACCGTCACTGGGGCCGACGGCGCGACCTGGGCGGAGACCTTCTCGACCCCGACCACGCAGACCATCGAGGGCATCGAGTCCCTGGTCGTCGACGTCACCTTCGACAGCGCGGGCGCGTCGGCGGAGGACTTCACGCTCGCCTACGACGCGATCATCGCGGACGTGCCCGGCCACGAGGCTGTCGTCGTCCTGACCGACGCCGCCGGGCAGGTCTCGACGGCCGGCGTCCTCTCCACGGCCAGTGACTCCGTGGCCGTCGGTGACGTCTCGGCCACGTCGACCGGACTCGTCGACATGGTCGGCTACGGACTGACCCACGTGCTCGAGGGCGCCGACCACCTGCTGTTCCTCACGGTGCTGCTGCTCCCCGCGCCCCTGCTGGTGGTGGCCCACCGATGGGGTGGACGCCGCGCCCTGCTGCCGTCGCTGCGCCAGGTGCTCGCCGTCGCCACCGCGTTCACCGCCGGCCACTCGGTCACCCTGGTGGCGGCCGGGCTGGGCCTGGTGCGGGTGCCGTCCCGCCCGGTCGAGGTGCTGGTCGCGCTGTCCGTCGCGGCCGGGGCCGTCCACGCCTGGCGGCCGCTGGTACGACGGGGCGAGGTGCTGATCGCCGGAGGGTTCGGGCTGGTCCACGGCCTGGCCTTCGCCGGCATCCTCGCCGACCTGGGCCTGGGCGGCGGCGCGGCGGTCGCCCCGCTGCTGGCCTTCAACGTGGGCGTCGAGCTGGCCCAGCTGCTGGTGATCCTCGCCGTCTTCCCTTCCCTCTTCCTGCTGTCGCGCACCCGCTTCCACGGGCGCGTGCGTCGGGTGGGCGCGATGGCGGCGCTGACGGCCGCCTCGGCCTGGGTGCTCGACCGGCTGGGGCTGCTGGCCAACCCGTTGTCGCCCTTGGAGGACTGGGCGGTCGCCCACCTCTGGTGGGTCGCCGCCGCCCTGGCCGCCCTCGCGACCACGCTGTGGTGGGTCGAGCAGCGGCTCGGAGCCGACGTACCCGAGGGTGAGGAGTCGGCGGCCCGCGCGCCGGACAGGGTTGCCGCGACCCCCATGATGGAGGCATGAGCACCCCGATCGACCTGCACCGGCCCGTCCAGGGCGACGTCATCGAGCTGATCCTCGCCGACCACGACCTCTTCGAGGACCTGCTGCGGCGGATGCGCAACAGCCACGAGGAGCGCGCGGCGCTGCGCGAGGCGTTCGCGACGCTGCACGTCGCGCACGCGCGTGCGGAGGAGCTGCACGTCCTGCCGGCGTTCAGGCGGCGGGCCGACTCGGTCGGCGCCCACGAGGTCGAGCACGGCGAGGAGGAGCACGCCGAGGGCCACGAGGCGCTGCTGGCGCTGATGGAGCTCAAGGGCACCGACACCCAGGCGTTCGACGACGCGCTCGAGGAGCTGTCGGCGGTGGTCAGCCACCACCTCGTGGAGGAGGAGCTGACGCTGCTCAACCCCGCCCGCGACGAGCTCGGCGAGCGCCAGCGCGGCGACATCGGGGCGGCGTTCGCGGCCGAGCGCAACGCACGCATCGATGCCGGGCCGGTCACCCTCGACCAGCTGCGCGAGATCGTCGACGAGGCCCGCGAGGAGGGCAAGCTCGACGACGACGAGGAGGAGTGAGCACCGCGACCCTCCGGGGCACCCGATGAGTTCGGGCGCCGCCGGCGGTCGTCACCATCGACACCCGATCCCGAGGAGCACCACGTGGGCACCCTGACCGTCACCGAGTTCATGTCCCTGGACGGCGTCGTCGACTCCCCCGGCGGCGGCGACCATCCGCGCGCGGGCTGGAGCTTCCAGGAGGTGCCGTTCGACGAGGCGGCCTACGAGCTCAAGGGCCGCGAGCAGGAGGAGGCGGCCGCGCTGCTCGTGGGGCGCGTCAGCTGGCAGGACTTCCACCCGGTCTGGCCGACGATGCCGGAGTTCGAGCGCTACAACGCGATCCCGAAGTACGTCGTCTCGACGACGCTGACCGACGCCGAGGTCGCCGCGAGCGACTGGCAGCCGATGACCCTGCTCCGGTCGCTGGAGGACGTCGCGCTGCTGAAGGATCGGATGGGCGGCGAGATCCAGGTGCACGGCAGCCCGACGCTCGCGCAGGGCCTGGCCGCCGCCGGGCTGGTCGACCGCTACCACCTGCTGGTGTTCCCGCTGGTGCTCGGTGGGGGCAAGCGGCTCTTCGCCGCCGACGGGGCCGACTTCGCCCGGCTCGACCTGGTCGACCAGGCGTCGTACGCCAACGGCATCCAGAAGCTCTGCTACGACGTGGTCCGCTGACCGCCGCGGCGACGGGTCGTGTGCCTCAGCCGTCCCACTCCCCGCGGGGCCGGGCACACGACCCGCCGGGCACCGGCCGGTAACGTGCCGAGCAGGAGGCGATGACGGATGAAGGTCCGCGGCAAGGTCTGGGTGGTCACCGGAGGCGGCAGCGGCATGGGGCGGGAGCTCGTGCTGCAGCTGCTCGACAGGGGCGCACGCGTCGCGGCGGTCGACGTGCGACCCGAGGGGCTCGACGAGACGGCGCGCATGGTCAGCGCCGGCGACCGGCTGTCGACCCACGTCGTCGACGTCAGCGACGCCGGTGCCGTCGCCGCGCTCCCCGCGGCCGTCGTCGACGCGCACGGCCAGGTCGACGGGCTGCTCAACAACGCCGGCATCATCCAGCCCTTCGTGCCGGTCGACCAGCTCGACGACGCCGCGATCCAGCGGGTGCTCGACGTCAACTGGGCCGGCACCCTCGCGATGTGCCGCGCGTTCCTGCCGCTGCTCCGCGAGCGGCCGGAGGCCCACATCGCCAACGTCTCCAGCATGGGCGGGTTCTTCCCGTTCCCGGGGCAGACGATCTATGGCGCCAGCAAGGCCGCGGTCAAGCTGCTCACCGAGGGGCTCTACGCCGAGCTGCGCGACACCGACGTCCGGGTCTCGGTGATCATGCCCGGCGCCGTGCAGACCTCGATCGGCGAGAACTCCGGCGTGGCCACCCCCGCCGCGCCGGAGGCCGAGAGCCGGATGCCGGTCACCCACGCCGACGAGGCGGCGCGGATCATGATCGACGGCATCGAGCGCGACCGCCTGCACATCTACGTCGGCAAGGACGCGCTCCTGATGAGCATCGCGATCCGGGTGATGCCCCGCCGCGCCATCGACCTGGTGCAGCAGCAGATGAAGAAGATGCTGGGCGACCAGCTCGCCCCGTCCGACGGCGGGGTGCGGGAGACCCGGTGACGGACGACGACGGGCCGGAGCTCCGCGAGGCCGGCCCCGACGAGGCCGACGTCGTGGGGCAGCTGCTCCACGACTTCAACACCGAGTTCGAGGCACCGACGCCGACCGCGGCGGAGTTCGCCGCGCGCTTCGCGACGCTGCTCGACCGCGACGACGTGCTGGTGCTGCTCGCCGGCCCGGCCGGGGCGCCCACCGGCTTCGCCTACGCCACGCTCCGCCCGACGCCCTACTGGGACGGGCCGCTGGCGCAGCTCGAGGAGCTCTACGTCCGCCCCGACCTCCGCGACCAGGGCATCGGCGGCGCCCTGCTGGAGGAGGTCATGCACTGGGCGCGGCACCAGGGCGCCGAGGAGATGCACATCAACGTCGACGAGATCGACACCGACACCCGGCGGTTCTACGAGGCCCACGGCTTCACCAACGTCGAACCGGGCGAGGACTATCGGATGTTGTTCTACCTCGCCGTGCTGTGAGCCCGATACTGGTGCCATGAACTCCCGTCGCGCGCTGGTCCGCCAGCCCTCCCCCCGGCTGGCCGAGGGCCTGGTCACCCACATCGAGCGCAGCGACGACGTCGACGCCGAGCTCGCCCGGCAGCAGTGGGAGGCCTACGTCGGCGCGCTCGCCGACGCCGGCTGGGCGACGCAGGAGGTGGCGCCCGCCGCGGACTGCCCCGACTCGGCCTTCATCGAGGACACCATGGTCGTCTACGGCGACCTGGCCGTCATCGCCCGCCCGGGCGCGGTCGAGCGGCGCCCGGAGACGACGGCGGCCGAGGAGGCGGTGCGCGCCGAGGGCTACCGGATCGCCCACATCGAGGCGCCCGGCACCCTCGACGGCGGCGACGTGCTCAAGCACGGCGGCACCGTCTGGGTCGGCCAGGGCGGCCGCACCAACGCCGAGGGCGTCCTCCAGCTGCGCCAGCTGCTGGCGCCGCTGGGCGCCGACGTGGTCGGCGTACCCGTCGAGAAGGTGCTCCACCTCAAGTCCGCCGTCACCGCGCTTCCCGACGGCACCGTGATCGGCTACGAGCCGCTCGTCGACGACCCGTCGGTCTGGGGCGAGCGCTTCCTCGCGGTGCCCGAGGAGAGCGGCGCCCACGTCGTGCTGCTGGGCGACGACCACGTGCTGATGGCGACCTCCGCGCCGCGCACGGCCGCCCTGCTGCACCGCCGCGGGCTGCGCGTCACCCGCGTCGACATCTCCGAGTTCGAGAAGCTCGAGGGCTGCGTGACCTGCCTGTCCGTGCGGCTGCGCCGCTGAGCTCGGGCCGCGCCTCCCGAGTCGTCTAGATCACACGCCCGGGAGGGCTCCGCGAATCGTCTCGGAGGCTTGTCGGGACGTACCGTTTTCCTTGGCGATTCCAACGAGAGGTACGACTTCACCAGGCCCTGAACCGGGGCGAAGTACGACGGCATCTGGGGGCCCGCGACAGCCGCTGTAGGCGGCTCGAGCAGGCCGCGTCGCCACCCGTTTGTCATCCACTTCGACCGGTGCCGGCCCCGTCAGGCCGGCTCGTGCCTGCCATGTCTCCCTTCCTCGACGCTGCCCTGTCGGCGCTCCTCCTCGTCACCCTCACCGTCTCCAGCGTGGTGCTCTGCGTGCCCCAGCTGGTACGCCTGATCCGGGTCGGCCACCCCGCCGGTCTGTCCGGCACCGCGCTGCTCTTCGGCAGCGTCAACTACACCGCCTGGAGCGGCTACCTCTACTGGGAGGAGGCCTGGGGGCTGCTCCTCGCCAACCTGGTCGCCTCGCTGGTGTGGTACGCCGTCGCCGCGCTGGCGCTGCCGCAGCTCGCCCCGACGCGGGCGTGGTGGCTGCCGGTGGGCTGGGCCGGCGCCCTGGGCGTCCTGGGCATGGTCGACCCGCACCTGCTCGGGCCGGTGCTCGGCCTGGGCTCGCTGCTGACCTTCACCCCGCAGGCGGTCGGCGTCTGGCGCGTGCTCTCGCTGGCCGCCGTCTCCCCGATGACCTGGTGGCTCACCATGGTCGAGGGCTTCAGCTGGCTGCTGCAGAGCGTCAAGGACCAGCTCGCGGGCGGTGTCCTGTCCGGGGGCATCGCCACCGCCGCGGCGGTCAGCGTGCTGACCGCGCTGCTGGTCCGCGGCGCCGCGCTCGCCACCGACGGCGAGGACGACGCTCCCGGGGAGCCCGGGCCGGAGCCGGCCGACGAGGACGAGCTGACCCTCGCCGCCTAGCGGACCACCAGTCCGGCCCCGCGGTCGACGACGACCTCGGTCGCGTCGCCGGCGACGGCCTCGAGCACCGCGTCGACCACCCTGCTCGCGGGCATCGGCTCGGGCAGCCGCGGCGGCTCGCCTCCGAGTGCCCGCTGGTCGAGTCCGGTGTCGAGGTGCGGCGGGCGGACGTCGACCACGCGGAACCTCCGGCGGTTCTCGCGACGCAGCACCTCGAGCCAGGTCGCGAGGGCGGTCTTGGCCGCCGAGTAGTCGGCCATCCCGGCCGTCGGGAGGTCGGCGAGGATCGCCGACAGCACGACCACCGTGCCGCCGTCGGCGAGGTGCGGCACCGCGGCGCGCACCAGCGACATCGGCCCCAGCACGTTGACCGCGAACAGCTCCTCGCTCAGCTCGGCGGGGGTCTCCAGTGCCGGACCGAACCCGGCCGCCCCGACCGTGACCACGACGAGGTCGAGGCCGCCCAGCTGAGCGGCGGCCGCGTCTGCCGCGGCGCGACAGGAGTCGACGTCGACCGCGTCGAAGCGGACGCCCTCCGTCCCGCAGCGGCGCGCGACCTCGGCCAGCCGCCGCTCGTCCCGTCCTCCGGGCACCACCCGGGCACCCCGCTCCAGCAGGGCGTCGGCGATCCCACCGCCGAGGGCGCCGGTCGCCCCGGCCACGAAGGCGCGGCTGTCGGACAGGTCGTGGCTTGCTGTGCTCATGACCGTCCTTCGTCGCCCGGGGCTGGCGCGGATGCAGGAGGCGTTGGCCGGGCCAGGCAGGTCAGCGAATGATCGTCACCGTCATGGTGCCCGCAGAAGCACCCGATCCCGACAGCAGCAGTCCGTTGGGGCCGGGCACGGAGGTGTTGACCGCCCGCGTGCTCGAGTCCAGCCAGGAGTAGCCGTAGCCCACGTCGACCGGGCGGACGGAGACGCCGCTGTTGGAGACGGTGCCGGGATCGAGCACCAGGCGATAGCTCCGGCCCGGTGGCAGGTCGACTCTGGCGAAGACCTGGTCCCCTGAACCCGAGAGGGTGAGGGGGACCTCGGTGGTCTCGGCGGGATACGTGGTGATCTCCGGTGTGCTGGCCGCGATCTGCCCGGACCAGGGTTGACGAGATGCGACCGTGCCCTCGGTCACCACGATCTGGTACTCGCCGTCGGCCGGGACCCGGTACGTGTGGGGCGCGATGGGGGCGAAGTCCGGGCCTCCAGCGGCCTGCAGGAGCGAGACCTGCATCTGACCCGACGAGTCGGCGAGTCGGATGATCTGACCGGCCGTCGCGGTCACGGAACCCCGAAAGACTGCGCAGCTGCGGTCGTCAGCATGAAGGGCGACGGAGGGGCCGTCGACCGTCAGTTCGAACATCGGGGTGGAGACGAACCCGAGCTCTCCCGTCGCCAGGTCGCCTCGCGGAGTGACGCTGAAGACAACGTCACCGTCCTTCGTTGGCCACACATCCAGAGGCAGCCCATAGGCACCCGGGTCCACCTGCCGAAGCTGGTACCCCTCCGGTCGGCACCCGGAGGGCGGCGCGAACGTGAATCCTTGTCCGGCCTTGGCGCCGACGACGACCAGGTTGTACTCGGTGAGGTCGAGGGACACAGCTGGGCCGTCGATGGTGGCGCGTTGCCACGGAACTTCTCGAAGGTCGAAACCAGCCGGGTAGCCCATGTCGCCGTGGACGTCGTAGAAACGGAGCGTGTAGGTGCCGGTGACCGGCAAGCGGTAGATCGTCGGCTGACCCGCTCCCTCGACCGTCGGTGCCAGAAACCCCTCGTCGGGTCCGAGCAGGGTGGAGAGGTAGAGGTCACCGGTCACGAACTGACCGGCCTCCCCGCGGAACTGGAGATCGACGAACTGGCCGGGCACGTCGCGCAGCAGACCCTCTTGCGGCGTCCCGATCCTCGCCTCGTAGACCTTCGGCGTCGAGGCGTAGAGAACGCCATACCCGGCCGGCACCTGACGCACCCGGTAGGTCCCGGCCATGGACGTGGTGATGGTGTAGCTGCCGTACTGACCGGTCAGCGGTACCCGACGCCCGGCCGGGTCGGTGACGACGCTGTCGTCCTCGAGGCCAGGCGCGGTGAGGGTGACGGTCGTGTCGGCCGGCAGGTCGATGACCGCATCGGCGTAACCCGTCAACACAGGATCACCGGTTCCGGTCGGGTCATTGAGCGCCAGCCTCACCGGCTCCACCGGCGGCACGACCACGAGGGCTGAGGACTCTTGACGCGCGACTCCATCACCACGAAGCCAGACCCGCCAGCGGTGCGTCGTGTCGACGGCTCCGGCGATGGAAAAGGCTCCCCGGTGGATCTCGGCCCAGCTGGACAGCGACCACTCGCCGGGGCGAACCCGGTACTGCACTTGCAGGGAGTACCGCCCCGAGCCGGCATAGGAGGTGTGGCCCTGGAGCAGGGGGTACCTCGCTCCGTTCGGTGCGGTCTGCCAGGTGACCTCTGCCGTCATCTCGGGCGTCCAACGCACGACGAGAGTGGTCGCCTTCTCCACGTGCCGGCCGTCGCGGTCGGTGACGGAGACGCGGAACTGCTGCTCGCCGTGCGGCGGCGTCACGCGGAACTGGAAGTCGTGGGAGGCTTTCAGGACCTTGGTCTGCCGGGGCACCCATTCACCGCGGCGCCACCGGTCGAGCTGGATCTCGCTCCCCCTCGGGAAGCCGCGGACGTGACCGCGCAGCAGTGTGCTCTGCCCCTCGTCGATGCGCGGCTGGACGGCGCGCAGGCTGATGCTCGAGCCGAGCGCGGCCGAGCCGTGCGCGTTGGTGGCGACGAGTGTCGGCGCCAGCGCGGCGACGAGTACGCCGGCCACGAGCGCGCGGATCCGCATGAGTGCCCCCTGGTCTGGTCCGGCGACATCATCGAGGCGGCCGGCCACCGGTGTCCTGGGAACGCGAAAACTGGCCGGAAGCGGCCTCCGCCAGCGGCCGGGCGGGGGCGAGACCGGTCAGTCGGCGTGCGGGACCGTGGAGGAGATGGCGGTGCCGTCGGCGCGGACGGTGCCGGCCGGGTTGGGAGGGCGGCCGTCGATGCGGGGGCCCTGGTCGGGCAGGGCGACGGTGACCGGCTCGCCCGGCGCGACGACGACCTCCTCGTCGCGGACGACGAGCGTGAGCGGGCCGGGGCCGTCCTCGATCTCGAAGCGGATCTGGTCGCGGGTGAGCTCGACGCCCAGCCGCGTGCCGTGCAGGTTGAGCCGGAAGTCGAGGCCCTCCCAGTCGTCGGGGAGGCGCGGGTCGAAGGCCCAGCACTGCTGGCCCTTCGCGCGGAAGCCGCCGAAGCCGTTGACCAGGGCACACCAGACGCCGCCCACCGAGGCGACGTGCACCCCGTCGGCGGTGTTGGCGTGCAGGTCGGTGAGGTCGACGTACAACGCCTGGAGGAAGTACTGCAGCGCGAGCTCGTGGTAGCCCACCTCGGCGGCCATGATCGACTGCACCATCGCCGACAGCGTGGAGTCGCCGGTGGTGATCGGGTCGTAGTAGCGGAAGTCGGCGAGCTTCTCCTCCAGCGAGAACTCCTCGCTCTGCAAGAACAGCGCCAGCACCACGTCGGCCTGCTTGAGCACCTGGAAGCGGTAGATCACCAGCGGGTGGTGGTGGAGCAGCAGCGGCCGCGACGACACCGGGGTGTTCTCGAGGTCCCACATCTCGCGGTCGAGGAAGCGGGAGTCCTGCGGGTGGATGCCGACCTTCTTGTCGAACGGGATCGACATGCCGCGGGCGGCGTCGGCCCACTCCTCGACCTCGTCGTCGGTCAGGCCGGTGCGCCGCACCAGGTCGTCGTAGGCGTCGGGGTCCTCCGAGCGGATCTCGTGCACCGCCTCGGCCGCCCGCCGCAGGTTGAAGCGAGCCAGGGTGTTGGTGAACATGTTGTCGTTGACGACGGTGGTGTACTCGTCGGGCCCCGTGACGCTGTGGATGTGGAAGCTCGAGGTGCCGTTGTCGCGGCGCCAGAAGCCGAGGTCGGCCCAGAGCCGCGCGGTCTCGACGAGGATGTCGACACCCTCGCGCCACAGGAAGTCGGTGTCGCCGGTGGCGTCGACGTACTGGCTGATCGCGTAGGCGATGTCGGCGTCGATGTGGTACTGCGCCGTGCCCGCGGCGTAGTAGGCCGACGCCTCGTGGCCGTTGATGGTGCGCCATGGGAACAGCGCGCCCTTCTGCGAGACCTCGCGGGCGCGGCGCCGGGCATGGGGGAGGAGCTGGTAGCGGAACCGCAGCGCGTTGCGGGCGGCGTACGGCGAGGTGTAGGTGAGGAAGGGCAGGACGTAGATCTCGGTGTCCCAGAAGTAGTGGCCGCCGTAGCCCGACCCGGTGACGCCCTTGGCCGCGATGCCCTGGTTCTCCGCTCGCGCGGCGGCCTGCATCACCTGCAGCAGGTTCCACCGGACGGCCTGCTGGAGCTCCGGCTGCCGGTGGATCCGCACGTCGGCGCGCTTCCAGAACGCCGCCAGCCACTCGCGCTGGTCGGCCTGCAGCCGGGCCAGGCCGTCCTCGCCGACCCGGTCGAGGGTGCGCTCGCACCGGTCGAGCAGCTCACGGGCGGGCACCCGGTGGGCGGTGTGATAGCTGACCAGCTTGGTGAGGCGCAGCGTCTGACCGGCCTCCAGATGCGTGCGGTAGATGATCTTGGTGAGGTCGTCCTCGCAGTGCAGCTGCGTCGAGACCTCCGCCGGGGCCTCCAGCGTGTGGTCGGCCGAGACGCCGAGCGTCATCCCGCTCTCGGCGCAGCGATAGCCGAGGCGCATCCGGCCGGTGGTCTCACCGATCTCGGACACCTCGGGAAGCAGCACGCGCCGGCCCAGGCGCTCGGCCTTGCGCGGGTCGGCGATGGTGCCCGACGGCGTCTCGATGGCCGGGTGCTCCAGGTCGCGGTCCTGGCGGTTGAGCAGCTGGGAGGAGATCTGCACGGGGGCCCGGCCGTCGAGCAGCGTCACCGCGAACTCGATGGAGGCCACGTGCTTCTGGGTGAACGACACCATCCGCCGGGTGGAGATCTTGACCCGCTTGCCGCTCGGGGTCCGCCACACCAGCTCGCGGGTGAGCACGCCCGTGCGGAAGTCGAGGCGGCGTTCGTACTCCAGCAGGTCGGCGCTCGACAGCTCCAGCGGCTCGTCGTCGACGTAGAGCCGGATCACCTTGGCGTCGGGGACGTTGACGATGCTCTGCCCGACGCGGGCGAGCCCGAAGGCCTCCTCGGCGTGCAGGATCGGCCAGGTCTCGTGGAAGCCGTTGATGAAGGTGCCGTCGACGTGGGCGTCTCGGCTCTCGGAGTAGTTGCCGCGCAGCCCGAGGTAGCCGTTGCCGATGCTGAACAGCGACTCGGTGACGCCGAGGTCGTCGGCGCTGAAGCGGGTCTCGATGAGCGCCCACTCGTCGACCGGGAAGCGGCTGCGGTCGATCGGGTCGCCGGTGATCGGCGCGAACGGCCTCACAGCAGGCTGCCCAGGTCGGTGACGACGACGTCGGCCCCGGCGTCGGTGAGGGCGTCGGCGCCGACCCCGCGGTCGACGCCGATCACGAGTCCGAAGTCGCCGGCGCGGCCGGCGGCCACCCCGCTGAGCGCGTCCTCGAGGACGACGGACTCCGCGGCGCTGGCGCCCAGCTCGGCCGCGGCGGCGAGGAAGGTGTCGGGGGCCGGCTTGCCGGCCAGGCCGCGCTGCGAGGCCACCTGACCGTCCATGACGGTGTCGAAGTACGACGCCACGCCGGCGACGTCGAGCACCTCGGGGGCGTTGCGGGAGGAGGACACGATCGCCATCGGCAGGCCCCGCTCGCGGAGCGCGTCGAGCAGCCGCAGCGACCCGGGGTAGGGCGCCACGCCCTCGCCGTGGAGCACCTCGCGGAACGCGTCGTTCTTGCGGTTGCCCAGCCCGCAGACCGTCTCCTGGTCGGGGCTGTCGGACGGGTCGCCGTGGGGGAGGTCGATCCCCCGGGACTCCAGGAACGACGCCACGCCGTCGTAGCGCGGCTTGCCGTCGACGTAGGCGAAGTAGTCGGCCTCGGTGTAGGGCTGCTGGCCGGGGTGGCCCTCCAGGAAGCCGTTGAACATCACGTCCCAGGCGCGCATGTGCACGTCGGCGGTCGGCGTGACGACGCCGTCGAGGTCGAACAGCGCCGCGGCGTACTGGCTCCAGTCCATGGCCCGACACGATAGGCCCTTCCCGGGCCCCGTGCTGTCGGGTTGGTCACCCGGTGGGCGGCGAGGGCCCTCACCCCACCAGGGCCGCCCGGCCGCGCTTGGTGAGCTGGTCGGCGACGATCACCCGCTGCAGCTCGGAGGCGCCCTCCCAGATCCGCTCGACGCGGAGCTCTCGGGAGAAGCGCTCGGCGACGTTCTCCCGCATGTAGCCGCGACCGCCGAAGACCTGCACGGCGCGGTCGGCGACCCGGCCGGCCATCTCGGAGGAGTAGAGCTTGGCCATGGAGCAGCGGCCGTGGGCGACCTTGCGGGCCTCCTCGGCCTCGGCGCCGGACAGCACGGCCGCCACGTCGAGGCCGCGGGCCACCTCGTAGACCAGCGAGCGCGCGGCGAACAGCTCGGTGAGCGAGTCGGCGAGCATCCCCTGGACGAGCTGCTTGGCGGCGAGCGGCTCGCCGCCGACGACGCGGGAGGCCGCGAACGCCGACATCTCGTCGACCAGCCGCTCGGCCGCGCCGACGCAGCGCGCGGCCACCATCAGCCGCTCGAAGCGGAACCACTCGTAGGAGAAGCGCATCCCGTCGCCCTCCGCGCCGACCAGGTGCGTCGCCGGCACCCGGACCCCGTCGAACCGGACGATGGGGTGCTCGTGCGCGAACGTGTGGGAGTACGCCGGCGTGCGCACGACCTCCATGCCGGGCGTCGGCTTGTCGACGACGAGCAGCACGTGGTCGCCGGCGTTGTCCCCGCCGACGAGCACCGCCTGCACGAAGACGTAGTCAGCCTCGTTGTAGGACGTGACGTGCCACTTCTCGCCGTCCACGACGTAGTCGTCACCGTCGCGTCGCGCGGTCGTCTGCAGGTCGGACACGTCGGAGCCGGCGTGCTCCTCGGTGATGGCATAGCACTCGGCCTTCTCCCCGCGCACCGTCGGCCCCAGCCAGCGGTCGCGCGCGAGGTCGGAGGCGACCTCCGGCCACCACGCGGGCGGCGTCGCGAGCACCCAGGCGAGCGCGTTGGTCACCCGCCCTCCCTGCTCCTGCACCAGCACCTGCTGCAGCGAGGTCGCGCCGGTGCCGCCGTGCTCGACGGGGAGGTTGGTGGCGAAGAGGCCGTCGGCGATGGCTCGCTTGCGGTGCTGCTCGGCCACCCCGTCGGGCAGGTGGCCGCCGTGCGCCTCGGCGTACTCCTCGTGGGGGATGAGGTCGTCGGCGAAGGCGCGGGCCGTGGCCTGGAGGGCGAGATCGGCGGCGGTCAAGCCGTACATGGGCGCTCCCGGTCGGTGGTACGGACACGATTGACTGGCCGTTCAGTCTAGGCCTACCGTCGGGCTCGTGACGAGCGCCGATGGCGTCGATGTCGTCGTCGTGGGCGGGGGCACGATCGGCGGATGGGCGGCCTGCTTCCTGCGGGAGGCGGGCCTGTCGGTGCTGCTGGTCGAGGCCGGCACGCTCGGCTGCGGCGCCAGCTCGCGCGCCGCGGGCATGGTGCGTGCGCAGGGCGGCACCGAGGCGGCGGTGCGGCTGGGCGTCTGGTCGCAGGCGTTCTATCGCGGACAGCGGGAGAGGTACGGCGTCGACTCGGGCTTCGTCGAGACCGGCTACTACATGCCGTGCTTCTCCGAGGCCGACGTCGCGACCGCGCGCGACCGGATCGCCCGGCAGCGCGAGTGGGGCCTGGCCGCCGAGTGGGTCGACCCCGACGACGTCGACGCGCGCAACCCGGCGATGGCGCCGGGGCGCACGTGGGGTGCGTCGTACTACGCCGGCGACGGGTGGGTCGACCCGCCGCGCAACGTGCTGGCCTACGCGACGGTGCTCGCGACCAGCGGCGTGAGGGTCTGGGAGCGGACGGCGTTCACCGGGCTGGTCACCGCCGGCGGCCGGGTCACGGGGGTCGAGACGTCTCGGGGCGAGGTGGGGTGCTCGTCGGTCGTGCTGACCGGCGGGCCGAGGCTGGCCGCGGTGGGGGCGGCCGCGGGGGCGCAGCGGATCTGGTCCGGAGGGACCCGCCACCAGGTGGTGGTGACCGCTGCGCACCCTGGCCTCGCCGCCGACCGGCTGCCGATGGTCTTCGACGTCGCGTCGGGGATCTACTGGCGGCCCGAGGACGGCGGCCTGCTCTGGGGGATGTCGAACCCGGACGAGCCGCCGGGGGAGGCGGTCGACTTCGACCAGGGGTACTTCGCGCGGATGCGGGCCCGGATGGCCGCGCTGGTGCCGGTGACGGCCGGCCTCGGGCTGCGGAGGCAGTGGGCGGCCACCATCGACTACACCCCCGACCACCTGCCGATCCTCGGCCCGCTGCTGGCGGCCGACGGCTCACCGGTGGCCGGTGCGTGGGTGGCCGCGGCCGGGGGCCACGGGATGATGTGGGGGCCGGGGGTCTCGCGGGCAGCCGCCGACCTGGCCCTCGCTGGGACGACCGAGGTCGTCGACGTCACCGATCTCGGGATGGACCGCTTCGACTCCTCCGGCCGGTCACGGCTGGCCGCCGACCCGATCGCGCTGCCGTTCCCGGCGCAGGCCTGAGCGTCACTCCACGAGGGCGTCGACGGCGACCAGCCGGCCGGCGGTGAACAGCAGCGGGTTGACGTCGAGTGCCGTGAGCGAGCCGGCGTGGTCCAGGGCCAGCCGGGCCACCGCGGCGGCGGCCTCCGCCAGGGGGGCCCGCGCCTCGTCGAGGACGCCCGGGAGCCCGGCGACGACGCGGCCCGGGTCGGCCAGCACCGCCTCGGGCAGCGCGACCACCCGGGAGGCCACCTCCTCGATCCGCGAGCCGCCGTGCGCCACCAGCACCAGCGGACCGAGCTGGGGGTCGGTGACGACGCCGAGGGCGTACTCCGCCGCGCCGGCCAGCTGCGGCTGCACGACCACGCGCGGGCCCAGCCCGCCCAGCTGTGCGTACGCCGTCCGCACGGCGTCGTCGTCGGCGACGTCGAGCAGCACCCCGCCGACCCGCGCCCGGTGGTCGACCCCGGGCTCGTCGGTCTTCACCACCACGGGGTAGCCGACCTCGCGGGCGGCCGCCACCGCCGCCTCCACGTCGCTCGCCGGGCGGGTCGCCACGACGGCCAGGCCGTAGTCCGCGAGCAGCGCCAGGCTCGCCACGGCGTCGTGCCACCCCGCCGCCAGGGCGCGCGACAGCCCCGCCTCCATCACGGGCAGCGGCGGCGGGTCGGCCTGCGCCCGGAGGTGGCCGAGGGCCCGCAGCCCGGACCGGACGCCCTCCAGCACCGGGATGCCCCGCGCCCGCAGCGGGCCGGCCTGGGCCTGGTCGATGGCGGCCGGCACCGAGGAGAGCACGAGCACCGGCTTGTCGGTGGCGTCGTGGGTGCGCTCGACGGCGCGGAGGTAGGACTCGTCGCCGTCGTACTCCTCGACCAGGTCGACCGCCAGCGCCACCGCCTCGACGCCGCCGTCGGCGGCCACCGCGTCGAGGCAGGCGGTGAAGAGCCCCTCGGTGTCGGCGCCGCGCCCCCAGACGTCGAGGGGGTTGGTGGCGTGCAGCCCGTCGTCGAGGAGCGGGTCGAGGACGGCGGTGGTGGCGTCGGCCAGCGGCGCGAACGGCACCCCCTCGGCCTCGGCGATGTCGGCGACCAGCGTGCGCTCGGCGCCGGAGTCGTGGACGGTGGCGATGCCGCCCACCTGCCCGTCGGCGCGGCGGGGGATCCGGCGGCCGACCGCGAACAGCTCGAGGGTGTCGACCAGCTCCTCCAGGTCGCGGGTGCGGTGCACGCCGTACGCCGCGAACAGCGCCTCCCAGCCGGCGTCGTCGCCCGCGATCGCGCCCGAGTGGGCGGTCACCAGCGCCCGCCCGGCCGCCGAGGAGCCGACGGTCAGCGCGACGACCGGCACGTCGCGCTCCCGCGCGACGGCGAGGCCGCGCCGCAGCGTCGCGGCGTCGCGGACGGTCTCGAGGAACAGCCCGACGACCTGCGTCTCGGGGCGGTCCAGCGCCCAGCAGAGGTAGTCGCCGGCGGTCAGGCCGAGCTCCTGGCCGGAGGAGACGGCGAGGGCGTACTCCAGGCGGCGGTGCGTGCGCAGCAGCGCCGAGAACAACGACCCCGAGTGGGTGACCAGCGCGATCGGGCCGGCCGGGATGTCGTGGCGCTCGAGGTAGCCCAGCGCCCGCACCCCGGCGACCGGGTTGACGAAGCCCATGCAGCCGCCGCCGACGAGGGCCATCCCGCCGGCCGCCGCGCGGACCTCGTCGTGCAGCCCGGGCACGCTGCCGAACACCACCGCCCCGCCCGCGCCCATGGCCGCGGCGGCGGCCAGCTGCTCGGTGACCAGCCGGTCGGGGACGCCCATCAGCACCAGGTCGGGCGCCTCGTCGAGGTCGGCCAGCGTGGGCGTCGTACGCCGGCCCTGCACGTCGGCGTGCTCGGGGTGCACGAGGTCGACCCGCTGCACCCCGGGGCTGCGCAGCGCCTCGATGGCCAGCCGCTCGCCGAACGACCCCGGCCGCGCGGACGCGCCGACCACCGCGACGGAGGTGGGGGTGAGCAGCCGGTCGAGCGGCGTACGCGTCATCGTGAGATCCTGACTGCCCAAGGTCCTGACTGGCCGTTCAATCGGCCACGGCGAGTACCGTAGCGCCACATCGTGCCCCCCGACGAGCGAGGAACCATGGCCGAGGCCACCGAGCAGGCCGACCAGATCACCGAGCCGGCCACCGAGTCGGCCACCGAGCAGGGCGACTCCCGCCGCGCGCAGATGCTCGAGGCGGCGGCCGAGCTGATCGCCGAGCGCGGCCTGGCCCGCACCCGGATCGCCGACGTCGCCGCGCGGGTGGGGATCAGCCCGGCGCTGGTCGTCTACTACTTCCAGACCAAGGAGGCGCTGCTGATCGCGGCGCTGCGCGAGTCGGAGACCGGCTTCTATGCCTCCGCCGAGGACCTGCTGCGCGCCCGGCGGTCGCTGCGCGACCGGGTCGAGACGCTGGTCGAGCTGACCTTCACCGAGGAGAGCAAGGGCGAGGTCCAGGGCCAGTGGGGGCTGTGGTTCGACCTCTGGAACGAGGCCTTCCGGCATCCGGAGGTGGCCGCCGACCGGCGCGCGCTCGACGAGCAGTGGCGCGGCCTGATCGCCCGGATCGTGCGCGCCGGCATCGAGGACGGCGAGGTGCCGGCCGACCTCGACGTCGAGACCTTCGCGATGACCTGGGCGGCGCTGCTCGACGGGCTGTCGGTGCAGGTGGCGCTGCACGACCCCGTCGTCACCAGAGCCCGGGCCGAGGCGATCGCGCTCGACTTCGCCCGCCGGGAGCTCGGGCTGGCCTGAGGCCGGCCGACCGTCCGGTCGCCGGTGGGTCGCCGGCGTTTGCCCACTCCCGCGCCCTGGCGGTGACTCATGTGTGTCCCGGGAGGCGCGGAGGTCACCGCTCGCGCGCGGGAGTGGGCACGAGACAGTGACCCGGCACCTCGCCGGCGGGCGGCAACCTCAGCGGTCGAGCACGCGCAGCGCGGTGGAGGAGATCCGCAGGCACACCGGCTGACCGGCGACCAGCCAGGCGGGGGCGGCGCCGTGCATGTTGGGCACCTCGGCCTCGACGGCCATGGCTCCGGCGCGCACCCGCACGGAGGTCTGGGCGCCCTGGTAGGTCATCGACTCGACCGTCGCGGCGAACACGTTGACGCCGTCGAGCGGGGTCGCCGCGGCGGCGAGCTCGACCCGCTCGGGGCGCACCATCAGCTGCACCGGGTCGCCGGTGGCGGGTGGCCCGTCGACGAAGAGCGTCTGCTCGCCGACGGCGTACGCCGCCAGGCCGGGCTCGGGGCCCGCCCCGGCCGGGACGCCCTCCAGCAGCGTCGCCGACCCGAGGAAGGTCGCGACGTAGGCGCTGGCCGGCTCGGCGTAGACCTCCGACGGCGTGCCGACCTGCTCGGCCCTGCCGTCGACGATCACGGCCAGGCGGTCGCTCATGGTGAGCGCCTCCTCCTGGTCGTGGGTGACGTAGATGAACGTCGTCCCGACCCGGTCGTGCAGCGCCCGCAGCTCGCGCTGCAGCGCCTTGCGCAACCGCGCGTCCAGCGCCCCGAGCGGCTCGTCGAGCAGCAGCACCCGCGGCTCCAGCACCAGGGCCCGCGCGAGCGCGACGCGCTGCTGCTGGCCGCCCGACAGCTGGTGCGGCTTGCGCTTGCCCAGCTTCTCGAGCTCGACCAGCTCCAGTGCCGCGGCCACCCGCGCGGCCTCCTCGGCGCGGGTCGGCTTCTGGTAGCGCAGCCCGAACGCGACGTTCTCGGCGACCGTCATGAACGGGAACAGGGCATAGGACTGGAAGACCGTGTTGACGGGCCGCTTGTGGGCGGGGACGGCGGTCAGGTCGGCGTCGTCAAGCAGGATCTCGCCCGCGTCGGGGTCCTCGAAGCCCGCGACCATGCGCAGCGTCGTGGTCTTGCCGCAGCCCGACTCGCCCAGCAGGGAGAAGAACTCGCCGGCGCCGATGTCGAGGGAGAGCCCGTCGACGGCGCGCACGTCGTCGTACTCCTTGACCAGGCCGCGCAGGGTGACCGCACCGCCCCGGGCTGCCGCAGGCGCGGCTGCCGCGGTCAACGGCTCACCGGCCCACCGCGGTCGCCAGCGTGGCGACGTTGTCGACGAAGCGGTCGACGTCGGCCTCGGTGTGCTGCACCGACATCAGCCACTGCTCGATCTTGCCCCATGGCGGCAGGAACACCCCTCCGTTGTGCTGGACCAGCCAGTGCGCCTGCCCGAGCCTGGAGTCGACGCCGAGGAAGTCACGGTAGTGGTGGATGGGGTCGCGGCGGAAGGCGATGCAGCCCTTGGCGCCGGCCGTGACGACGTGCCACGGCAGGTCGCGCTCGGCGATGATCTCCTCGATGCCCGCGCGGATCCGGGCGGTCAGCGCGTCGAGGTGCTCGTACGCCGCCGGGGTGGCCACCTCGGTCAGCATCGCCCGGGCGGCCGCCATCGCCAGCGGGTTGCCGTTGAAGGTGCCGACCTGCTCGTAGGTGCCGTCGGCGATTAGGCCCATCAGCTCGGCGGTCCCGCCGATGGCCGCGGTCGAGACGCCGCCGCCGATCGCCTTGGCCAGCGCCACCAGGTCAGGGGTGACGCCGGACAGCGCGGTGACCCCACCGGGCCCGACGGTGAGCCCGGTCTTGACCTCGTCGAAGGCGAGGAGCGCGTCGTGCTCGTGCAGCAGCTCCTTGAGGCCTGCGAGGTAGCCGGGCTGCGGGTGGATGATGCCGGCGTTCATCATGATCGGCTCGAGGATCATCCCCGCCACCTCGCCCCGGCGCTCCTCCAGCACCCGGCGGACGGCGTCGAGGTCGTTGAACGGCACCACGTCGACCAGGTCGACCACGGCCTGCGGGATCGCCGCCCCCTCGCCGACGCTGTGCGGCCGCTCCGCCGGGCCGATGTCCTCCGGCTCGGGCAGCACCGACACCTCGAGCGAGTCGTGGTGGCCGTGGTAGCAGCCCTCGACCTTGAGGATCCGCATCCGGCCGGTCGCCGCGCGCATCAGGTGGACGACGTCCATCGTCGCCTCGGTGCCGGAGTTGCTGTAGCGCCACAGCGGCAGCCCCCAACGCCGCTGCAGCTCCTCGGCGACGGCGATGGCGTCCTCGGTGGGCTGTGCGAAGTGGGTCCCCTTGGTCACCCGGTCCTGCACCGCCCGGACGATGGCCGGGTGGGCGTGCCCGGCCAGCCCGACGCCGTACCCGCCGTGGAAGTCGGCGTACGCCGTCCCGTCGACGTCGTAGAGCTGCGAGCCGGCGCCGTGGCTGATCCACACCGCCTGCGGGTCGGCGATCTGCCAGTTGGACGTGGCGCCTCCCGCCAGCACCCGGGCCGACCGGTCGATCATCGCGGCCGACGCCGGCTGGCGCTCGAGGAAGATCTCGCTCTGCTCGTCGATCAGGGCATCCAGGTCCATGCGCGTCAGTGAAGCATTGAATGACGGTTCAGGTCCAGCGTCGTACGCGGTGGTCAGGGGAGCTTGGTGATGTCGAAGGGCACGAGTGTCGGGTTCCGGCTACATGCCAGTGAGGCTTCGCGCCGCACTGGCCCTGGTGCGGCTCCGCTGCACCAGAGCGCGCGGCGAACCTCGAAGTGATCTCCAACGACGGGCGGAATTTCGGACGGAGCGTCCGCGACAAAAACGGCGTCGATGTGACGAAAACCCGGCTGAATGTAGGCGTCAACTAGGCGGAGCGCAATGCCAAGACGATCGCAGTCGAGACCTACTTCTTGACGAACCTCGCGCTTGGCGCATGCCTCAAAGGGCTCGTCGCCGACGACGGTTCCGCCAGGGAAACCCCACTTCCCTTCTCCGTGGACCTGTTCGACGAACAGGACCGACCCGCCCGAGCGTAGGATCACCATGGATCCTGCGGTGAATTTGCGTGAGCGCGCGTAAACGCCCGCGCGCAGTAGACGTTGCGGAATCGTCAACACGAAAGGTCAGTGCCTCTCTCTTCCAATGCTGCTAGGCCAATCCTGGGGAGACAGGAGCTTAATCGTTGGAGCAGTCTGTTTGCGTTTGATCGGAAAGGACCGCCGAGATCTACGAGTCTTTACTGCGGCTACGGAGTCGTCAGAGTGGAGCTTCTCGGTGGCTAGCGCGTCGAACCAGTCGTCCAGCGCGACGTGGGACTCTTCTTCCGCGTCGGCGCGCTGCCGCTCAATTTCCGCCTGATACTCCATGTCGACGTCGGGCTCATTCTTCCATGCTCCCGGATCTACGCTCATTGCTCCCCCTCGAGGCTACCCTGGGCCAATTCGTCAGTATGGTCAAGTTTTTGGAGAACCCGGTTCCATAGGTGCGCCCGTTTGAACCACGCGTATGTCATGCCCACGGCATTCACGATTGCGACCACTATGATCCAACTCCAAGTCCAGTCGGAGTCGAACCTCAGGAGAGCGCGCTCGGGCGTGCCCAAGAGAAACTGAACAGATCCAATGACACAAAGAGCAAGGGTGATCGATGCACTGACTCGGGCTGCCAGAGTGCCCGCGATGGTGGCCTCGGTGCGCTCGAACCCGGACCATCCAGCCACCGTGCCGGGCACGGCCAGAAGAAGCGCAACGACGTCAGCGCCCGGGTCAATAACGCCGGCACCACGCAATCGCCAGGCAACAGCAAGGAGCAGGAGGGCAACGACAGCTGAGATCGCGCTCGGAGCAATTGTTCCGGGGGGTCGTTCAAAGAACCAGGCGCTGACGACGGGCTGGAAGCGAGTGGACTGTGTCCGCTTCCACTCCGCTTGGTCTTCCAGTTCGTCAAGTTGCCGTGCGTAAAAGTGCAAATATCGCTGGCCTCGTCGACGGCGAGAGCGTCTATACCCATGAGAGGTTTGACTCGCAGGAGGATTGAAGTCGTGTTTGGCGAGGTATGTACCGAGTGGCCCTAGAATCTCTAGGTGGTAGCTGGCGCAGCGGTAGGCCTTGGAAATCGAGTAGTCAACCCGCGCAGTGCGCACGCCATAGAGTTTCCTCCACCAAGCGGCAACTTTGACGAGCATAGAGGGCTCTAGGCTGTGAGAAAGGACCACTCGCTCGGTGGTAGTCACGGTGATTCGCCGGGTGCCGTTGGAGGCCACCTCATCAAGATTCGCAATGATCACGTATGAATCCGCAAGACGCCTGACCACCTGGATAAGGAGGATTCTAACGGCGCCCTCGGGAACTATGGCCGCTATCTCGCGGGAGATGCGACGGCCGTACTCGCGCATCGCAGCCGAGTTTGCGCGACGAGACGCCAGCAAGCCAAGGATCATGCCCTCGATCTCAGCGTAGCGCTGCAGAACCTCTTTGTCGCCGTGAAATTCCTCGATTACTACTCTGAGGCAACTTCCGATGAGTCCTATCGATTCATGGAAGGTCAGGGTCGGTATCTCGGCCCCGGCATGTTCTACCTTCAGGTTGTCATGCAATCTGCCCTTGAGGCTTAGCGTGATCGGTAGATAGATTGGCCCCGAAAGCCTCTTCTTTGCTGGTGGTGATAGGCGGATGGTGTATAGGGTGCTTACGGAAACGGCCCGGGTTAGCGGTGTGACAGTTTCCTTGATCCTGCCATACGTGTTTTGGGGGTCTGATATCGCCCGAAGGACCGTGTATGCCTGGTATAGGTTAATGTTTGGCGTCAATGTAAGGGTCTGCAGTTCGCCGTAATCCACTCGAGAAGGCTTGCCGGAGTCGAACT
>JAUILS010000175.1 GCA_030432975.1 Actinomycetes bacterium
GACCGGCTCGCCCTCCGTGCCGCGCTCGCCGCACTGTCGCCCCGGCAGCGAGCAGTCGTCGTGCTGCGCTTCTTCGAGGACCTGAGCGTCAACGAGGTGGCGGAGCTCCTCGGCTGCTCGAGCGGGACCGTGAAGTCGCAGACTCATGACGCCTTGGCGCGGCTGCGGGTGCTGCTGCCGGACCTCGGCGTCGTGCCCGCCACTAGCCCAGCAGCCGACGCGCGAGGTCGAGGTGGAACTCCACCGAGAGCGTGAGGTCGTCGACGTGCACCCGCTCGTCGGCGTTGTGGTAGCCGGCGTCGAGCACCTCGGTGGGGGTGGCCCGAAACGGGCTGAAGCCGTACGCCGCCGTGCCCCCGGCGGCCCGCAGGAACGACGAGTCGGTGTAGCCCGTGCACAGCACCGGCAGCACCGTGACCCCGGGCTCGGTCTCGGCCAGCCACGCGGCGACGGCCTCCGGGAGCGTCCCGTCGGCGGGGGAGGCGCTGCCCGGCACCAGGGCCTCCGGCAGTGAGAGCTCGTAGTCGACGCCCTCCACCAGGTCGCCCAGCCGCTCCCGCACGGCCGCGAGCACGTCGCCGGCCGCCGCGCCCGGCAGCGTCCGGCAGTCGAGCTCGACCGAGGCCCGCGCCGGCATGACGTTGCGGGCGGCCGAGCCCGTCAGCAGCGTCGGCGCCATCGTGGTGCCCGCGAGCGGCGGCAGCGCATGGGGGAAGGTCGGATGCAGCGGTGACGCCCGGTCCAGCCGCTCGGCGGGGGTCCCGTCTTCGTCGCCGAGCAGCTCGGTGAGGACGGTGTCGAGCAGCGGAGACGGGGCCGGGGCGGCGAGGCCCACGCCGATCCGCCGCAGCACCTCGCCGAGCCCGACGACGGCGTTGTCGCCGAGGGTCGGCATCGAGGCATGCCCGGCCTCGCCGAGGGCGGTCACGCGCACCGGCTGGGTCCCCTTCTCGCCGACCGACAGGGTGAGCACCACCCGTCCGTCGGCGAGCTCCAGCCGCTGGCCGCCGCCCTCGTTGACCGCCACGTCGGGCCGGATGTCGGGGCGGGACTCGAGCAGCCAGCGCATCCCGACGTCGGCCGCGCCGTCCTCCTCGTCGGCGACCATCAGCAGCCACAGGTCGCCCCGCGGTCGGAAGCCGCTGCGAGCCAGCTCGGCGAAGGCCACGCAGCGGGCGGCCACCTCGTTCTTCATGTCCACCGCGCCGCGGCCGAAGAGCCAGCCGTCCTCGACGACCGCCTCGAACGGCGGGTGGGTCCAGTCGCGGGCGTCGGCCGGCACCACGTCGAGGTGGCCGACCAACGCCAGCGACGGGGCGTCACCGGCGCCCGGCAGCCGGGCCACCAGGTTGGCCCGCGCCGGGTCGCGGGCGACCAGCTCCGCCTCGACGCCGGCCTCGGCGAGATGGTCACGCAGGTACGCCGCGGCCTCGGTCTCGTTGCCGTTGGTGGTGTCGATCCGGATCAGGTCGCGGGCGACCCGGAGCACCTCGGCGGCGAGGTCGGTCACGGGGACCCGACGGGGACGGCGAGGCGGTCGAGCAGCCAGGCATAGACCTCGGCCTCGTAGTCGAGGTGGCCGAAGCGGCCCGAGGGACCGACGTGGGCCCCGGCGCCGGTCTCGCAGCGGAAGAGGCACCGGGGCGACCACTCCGGGTCGCTGGCTCGCAGCGCGGCCACCCACTTCGCGGGCTCGCGGACCATCACTCGCGGGTCGTGGACCGCCCCGGTCACCAGCAGGTCGGGCCGGGAGCCGGCGGGCGGGAGGTTCTCGTAGGGCGAGTAGGCCAGCATCCAGTCGAACTCCTCGCGCACCCGCGGGTCGCCCCACTCCTCCCACTCGGTGATGGTCAGGGGCGTGGTCTCGTCGAACATCGAGGTGACCACGTCGACGAACGGGACCTCGGCCACGACGGCGCGCCACCGGTCCGGCCGCTGGGAGAACACCGTCCCCTGGAGCAGGCCGCCCGCCGACAGCCCCCGCGTCGCGATCCGGTCGGGATCGACCAGCTCGTCCCGCGCCAGCCCGTCGGCGACGGCGATCTGGTCGTCGAACGTGTGCTGCTTTCGCGCGAGCTTGCCGTCGAGATACCACGCGCGGCCCATCTCCCCGCCGCCGCGCAGGTGCGCGAAGACCCAGACCGCCCCGCGGTCCAGGAAGCTCGGCAGCGACGGGTCCCACTCCGGCTCGAACACCGCCTCGTAGGAGCCGTAGCCGTAGACCAGCGCCGGCGCGCTGCCGTCGAGCGGGGTGTCGCGGTGGCGCACGATCGTCGCCGGGACCATCGTGCCGTCGGCGGAGGGGAAGCTCCGCCGCTCCGTGACGTACGCCGACGGGTCGTGGCCCGGCGCCTCCTGCCGATGCGTGTCCATCCGCTCGCCGGTGTCCCAGGAGACCTCCGACCACACCGCCGGCTCGGTCCACGCCTCGTCGACGACGCCGACGGCCGGGGCGTCGTACAGGGGGGTGCGGAAGAGATGGGCCTCCCCGCCGGGGAAGCGCGACCGCACATCGCGGCCGGGGCCCGCGAGGTCGTCGTGGGGGAGGAGCCGGAGCACGTGCTCGCCGCCGGAGCGCAGGCTGAGCACGACACCGGAGGCGAACGCGTCGACCCGCTCCAGCCGGTCGGCCGGGTCCTCCGATCGCACCTCGCGCCAGCTGTCGTGGCCCTGGTCGGCCCCGTCCGGCACCGGTGCCGCCATCATCCGGAACTCCACCGCGTCGTCGTTGGTCACCACCAGCAGCTCGCCGGGGCCGCCGTAGCCGCGACGGTGCTCCGCGTGGTACTTCACCCCCGCACGGCGGCCGCCGACCGACCAGGGCCCGCGGGTGACGTCGTGGGCGTCGACGGTCCAGCACTCCGCGGTCGTGTTGCTCTGCGACCACAGCACCACCACGTCGCCGCTGCGGGTGCCGCGGACCTGGATCTCGAACCGCTCGTCGGGCTCCTCCCGCACCAGCACGTCGTCGGCGACCGGGGTGCCCACGCGGTGCCGCCACACCTGGAACGGGCGGTAGGCCGCGTCGTGGACGGTGTAGAAGAACCACGTCGAGTCGGCACTCCAGGCGCCGCTGTAGTAGGTGCGCGGGACCGTCTCGGCCAGGTCCTCGCCGGAGCGCAGGTCGCGGAACCGGAGCTCGAAGACCTCCTCGCCGGAGAGGTCCACGGAGTAGGCGAGCAGGTCCTCGTCGGGGCTGATCTCGCACACGCCGAGGTCGAGGTAGTCGGCGCCTTCGGCCAGCAGGTTCTGGTCGAGCACCATCTCCGCGGCCACCTCCGCGGCCGCACGATTTCCGTTGCCGTCCGGCGCAGACGCCTCAGGATCGGTTGCCGGATCGGGGTCCGACATTCGGATTTCTCGTAACAGTTGCGTGTACTGACTTCCCGTCGGGTGGATCGTGTAGTAGGAAAAGCGCCAACGACGCCACGTCGGAGAGATCTCGGTCGGAGCCAGTCGCGAGTGCATCTCGGCCTTCAGGGTCGAGACCAGGGAGTCAAGATGAGCGCAGGACGAGTCGTAGAAGGCGCGCTCGGCGCGCAGGTGAGCGAGGACCTCGGGGCTGGCGGCGTCACGCATCCAGTGGAACGGGTCGGGGCGCGGCACGCCGTGCTCGGTGTGGGTGAAGGGTTCCTGGCGGGCCTCGGGCGGCTGCTGCGCGGCGCTCCGGGCCGCGGCGGACGGGTCGGTCACGGGCGTCAACGTACTCGCGTGCGTCTCGCGGCGGCAGGGGGGATCCTCCTGGCCGCGCTGGCCCCCGCGCTGGCGCTCCAGCCGCCCGCCGGGGCGGCCGAGGACAAGGTGGTCTTCACCGTCGGTCTGCGCAACGAGGTCGACTCGTTCAACCCGTTCCTGGGCATCGAGGCGCCGTCGTTCGAGATGTGGGCGCTGGAGTACGACTACCTCATCGGCTACTCCATGGACGACATGCAGCCCGAGCCCAGCCTCGCCTCGTCGTGGGAGACCTCCGACGACGGGCTCACCTGGACCTTCACCATCCGCGACGACGTCACCTGGTCCGACGGTGAGCCGCTCACCGCCGCCGACGTCGCGTTCACGCTCAACCGGATCCTCGACGGCGGCCCCGAGGCCGCGACCTGGGGCTCCTACGTCAAGGGCACCGACACCATCACCGCGCCGGACGACACCACCGTGGTGCTGGAGCTGAAGAGGCCCAACTCGGTGCTGCCGCTGCTGCCGATCCCGATCATCCCCGAGCACATCTGGTCCGACATCGACGAGAAGGCGGTCAAGACCTTCGCCAACGAGCCCACCGACGGCGACGTCGTCGGCTCCGGTCCGTTCCGGCTGGTGTCCGGCACGGCCGGCGGGTCGGAGTACCGCTTCGAGGCCAACCCCGACTACTGGAAGGGCGCCCCGCACATCGACGAGGTCGTCTTCAAGGTCTACAAGGCCGACGACCCGATGATCGCGGCGCTGAAGAAGGGCGAGATCGACTTCGCCGAGAACCTCAACGCGCTGCAGGTGCAGGCGCTCCAGGGCGAGGCCAACATCCAGGCGATCAACGGAGACTCGCCGGGCTTCGACGAGATCGCGTTCAACACCGGCGCGATCGACATCGACACCGGCAAGCCGATCGGCGACGGCAACCCGGCGCTGCAGGACAAGGCATTCCGGCACGCGCTCGGCTACGCCGTCGACCTGGACACGATCATCGAGAAGGTCTACTACGGCGCGGGCAAGGCAGGCGACACGATCGTGCCGCCGGCGTACGCCAACTGGAAGTGGACGCCCGAGGGTGACGACGCGTTCACCTTCGACCTCGACAAGGCCGGGCAGCTGCTCGACGACGCCGGCTATGCGCTCGGCGGCGACGGCAAGCGCACCATGCCCGACGGCAAGCCGATCGGCACGCTGCGGCTGCTCGCCCGGGCCGACTCGGAGACGTCGCTGAAGACGTTGACCTTCTTCTCGGAGTGGCTCGGCGAGCTCGGCATCGACTCCAAGGTGTCGACGGTCGAGGAGGGCCGGCTCACCGACCTCATCCTCGAGGGCAACTTCGACGTCTTCGAGTGGGGCTGGTACGTCGAGCCCGACCCCGACTCGATGCTGTCCTACATGACCTGCGACCAGCTCGGGAACTGGTCGGACTCGTGGTACTGCAACGAGCAGTACGACGCGCTCTACGACCAGCAGCACGCCGAGACCGACGACGCGGCCCGCATCGAGCAGGTCAAGCAGATGCAGCAGCTGGTGTTCGAGGACTCGCCGTACCTCGTGACGGCCTACAACACGATCGGTGAGGCGTTCCGCACCGACCGCTTCGCCTGCCTGCGGCCGCAGCCGGACCCGGGCGGCATCTACATCCTCCAGTACGGCGTCTACAACTACCTCAACATGCGGCCGGCCTCCGAGGCCGACCAGTGCGCCGGCGAGGAGGGCGTCACCCAGGCCTCGGGGTCGAACGACGCCGAGGAGAGCAGTGGGCCGTCGACGGGCGCCATGGTGGGCATGGGTGTCGCCGGGCTGGCGGCCCTGGGCGGAGTCGGGTTCATGCTGGCGCGCCGTCGCTCCACCGCTGGTGACCGCGAGTGACGACGCTGGCGGCGGCCGACCCGGCCTCCGTGCCCGACCCGGGGACGGAGCAGCGGTCGGCCGGGGGACGTCGCAGCTACGGCCGCTACGTCCTCGGCAAGATCGGCGGTTCCGCCGCCAGCCTCGCGTTCGTGGTGGTGCTGAACTTCTTCCTCTTCCGGGTGCTGCCCGGTGACCCGGCGCGCACGCTGGGTCGCGGGCGGCTGAACTCCCCGGAGGCGATCGAGGAGTTCAACAAGACCTACGGGCTCGACCAGCCGCTCCCGCAGCAGTTCGTCACCTACCTCGGCAACCTGCTGCACGGCGACATGGGGCTCGCGGTCAGCACCAAGCTGCCGGTGTCCGAGCTGATCCTCGACCGGATGTGGCCGACCCTGCTGCTGGTCGGCACCTCCACGGTGCTGGCGACCCTGCTGGGTGTCTGGATGGGCGTCAACCAGGCCTGGAAGCGGGGGAGCGCCTTCGACAAGTCGACCACCTGGGGCTCGCTGGTGCTCTACTCCATGCCGGAGTGGTGGCTGGGCATGGTGCTGATCGCGCTGTTCGCCTCCGGTGTCGGGCCGACGCTCGGCTGGTTCCCGACGGGCGGCCTGCACACCGACTCCGCCAACCCGACGGTGCTCGACACCGCCTGGCACCTCACCCTGCCGGTGATCACGCTGACGCTCGCCTACCTCGCCGACTATGCGCTGATCATGCGGTCCTCGCTGCTCGACGAGCTGGGGGAGGACTACCTCACCACCGCCCGGGCGAAGGGGCTGCGCGACCTCCAGGTGCGCAACCGGCACGCCGCCCGCAACGCGCTGCTGCCGACGACGACGCTGATCGCGCTCAACCTGGGGTTCGTCGTCGCGGGCGCGATCACCGTCGAGACGGTCTTCTCGATCCCCGGGCTGGGGCTGCTCGCGGTCGAGGGGCTGAAGGGCCCCGACCTGTGGCTGCTGCAAGGCACCTTCCTGGTCGCCTCGGCCGGCGTCATCCTCGCCAACCTGGTGGCCAACCTGCTCTACGGTCTGCTCGACCCGAGGGTGCGGGTATGACCGCGCCGGCCGACACCGCCCCCGCCGCCACGCTGTCGGCGCGCCAGCTCGCCCGCCAGCGGCGGCTGGCGACGCTGCGCCGCGGCTGGGGGGAGTTCCGGCAGCACCGCGCCGGGCTCGTCGGGCTGGGCATCCTGACGTTCTTCGTGCTGCTCGCGCTGGCCGCGCCGGTGCTCGCCGCCAGCGGCGACCTGTCGGTCACCCAGGCACCCGGCGGTGTCCTGGAGCCGCCCTCGTCGACGTACTGGCTCGGCACCGACGACAGCGGCCGCCCGGTGCTGTCGCTGCTGATCTGGGGCGCCCGGATCTCGCTGCTCGTCGGGCTCACCGCGACCGTGATCTCGATGGTGATCGGCACCCTGGTCGGGCTGCTG
>JAUILS010000176.1 GCA_030432975.1 Actinomycetes bacterium
ACGGCGGCCCCGATCAGCAGCAGCCCGCCGAGGGCGCCGGGGCCGCTCGGCACCACGAGCCCCTGGCGGGTGCCCCAGCTCTTGGTGGAGCTGGTGAGCTTCTCCAGCTGCTTCTGCAGCGCCTTGCCGGCTGTGACGTCCTTGCGACCGGTGGTGAACGCCGCGCCCGGGCCCGGGATCAGCCCAGCGACGGTCATCGTCACCTGGTCCAGGCCCGACCACCCGTCGCTTCCCCGGGCGTCGGCGATCGTCCAGCTCTTGCCGCTGCGCTCCAGCGACACCGCGCCGTGCTCGGCCGCCTGGAGCAGCGAGGCCACGAACGACCGCTTGCCGATCCTCTCGGTCAGCACGTAGACGCCCTGCGCCGGACCGATCCCCTCGGGTGGGGCGTACTGCAGCGGGAACGGCGGCTTCGGCTCGCGCGTCCGCAGGCTCAGCACGAAGCCCGCCACCGCCGCCGCCACCGCCGCCAGCAGCACCAGCGCGGCCAGCGGCAGCGACCGCCCCAGCACCGGGTCGAGCCGCTGCGTCCACGGCAGGGTGTTCCCGGCCGGAGGCGTGGCGATCGGCAGGTCGGTGGTGACGGTGACGGGCGTCCGCGGCGGCAGCGGGCCGGCCCGGACGACGAGCGTCTGAGTGCCCTCGCCGCGCGCCTGGCAGCCGTCGGTCGCCCCCCAGCCCACGGCGCACTGCACCCCGGCCGCGGGCGCCGGCAGGCCCACGGTCAGCCGCGCCGAGGTGATCGCCTGCTGCCAGCCGCCCGGGACGAGGTTCCAGGTGAACGTGCTGGTCTCGCCGTCGGGCCCGGGCAGCAGCACCCCGTCGATGCGGTAGCGCAGCTCGTAGACGTGGGTCCCCGGCGTGAGCGTGACGTCCGGGGAGCCGATCCTGGCCACGACGTAGCGGCCGCTCTTCTCCGTCGACAGCTCCATGGGCTCCAGCGACCCGTCGCGGGTGACGGTGATGTCCTCGGGCACCCGGCGGGCGTGCAGGTCGTTGTCGTCGCGGGTGTCGAAGAAGCGGAAGATGCCGTGCTTGCCGCCGAACGGGAACTCCACCGACAGCCGCTCGACGACGGTGAGGTCGCCCTCGCGGTCGAGGGTGAAGTCCGCGCGATAGTCGCTGATCGTGGTCTCTTCGTAGGTCGGCGACGGCGCCCGCTCGGGGGTCGGCGCGACCCGCACCAGCACCCCGATGGCCAGCAGCACGAGCGCGACCAGGCGCACCGCCCACCCCAGCATGCGGGGGACTCTACTGCCGTCGCGTCAGCGCGGCGTACCACTCCGCCGACCGCTTCGGCGTGCGCACCAGGGTGTCGTAGTCGACGTGCACCAGCCCGAAGCGCTTGGCATAGCCGAAGGCCCACTCGAAGTTGTCCATCAGCGACCAGGCGAAGTAGCCGCGCAGCGGCACCCCGCGACCGATCGAGGCGGCGCAGGCCCGCAGGTGCGCGTCGAGGTACGCCGTCCGGTCGTCGTCGAGGACCCGCCCGTCGGCGACGACGTCGTCGGGGTAGGCCGCGCCGTTCTCGGTGACGTAGAGCGGCAGCGAGGGCGACATCGCGTGCACCGCCTCGAGCACCTCGGAGAGCCCGGTGGCGTCCACCGGCCAGTCCATGTCGGTGACCGGGTAGCCCGGGTTGACGAAGCGCACGTCGGTGCTGCCGGGGTAGGCCAGCTCGGCGCCGGGCTCTCCCCCGGCCGCCACGGTGTGCCGTGAGTAGTAGTTGATGCCGAGGGCGTCGAGCGGGGTGGACGCGAGCGCGACGTCCTCGTCGGGGGTCGGCCCGCGGAGGTCGTCGCCGATCCCGGCGGCGTCGAGGTCGGCGAGCACGTCCTCGGGCCAGCGTCCGAGCAGCAGCGGCTCGAGGAAGATCCGGTTGGACATGCCGTCCATCCGGCGGGCCGCGTCCTGGTCGGCCGGGTCGTCGCTGGCGGGGCTGACGGCGTAGAGGTTGACGGTGATGCCGAGCGACTCGGCCCCGGCCTCGCGGAGCGCCGTCGTCGCGAGCCCGTGGCCGACCAGCAGGTGCCGGACGGCGCGCAGCGAGGCGCCGGGGTCGCGCCGACCGGGCGCGTGGACGCCGCTGGCGTAGCCGAGGAAGGCCGAGACCCACGGCTCGTTGTGGGTGGTCCAGTAGCGCACCCGGTCGCCGAGGGCGTCGTGGACCACGCGGGCGTAGTCGGCGAAGCGGAGCGCCGTGTCGCGCTCCGGCCAGCCGCCGGCGTCCTCGAGCGGCTGCGGCAGGTCCCAGTGGTAGAGCGTGAGCCAGGGAGTGATGCCCGCGTCGAGCAGCTCGTCGACCAGCCGGGAGTAGAAGTCCAGCCCCCGCTGCTCGACGGCCCCGGAGCCCGTCGGCTGCACCCGCGGCCAGGCGACGGAGAAGCGGTAGACGTCGAGACCCAGCTCCTTCATCAGCGCGACGTCCTGCGGCATCCGGTGGTAGTGGTCGCAGGCCACGTCGCCGGTGTCGCCACCGAGCACGGCACCGGGGGTGTGGCTGAAGGTGTCCCAGATCGACGCCCCCCGGCCGTCCTCGGTGGCCGCGCCCTCGATCTGGTACGCCGCCGTGGCGGCGCCCAGCCAGAAGTCGTCGGGCAGGCCGAGCGAGGTCCGGCCGGCGGGGTTCTGGATCGAGGTCATCGGTCTCCTTCGGAGCAGGGGCCTCGATCCTCCGGCCCGAGGCCGCGCGGGTCAAGGCGAGGCCCGGCGCGACCCGCTGCCGCCGCGCCCGGGCACCGCGCCGGGCCCGGGTCGACGACCCGGGCCCGGTGCGGTGGGGGGAGAGAGGTGCTCAGCCGAAGCGCCGGATCAGCCACCAGAGCACGACCAGGGCGACGACTCCGCCTGCGACGGGCTTCCAGTAGGCCCTGACCAGCACCGGCAGCACGGTCGATCCCAGGTCGATCGCGTCGTCCTGCGGCGGCGCGGCCCGATGCGTCGGAGCCGCCGGCGCGGGCGCTGCCGCCGGCGCCGGTGCCGGTGCCGGGGTCTCCGCGGCCGGAGTCTCCGCGACCGGGGTCACCGCCGGCTCGGGAGCCGCGGCCGCCTCGGGCGCGGCGGCCTCCTCGACCGCCGCCTCCGCGGGCGCGGCCGCCTCCGCCGGAGCCTCCGCCTCGTCCTCGCCGAGGGCGAGCCGGTGCTCCAGGCACGAGACGAACTGCCCGAGCAGCTTGTCGGAGACGTCCTGCATCACGCCGCGGCCGAACTGCGCGGGCTTGCCGGTGACGGCCAGGTCGGTCACGACCTGGACGTCGGTGGCCGACCCGCTGGGCTCCATGGTGAGGGTCACCATGGCGCCCGCGGTGCCGTTGCCGCGCTTGTCCTTGCCCTTCGCGTCGACGACGAAGCGGTGGGCCGCGTCGTCCTTCTCCACGAAGGTCCCGTGGCCGGTGTACTGCAGGGCGATCGGCCCCAGCTTGACCTTGACGGTGCCCTGGAAGGTGTCGCCCTCGGCCCCGGTGACCTGGGCACCCGGGAAGCACTCCGCCACCGAGGCGATGTCGTTGAAGTGCTCCCAGGTCTCCTCGACCGAGGTGGGGACGGTGAACCGGTGGGTCAGCTCCATGCGGTCAGGCTCCCGCCGCCTCGAGCACGGCCCGCCGGGTGAGGACCCCCGCCAGATGACGCCGGTAGTCGGCGTCGCCGTTGAGGTCCGAGGGCGGGTTGGTGCCCTCGGCGGCGCGTGCGGCGGCCGCCGCCACGCCGTCCTCGGTGGCGGGAACCCCGGCCAGCGCCTCCTCGACGCCGCGGGCCCGCAGCGGGGTGGAGCCCATGTTGGTGAGCGCGATCCGCGCCTCCGCAATGGTCCCTCCCTCGGCGCGGACGGCGGCGCCGACGGCGACGATCGGCCACTGGTGGGCGACGCGCACGAACTTCTCGTAGTGCGCCCCCCAGCCGGTGTGCTTCGGGACCCGGATCTCGGTGAGGATCTCGTCCTCGCCCACCGCGGTCTCGAAGAGGTCGACGAAGAAGTCGTCGCCCGCCACCGTGCGGGTGCCGCCGGAGCCGGCGATCACGAACTCCGCCCCCAGCGCGAGCGCCGGGGCCCCGAGGTCACCCGCGGGGTCGGCGTGCGCGAGTGCGCCGCCGAAGGTCCCGCGGTGCCGGATCTGCGGGTCGGCCACCTCAGCGGCCGCCTTGGACAGCAGCAGGGCGTGCTGCCGGACCAGGTCGCTGTCGCGCACCTCGTGGTGGGTGGTCATCGCGCCGATGACGATCGAGTCGCCGTCGTCGCGCACCCCGTGGAGGGACTCGATGCGCCCCAGGTCGATCACCATCTCCGGAGCGTTGAGCCGCATCCGGAGCACCGGCAGCAGGCTCTGCCCGCCGGCGATGATCTTCGCGTCGTCGCCGTGCTGGCTGAGCGCGGCGAGGGCGTCCTCGACGGACGTCGGAGCGACGTAGTCGAACTTGGCGGGAATCACTGGGCGCCTCCCTCGTTCTCGAAGTGCGGCATCGCCGCCTGCTCGGTGGGGGCGTCGCCGCCGCCCTTGGAGTCGTTGATGGCCCGCCACACCCGCTCGGGGGTGGCCGGCATCGTGATGTCGTCGACGCCCATCGGCCGCAGCGCGTCGACGATGGCGTTGATCACCGCCGGCGTGGACGCGATGGTGCCGGCCTCGCCGACGCCCTTGGTGCCGAGCGTGTTGCTCGTCGCCGGGGTGACAGTGTGGTCGACCTGAAAGGAGATCGTGTCGGCCGCCGTCGGCAGCAGGTAGTCCACGAACGACCCGGACACCAGCGTGCCGGACTCGTCGTACACCGCCTCCTCCCACAGCGCCTGGGCGATGCCCTGCACCAGGCCGCCGTGCACCTGGCCCTCGACGATCAGCGGGTTGATGATGTTGCCGATGTCGTCGCAGCAGACGTAGGAGCGCATCTTCACGGCACCGGTCTCGGTGTCGACCTCCATCGCACACAGGTGGGTGCCGTGGGGGTAGTTGAAGTTGACCGGGTCGAACGTCGCGTCGGCGTCGAGCCCGAGCTCCATGTCCTCGGGGTAGTTGTGGCCGGTGAACGTGGCCGTGGCCAGCTCGCCGATGCCGACGCCCTGGTCGGTGCCCTTGACCGTGAACCGGCCGCCGGCGAACTCCAGGTCGTCGACCGAGGCCTCGAGCAGGTGGGCCGCGAGCGGCCGGGCCTTCTCGACGACCTTGTCGGCCGCGCGGACCAGCGCCTCACCGCCGACGACCAGCGACCGCGAGCCGTAGGTGTCGAGGCCGCGGGGCGCCACCTGGGTGTCGCCGTGCAGCACCTCGACGTCCTCGAACGGCACGCCGAGCCGGTCGGCGACGATCTGGCTGAACGCCGTCTCGTGGCCCTGGCCGTGGGCGCTGGCACCGGTGATGACCTCGACCTTGCCGAGCGGGGTCATCCGGACGCTCGCGGCCTCCCAGCCGCCGGCGCCGTAGTCGAGGCTGCCGAGCACCCGGCTCGGCGCCAGGCCGCACATCTCGGTGAACGTCGAGACGCCCAGCCCCAGCTGCACCTTGTCACCGCGGGCGCGGCGCTCGGCCTGCTCGGCGCGGAGAGCGTCGTAGCCGAAGAGCTCCTTGGCCCGGGCGGTCGCCGCCTCGTAGTTGCCGGAGTCGTAGGTCAGCCCGGCGACCGTGGTGAACGGGAACTCCTCGTGGGTGATCCAGTTCTTCTCGCGGATCTCCAACGGGTCGACCCCCACCTCGGCGGCCAGCTCGTCCATCAGCCGCTCGATGGCGTACGTCGCCTCCGGGCGGCCGGCGCCGCGGTAGGCGTCGGTCCAGGTCTTGTTGGTGAGGACCGTCTGCACCTGCCAGTGGTAGGCCGGGATCTTGTAGATCGCGTTGAACATGAACGCGCCGAGCACCGGCACGCCGCCGCCCACGAGGGAGACGTAGGCGCCGAGGTCGGCCAGCAGGTCGACCTTGAGCCCGGTGACGGTGCCGTCCTTGGTGGCCGCCAGCGTCAGCCGCTGCCACTGGTCGCGACCGTGGTGGGCCGAGAGCAGCGACTCCGAGCGGGTCTCGGTGTACTTCATCGGCTTGGCCAGCCGGCGGGCCACCGCCCAGACGATCCACTCCTCGGGCGTGGTCTGCAGCTTGCCGCCGAACCCACCGCCCACGTCGGGCGCGATCACCCGGATCTTGGACTCCGGCACCCCGGTCGTCGCCGCCAGGGCGAAGCGCAGGATGTGCGGGATCTGCGTGGCCGACCACATGGTCAGCTGCTCACCGGTCGGGTCGACCACCACGGAGCGGGGCTCCATGAAGGCCGGGATCAGCCGCTGCTGGCGGTACTCCCGCTCGATGACGATGCCGTCCTCGCGGGCCTGGGCGATCGCCTCCTCGACGTTGCCGCCCGTGCCGGCCTCGGCGGAGTCGAAGACCCACAGCGCCGACTTGTTGGTGCCGAGCTCGGGGTGGGCGAGCACCTTGTCCTCGGCGGCCTCCTTGAGGTCCAGGGCGGCCGGCAGGTCGTCGTACTCGACGTCGACGAGCTCGGCGGCGTCGCGCGCCTCCGCGGCGGAGCGGGCCACCACGACAGCGACGATCTCGCCGGCGAAGGTGACCCGGTCGCTGGGCATCGGCGGGTGGCCGGGGGCCTTCTGGTCGGGGCTGATCGGCCAGGCGTTGATGCACACGCCCATCTCGTCGCCGAAGTCGGCGCCGGTGAGCACGGCGACGACGTTGGGGGCCTCCTTGGCCGCCGAGGTGTCGATCGAGGTGATCGTGGCGTGGGCGAAGGGGCTGCGCACCATCGCGAGGTGGAGCATGCCCGGCAGGTTGAGGTTGTCGGTCCAGCGGGTGCGACCGGTGATCAGCCGCTGGTCCTCCTTGCGGCGGCGGGACTGGCCGATCTCGACCGACGGGGCGTCCTGGGTGGCGGTCACTGGGCACCTCCCGCGGCGTGGAGGACCGACTTCACGATGTTGTGGTAGCCGGTGCAGCGGCAGAGGTTGCCCTCGAGGC
>JAUILS010000177.1 GCA_030432975.1 Actinomycetes bacterium
GACCGCAAGGGCGCCGACTACCTCCTGGGCCCGACCCACGAGGAGATGTTCACGCTGGTGGTGAAGGACCTCTACTCCTCCTACAAGGACCTGCCGCTCGCGATCTACCAGATCCAGACGAAGTACCGCGACGAGCCGCGCCCCCGGGCCGGGCTGCTGCGCGGTCGCGAGTTCGTGATGAAGGACTCCTACTCCTTCGACGTCGACGACGCCGGCCTCGACGCGTCGTACCAGCGCCACCGCGACGCCTACATCCGGATCTTCGACCGGCTCGGCTTCGAGTACGTCATCGTCAAGGCCACCTCGGGAGCGATGGGCGGGTCGAAGTCCGAGGAGTTCCTCGCGCGCGCCGACGCGGGGGAGGACACCTACGTCCGCTGCACCGCCTGCGACTACGCCGCCAACGTCGAGGCGGTCGAGGTGCGGCCGCCCGCTGCGCTGCCCTATGACGACGCGCCCGCGGCGCACGCCGAGCAGACGCCCGACACCCCGACCATCGACACGCTGGTCGACCACCTCAACGAGAAGTACCCGCGCGAGGACCGGCCCTGGGTCGCCGGCGACACGCTCAAGAACGTCCTGCTCGTGCTCAAGCACCCCGACGGCACCCGCGAGCCGCTGGCCATCGGGCTGCCCGGCGACCGCGAGGTCGACCAGCGCCGCCTCGAGGGCCAGCTGGAGCCGATCGAGGTCGAGGCGATGGACGAGGCGGAGTTCCGCAAGCACCCCGCGCTGGTCAAGGGCTACATCGGCCCCGGCGCCCTCGGCGCCGACAACGCCTCCGGGATCCGCTATCTCGTCGACCCGCGCGTGGTCACCGGCACCAGCTGGGTGACCGGCGCCGACCTCGACGGCTCCCACGTGATCGACCTGGTGGCCGGCCGCGACTTCACCCCCGACGGCACCATCGAGGCCGCCGAGGTGCGCGATGGCGACCCCTGCCCGGCCTGCGCCGACGGCGTGCTCGAGACCGCCCGCGGGATCGAGATGGGCCACATCTTCCAGCTCGGCCGCAAGTACGCCGACGCGCTGGGTCTGCAGGTCCTCGACGAGAACGGCAAGCTCGTCACGGTCACGATGGGCTCCTACGGCATCGGCCCGTCGCGAGGGGTCGCCGCGATCGCCGAGAACACCCTCGACGAGCTCGGGCTCTGCTGGCCGCGCGAGGTGGCTCCGGCCGACGTCCACCTGGTCGCGACCGGCAAGGACGAGGCGGTCTTCGCCGCGGCGGAGCAGATCGCCGAGCGGCTCGACGCGGCCGGTGTCACGGCGCTCTACGACGACCGGCCGAAGGTCTCGCCCGGGGTGAAGTTCAAGGACGCCGAGCTGATCGGCGTCCCGACCATCGTGGTCGTCGGCAAGGGGCTGGCGGACGGCGTCGTGGAGGTCAAGGACCGCCGCACCGGCGAGCGCGAGAACGTGCCGGTCGGCGAGGCGGTCGACCACCTGGTCGCGCTGGTGCGCCGGTGACCGCACCCGAGCGGGCGCTCGGCCCGGTCGAGGCCGTCATCTTCGACTGGGGCGGCACGCTCACCGAGTGGCACGACATCGACTTCCACGCCGAGTCGCTGGCGCTCGCCCAGGCCGTGGTCACCACCCACCACGACCCCACCGAGGTGACCGCGCGGCTGCACCGCGCCGGTGAGGCGGTCTGGGGCCGCTCGCGCGACCACCAGCAGAGCGCGACCGTGGCCGACCTGTTCGCCGAGGCCGGTCTGGACCACGACCCCGCGCTGCTGCACGCCTACTACGACTTCTGGGAGCCGCACACCCTGACCGACCCCGAGGTCGCGCCGATGCTCGCGTCGCTGCGGGAGGCAGGGCTGCGGGTCGGCGTGCTGTCCAACACCATCTGGCCGCGCGAGTGGCACGACGGCTTCTTCTCGCGGGACGGCGTGCTGTCGCTCTTCGACGGGCTGGTCTACACCAGCGAGCTGCCGTGGACCAAGCCCAGCCCCCGCGCGTTCGCGGCCGCGCGGGAGGCGGTGGGGGTGCGCGACCCCGGTCGCTGCGTCTACGTCGGGGACCGGCTCTACGACGACATCTGGGGGTCGCAGCAGGCCGGCATGCGTGCCGTCCACATCCCCCACAGCGCCATTCCTGCCGCTCAGATCGGCCACAGCGAGGGGGTGCCCGACGCCGTCGCCCATCGGTTGTCAGAGGTGCCCGACATCGTGGCAAACTGGCGCCGCTGACGGGCCGTCCGGGCCCGTCGTCCGGGCCGGCTCCGGCCTCGGCAAAGTTGCATGTTTGTGCAACGCAGGAACATGCACCAGCGTTTCCTTGGTGAACGTCGACGCGATCATGCATGCTTCTGCATGTCGGTGAAGCACCGGGCTCGGGCCGGTCTCACCAGGGAAGACCTCGCTGACGGGCCTTCCCAACCCGCAGCGGTCCGCGTGCTTGCGATTCCGGGGGGGATCTCGGGACTCCCTCGGAAGGCAAGCTCGCGGACCGCTGTCATGTCCGGAGGTCCTGGTGTGACCGGAGGATGTGACTCGCACCCCGCCGACGCTGGCAACCCCGTGGTGGCAGCCCCGCCGTCGACGGCGGTCAGGCCAGCTCGGGGGCGCCCGGGAACGCCGTCGGCGCGGCGCCCAGCGTCAGCTCGCGCACCGCGCTCGCCGTGAGCGCCGAGACGCCCCACGAGCGGAGGTCGCCGGTGCCTGCCGCGACCAGGGCCGCGTAGGCCTCGGCGCCCGCCCGCTCGGCGGCGACCGCCGCCCGCCGGACCCGCGCAGGGGTGTTCAGCCGAGCCGGCAGCTGGTACGCCGGCGCCGCGGCGACCGCCTCCTCCCCGGCGTCGCGCAGCAGCGCGGTGAGCTCGTCGCGCCGGTCGCGATGCTCGCGGTAGGCCGCCCACAGCGCGGCTGCGAGCGCGGTGTCGCCGCGGCCGACCAGGGCGGCGTAGACGTAGACCGCGGCGTGCTCGGCCTCCAGCGTGCTCTGCAGCGCGTCGTTCTCGGTCATGCCGTCGCCTCGCCGGGGGAGGTCGGGGAGGGGGAGTCGGTCGGGCCGTCGGAGGTCGACGAGGGCAGCAGCGCCAGCTGCTGCGCGACCCCGGCCGACATCGAGGCCAACAGGCGGGCGACCAGGCCGTCCTCGGCGGTCAGGGCGGCCGACACGAGCTCCGCCTGGAGGCCGGCCTCCCGCAGCGGGATCTCGGGGCGGGTGAGCCGCGGCTGGGGCGCCTCCGGCAGGGGACGGTCGGGCTCCTCGAGCACCGTCATCAGCGCCTCCCGGTGGGCGGTGTGCAGCTCGACCAGACCGGCCGCCGTGCCGGGCCGCCGGAGCGCGAGGAGCCCCGCGAGCATCGCCTCGGTCTTCTCCAGCGCCAGCCGGACGCGGGTCCGGTCGCCGGTCTCCAGCGGCGTCGGGCCGGTCTCCGAGGGAGCCGGCTCCGTGGGGGTGGGGGAGGGGGACGCGGAGGGCGCGGCCGAGGACGTCCCGGCAGCGGTCGGCGACGACGCGCCGGTGGTGCCGGCCGACGGCGACCCGGGGTCGGCCGACGTACATCCGGAGACCAGCCAGGCGAGCCCGCCCGCGCCGCCGAGCAGCGCCGCGCGTCGTCCGACGGGCCGCGGCATCGCGGGTCGCGGATGCTGCCCTCTCGCCATGGGGCCGACCCTATCCGTGGACCCGCCGGGCGCGGCGCCCGATCACCCGGCGGCTGGGCGGGAGCGGCTATCGTGGACCCGACAACAGCACAGGAGGTCGACACCGTGAGCAGATCGGGCAACCGGGCCGGCCACGACGCCACCCTCGTCGGCGTCTCCGACGACATCGCCTCCGTGCTGGCCGCTCCACTGGCCGACCTCGGGCTCGACCTCGAGGCCGTCGAGCTGACCCCCGCGGGCAGCCGCCGGGTGCTGCGGGTCGCCGTCGACAAGGACGGCGGGGTGACCATGGACGACGTCGCCGACGCCACCCGCCTGGTGTCGACCGCGCTCGACGAGAGCGACGCGATGGGGGAGCGGCCCTACACGCTGGAGGTCACCTCGCGCGGGGTCGACCGACCGCTCACGCTGCCCCGGCACTGGCGGCGCAACGCCGGCCGGCTCGTCAAGGTCGCTCTGACCGACGGCGAGCGGCTCACCGGCCGCGTCGTGGCCGCCGACGACGAGGGCGTCGACCTCGACGTCTCCGGCGCCGAGCGCCGTCTCGCCTACGAGGCGGTCGGCAAGGCCCTGGTGCAGGTGGAGTTCAACCGTCGCGCGGAGGAGGACGCCTGATGGACATCGACATGAGCATCCTGCGCATGCTGGAGCGTGAGAAGGAGATCTCCTTCGACGTGCTCGTGGAGGCCATCGAGCAGTCCCTGCTCACGGCCTACCACAAGACGCCCGGCGCCCAGGAGCACGCGCGGGTCGAGCTGGACCGCAAGTCCGGGCACGTCACCGTGATGGCCGGCGAGCTCGACGACGAGGGCAACGTCGTCGGGGAGTACGACGACACCCCCGAGGGCTTCGGCCGGATCGCGGCCACGACCGCGAAGCAGATCATGCTGCAGCGCCTTCGTGACGCCGAGGACGACGTCCGCTACGGCGAGTTCTCCGGCAAGGAGGGCGACATCGTCTCGGGCATCATCCAGCAGGGGCGCAACCCCGACGACGTGATGGTCGACCTCGGCAAGCTCGAGGGCCTGCTGCCGCTCGGTGAGCGGGTCGTGGGGGAGACCTACGACCACGGCACCCGCATCAAGTGCCTCGTCGTGTCGGTCCGCAAGGGGCTGCGGGGACCGCAGATCACGCTGTCGCGCTCCCACCCCACCCTGGTCAAGAAGCTGTTCGCCCTCGAGGTGCCCGAGATCGCCGACGGCACCGTCGAGATCGCCGCGATCGCCCGCGAGGCCGGACACCGCACCAAGATCGCGGTGCGGTCGACGGTCGCCGGCGTCAACGCCAAGGGCGCCTGCATCGGTCCGATGGGCCAGCGCGTGCGCAACGTGATGGCCGAGCTGCACGGCGAGAAGATCGACATCGTCGACTGGTCCGACGACCCGGCCGAGCTCGTGGCCCACGCCCTCTCCCCGGCCCAGGTCACCTCCGTGGAGGTGCTCTCGGCGGAGCAGCGGTCGGCCCGCGTCGTCGTGCCCGACTTCCAGCTGTCCCTGGCCATCGGCAAGGAGGGGCAGAACGCCCGGCTGGCCGCGCGGCTGACCGGCTGGCGGATCGACATCCGCTCTGACGAGGAGCCGGTGCCGGTGGCGCCCCCGCTCGACGAGGCCGAGCCCGGTGCCGCCGACTCCGGGGCCGACGCCGGGGCCGTCACCGACGCCGACGCCACCGCCGAGCCCGCCGACGGCTGACGCGCCCGCAGCCGCGCCGAGGGGCCGTCAGTCCGCGTGGGTGTCGTCCTCGACGATGGGCGAGGAGGCGTCCTCGCGCGCGGCGCCGGGCTGGGCGCCGGGAGCGCCCAGGTCCGCCCCGCCGCGCACCAGCTCCTCGATCCGCTTGCCGGTGTCGGCGTCGACGCGCTTCCAGTACTCGAACGCCCGCTCCAGCACGTCGCCCTCCACGCCGCCGAGCAGGTGACCGGCGACCGTGTGGACGAACGCGTCCCGCTGGGCGTCGTCCCAGACGTCGCGGACCAGGGTGCCGGGCTGTGACCAGTCGTCGTCGTCCTCGCGCAGGGTGTAGGCCTGGCGGACCATCGCGCCGTCGGCCTCCCATCCCTCCTCCGCCTCGCCGACCTGGTCGGCGTACCCCCGGCCGAAGGAGTTCGGTGCATAGACCGGGTCGTCGCCCCGGTGCTCGAAGGCCATCGGACCGTCCTGGGTGTAGGTGTTCACCTCGACCTTCGGCCGGTTGACCGGCAGCTGGAGGTAGTTGGGGCCGATCCGGTGCCGGTGGGTGTCGGCGTAGGCGAAGGCTCGTCCGAGCAGCATCTTGTCGGGGCTGAAGCCGATGCCCGGCACCAGGGCGGAGGGCTCGAAGGCCGCCTGCTCCACCTGGGCGAAGAAGTTGTCCGGGTTGCGGTTCAGCGTCATCGTGCCCACCTCGATGAGGGGGTAGTCGGCGTGCGGCCACACCTTCGTCAGGTCGAAGGGGTTGATCCGGTAGGTCCGGGCGTCGTCGTAGGGCATCGCCTGGACGGACAGGGTCCAGGAGGGGAAGTCGCCGCGGCCGATCGCGTCGTAGAGGTCGCGCCGGTGGAAGTCGGCATCCTCACCGGCGATCCGGGTCGCGTCGTCGTCGGTGAGCCCCTCCACGCCCTGGTTGCTGTGGAAGTGGTACTTCACCCAGTGCTTCTCGCCCGCCTCGTTGACCCAGAGGTAGGTGTGCGACCCGTAGCCGTTCATGTGCCGGTAGGTCCTGGGGATCCCACGGTCGCCCATCAGGTAGGTCACCTGGTGGGCGGACTCGGGGTTGAGGGTCCAGAAGTCCCACTGCATGTTGTTGTCGCGCAGCCCCGAGCCGCCGCGGCGCTTCTGGCTGCGGATGAAGTGCGGGAACTTCATGGTGTCGCGGATGAAGAAGACCGGGGTGTTGTTGCCGACGAGGTCGTAGTTGCCCTCGTCGGTGTAGAACTTCACGGCGAAGCCGCGCGGGTCGCGCCAGGTGTCGGGCGACCCCTGCTCGCCGGCCACGGTCGAGAACCGCGCGAGCATCTTCGTGCGCACGCCGGGCTGGAACAGGGCGGCCTTGGTGTAGGCCGAGACGTCGCCGGTGGTCACGAAGTCGCCGAACGCCCCCGACCCCTTGGCGTGGACGTTGCGCTCCGGGATCCGCTCCCGGTTGAAGTGCGCCATCTGGTTCAGGAAGTGCACGTCGTGCAGCAGGATCGGGCCGTCCGGGCCGAGCGTCAGCGAGTTGCGGTCGCTGGGAGCCGGCGCTCCGGTGTCGGTGGTCGAGCCGGCAGCCGCCTCCTCGCTGGGCGCCGTCTCGATCGAGGTGCCGTCCGTCGGCTGGGGCAGGTCGGGCATGGGGATCTCCTCC